>JAJZEV010000099.1 GCA_021805665.1 Pseudomonadota bacterium
ATCGAGCGTGTGTCCCCGCTGCTGGGCCTGCCGAACGGGGTCTATCCGGTGGCGGGGCTGACGGTCGGCTGGCCGGTGTTCCGCCGCCCGGTGTCGATGCGCCTGCCGCCGTCCGTCGTGGTGCATCGCGAACGCTACGACGACAGCGCCCTGGAGCCGGAAATCGCCGCCTATGACCGGCGGCGCGATGCCCGCGACCCGGTCGCCGCCGGCAGCCTGAAGAACAAGGACATTTATCCAACACGCGACGGCGTGGGGTGGAGCGAGAATGCGGCGCGTCAGTTGTCGGTGCCGGAGCGTTTCGGGTTCGGCGCCTACCTGAAAACGAAAGGTTTCGACCTTGCCTGACGATTTATTGGCGGCTGCCAGGCGCCCAACGGTTCGCGCCAAGCACGCCGCCAGCCTGATCGTGCTGCGGATGGTGGACGGAGAACCGCATATGCTCATGGGTATGCGCGGAGCCAAGCACCGGTTCATGCCCAACCGGCTGGTGTTTCCCGGCGGCCGGGTGGATCGCGCCGACCTCACCGCGCCAATCGCTGCCGGGTTGTCGGAGGCAACCGAACGCGCCCTGCGCAAAAAGGCCAGCGAATCGCTGGCCCGAGCGCTGGCCACCGCGGCCGCGAGGGAATTGCTGGAGGAAACCGGCCTGTGCCTGGGCACACCGCCGCGTTTGGACGGGTTGCATTACCTCGCCCGGGCGGTCACCCCGCCAGGGCTGCCGATCCGTTTCAACGCCCGTTTCCTGGTGGTGGAAGAACGCCATGTCAGCGGCGAACTGGGCGGCGACGGGGAACTGGACGGGCTGCGCTTCTATGGCATGACCGAGGCACTGACGCTGGAACTGGCACTGCCGACGCGGCTCGTCCTGGAACGGCTGAAACTATGGCTGGCAATGCCGCAAGCCGATCGGGACGCACAGTCGGAAACGCCGGTTTTGTTAAGGGATCGCGGCTGGGTCATGGAGTAGCGATGGTTGGTATCTGTCTTGCTTAGCCATTGGCAGACGTTCGCCAATCGGAAGCCATTTGATGACCGAGTTGCATTTTCTGACGATCGCGGAAGCATCGGCAAGGATCGAAGCCCGCACTCTATCGCCGGTTGAATTGACAGATGCTTATCTCGCGCGGGTGAAGCGGCTGGACGGGACATTGAACAGCCACTTGCTGGTGCTGGAAGAACAGGCACGCGAGGACGCGAAACAGGCAGAAGCCGAGATCGCGGCGGGCCGCTGGAAAGGCCCGCTGCACGGCATTCCGATCGGATTGAAGGACATTTACAACACCGCCGGGATTCGCACGACCGGCCATTCGGCCCTGCTGCGGGATAACCTCCCGACCGAGGATGCCTTCACCGTAACCCTGTTGCGCGAAGCAGGTGCCGTCATAACGGGCAAGCTGGCGACCTGGGAATTCGCCATCGGCGGATCGTCGTTCGATCTGCCGTGGCCGCCGGCCCGCAACCCCTGGGACGTATCGCTGGACCCGTCCGGCTCCTCCTCCGGATCGGCCGCCGCGGTAGCCGCCGGACTGTGCATGGCCGCGATGGGCAGCGACACCGGCGGGTCGATCCGCGGCCCCGCTGCGTGGTGCGGCATCGCGGGGCACAAGCCGACCTATGGATACGTCAGCCGGCGCGGGATCCTGCCGCTGTCGTTCTCGTTCGACCATGCCGGGCCAATGTGCTGGACCAGCGAGGATTGCGCGTTGATGATGCAGGTGCTGGCCCGTCATGACCCCATGGACCCCGGCAGCGCGTCGGTTCCGGCCGTGGATTTCACCGCCGGTTTCGGCCGAGGCCTGAAGGGCCTGCGTGTCGGCGTGGTCCGGCATTTCTTCGAGCAGGACCTGCTGACCGACCCCGAAACGATTGCCGCGCTGGAAACCAGTGTCGCGGTACTGCGCGACATGGGTGCGATCGTCGGCGACGTGACCATGTCGCCGTTCGGCACTTACGCAGACTGCGGCAGCCTGATCTCCCGAACCGAGGCATATGCGATTCACCAGCATTGGCTGCGCACCTCGCCGGAGTTGTACGGCGCGTTCGGACGCCATCGGCTGATGGCGGGCGCGTTCGTACTGGCCGCCGACTATATCAATGCTCAACGCGAACGATCCCGGCTGGTTGCCGAAATCGCGGAAACCATGACATCCGTCGATGTCGTCATCTTCCCCACCGCCCGGTGTCCCGCCCGCCCGATCGGCGAGGATTCCATGGCGTCGGGCTTCCAGCCGTTCTTCAACCGGGCGTTCAACGTGACCGGGGGGCCGGCGTTATCGATTTGCAACGGGTTCAGCCAGACCGGATTGCCTCTGGCATTGCAGATCGGTGGCCGGCCGTTCGAGGATGCACTGGTGTTAAAGGTTGGCGATGCGCTGGAGCGGGCGCTGGGAACACGGACCCGGCGCCCGCCCATGGCCGCATAAGGCACGACTGGCGGCAAAAGCGCCGGATGAACGCGAATCGGCCGCGTCCCCGGCGCTGCCGCGCGGGGGTGTCTCGCAGGGAGCCGTGGCCCACCGGAACACCAGTCCAGTCAACCCGGAAGCGCGTTCTGCGCTGGCGTCCCTAAACCTCCAGCGTTCCGCGCGACACCGGCACGCAACTGCCCGCGACACTGGCCGACACCGGCCCTTCGCCCGACTTCACCGCCGAGGCGGATATCAGGCTCGGACGTCCCATCTCCACCCCCTGCTCGATGGCATACGACAGATCCAGATTGTCGCCCGGCGCCATGGATGTCAGCAGCGCGGCGAGCGTGGCGGCCGCGCTGCCGGTGGCCGGATCCTCGTCGATGCCGCCCAGCGGGGCGAACATACGCGCCCTGATCCGCCGTTCGCCGCCCGGCATCCAGGCGTACAGATACAGCGCGATCCGCCCGTCCAATGTCGGAAACCGGGCGGCAGCCGAACGGAACGCCGCCAGATCGGGTTCGGCGCGGGACAATGCCTCGACACTGGCCACCTCGGCGAGGGCGAATGGCGTGCCGACCGATGCCACCAGCGGCGTATGCGACACCGTGCCAATGTCGTCCGGCGACAGGCTGGCACAGGCCGCCACGACGTCCGCCGGAAGGCCGATATCGATACTGAGCGATCGCGGCGCGGCGATCCGGGCGCCCGAAATCCGTCGGTTGGCGTCGCGCAGGATATGCACGCGGACCAGACCGGCGATTTCCTCGAACGTGTAATGTTCCGGCGGGTCGCCCGCCATCGTCGCCAACACGAATCCGGTGCCCACATTGGGATGGCCCGCGAACGACATCTCATGCTTCCGGGTAAAAATACGCACACGGGCGTGGTGCCGGGGGTTGTCCGGAGGCAGCACGAAAGTGGTTTCCGACAGATTGAACTCCGACGCGATCGCCTGCATCTGCGCGTCGGTCAGGCCGTTGGCGTCTGGCAGCACCGCCAGCGGATTGCCGCCGAAACGCTCGTCGGTAAAGACGTTGAGGGTGACGAATTCGTAGCTTGCCATGGTGGCCTCCTGTGTCCGGCGGAACATGGCGCTTGTCCGCCGCGAGTGCGAGATGGGACTTATACGCAGCCGGACGCCGGTTCGGCGGCACCCGGCCCTTGGTTGAGGATACCCCGCGCAATCACCCCTTCGATTGACGCACGGCCGGCAGAGACCATCGAGGTATCTTTCCGCGCTTGTCCGCTGCTTCGCATCCCGGTGCCATGCGGCGGAGGCGCATCGGTATGGTTACGATCACCGATCCGCATCCCGCCCGGGACCGGCATGCCGCGTTCGAACGATTCGGTGCCGTGCCTGCCGGTTCGTTCCAAATCAGAAACGCCGCCAGTGCCGGCAGCGCCGTGCCATCGCCAGCCTCGGGAACTCGCACGGCCGCCTTGGTCGAATGCACCAGCACATCGAGGCCCGGTTGGCCCTGGAGGCAGTCGGGCGGGGGAGACGCCGATTGCGTCCCCCCCCTGGAATCAGACCGATTGGCGGGTGGCCAAATCCCCCATTCAATCCCTGTGCGGGCCGCGCCCGCCATAACGGCCCCCGGGTGGTCGAAGCGGCCCCTTCGCCGCTTCTCCTGGAACCCTAGGCGACGCCGAAATTGATCAGATTGCGCACCGGGGCGCCCGATTTCAGCATCGCGAAGCCCTCGTTGATCTGGTTCAGCGTCACTTCGCCGGATACCAGCGTATCCAGCTTCAGCCGTCCCTGGCGCCACAGCTCCAGCAGCCGGGGCATATCCACCCGGAACCGGTTGCCGCCCATGCTGGTGCCCTGGATCTTGCGGTCGCGCAGGAAGTCCGCGCCGTGCAGTTCGATCTTCGTGCCGAACGGGATCATCCCGATGATCGTGGCCACGCCGCCCGGACGCAGCATCGCGAACGATTGTTCAGCCGTTGCCTTCAGACCGATCGCCTCGAACGAGTAAGGCACGCCCTTGCCATCGGTCAGGTCCTTCACCGCGGCGACCGGATCGACGTTGGAGGCGTTGATGGTATGCGTCGCGCCCATCTCCTTGGCTTTTTCCAGTTTGGAGGAGTTGGTGTCGATGGCGATGATCCGCTCCGCCCCCGCGATCGCCGCGCCGTTGACGGCGGATAATCCGATGCCGCCGCAACCGATCACCGCGACGGTGCTGCCGGCTTCGACTTTCGCCGCATGGAACACGGCGCCGACGCCGGTCATCACGCCGCAGCCGACGAGGGCAGCGCGATCCAGGGGAATTTCCTTGTTGATCTTCACCACCGCGTGCTCATGCACCAGCATCTGTTCGGCGAACACCGACAGGTTGAACGCCTGATGCAGCACCTGGCCCTTCCACTTCAGCCGACGCGCGGTGCCTGGCAGCAGCTTGACCTCGTTGTTGTCGCACAGGTTGGTGTGGCCGGTGGTGCAGTATTCGCACTCGCCGCAGAACACCGACAGGCAGGTGATCACATGGTCGCCGGGCTTCACATAGGTGACGTCCTCGCCCACGGCTTCCACCACCGCCGCGCCCTCATGGCCCAGCACCGCCGGGGTCGGGTAAGGGTAAAGCCCCTCCATGAAGTGCAGGTCGGAGTGGCAGAGCCCGGCATACGCGGTGCGCAGCAGGACTTCCCGCCGTTTCGGCTTCTCGATTTCCACATCCTCGATGGTGAGCGGCTGGTGCGCGGCGTGAAAGACGGCGGCTTTCATGATTGGTTTCCTCCGGTTTTGTGTCCCGGAGGAAAGCCTAGACGGGTTACGCGCCAACGCCAATGCTTGCGAACACCGGGCGGGCGCCACCGAACCGGACGGCTATTTCGGTGGGGTCTGGGCAGGCGGCATGCCGCTGTCCATCGATCCGCCCGACATGCCCATCGTACCGGCGGAGCCGTCATGCATTGGCATGCTGCCGGACGTGGCGGCATCGAACGGCTGGCCGCCGCGGGCTGCCTTCAGGCTTTCCTCGTTCAATTTGTCCACCGCCGAATCCCCGGTTTCGTCGCTTTTGGCCGACATCGCCGCATGCGATCCGTGCGATTTCATGTGTTCGCCGCCCGCCTTCATATCGGCCGCCTTCATATCTGACGGGTTGGCCGGCATGCCGGGATTTTGCACCGCCGAATCCTCCTGCGGGGCAGCGTGATCGCCCTGTGCGAAAGCGGGTGCAGCGGCGAGCACGGATATGGCGCATATCGCCAGATGCAGGTTGGTTCTTGTCATTTTCGTCTCCTTCGTGATTTGCGCGGGGCGCTGTCCCCGGTGGAATAACATCGCAAGTGGTGTTGAAGCGGATCGGACGTCCATCAATTCCGGGTGCGCCAAACCGATATTCGGACTTGCGGACGGAGCGCTTCGGCGCTAGCAGAAAGGTTATGTCTAACGCTGTTTCAGTTTCGCGATTTTGGTACCGCTGGTATTCCCCGGCGGCCTAGGATCATGCACGAATAGCAAGACCCAAAAAGCCGCCTCATCCAGGCGGCTTTCGTATTTTCACCCCGGAATCCGCTGAAGATGGATCGGCCTTGGAACCCCAACCAAGGAGCCCACCATGACCCGCGGCAGTTTCGATTTCGATGTCATTACCGGCCCGGCGATCCGCCCGGTTCCCAAACCGCCCGCCAAACCCGCGGCGGACCAGCAGAAGCCAATCCCGGAACCAGACGCCACCAGCGGGAAATGACGGCTTGATTGTCGCGGTCGTCCGATTAGGCTACTGCCCGGTAGCCCCATCGGGCCAACAAATACAACCCAACGACCGCGACAGGGAAGCACGCCATGAAGCTGATGTGGTTTCATCTGATGCCGTACACCGAACTGCCGGAGGACTTCAAACAGAAGCACCCTTCGGTCTGGGTCGATATCCATTCCTCGCTGTTCGACCCGAAACGCGCGCATCTGATGTACAACGACTTCATGGATGAGCTCGAATACGCCGCCGATTGCGGATACGATGCGATCTGCGTGAACGAGCATCATTCCAACGGTTATGGGCTGATGCCCTCGCCCAACCTGATCGCATCCTCCCTGGCTCGGCGCACCACCGACGCCACGATCTGCGTCATGGGCAATTCGCTTGCGCTGTACAACCCGCCGACGCGGGTGGCCGAGGAATTCGCCATGATCGACGTCATTTCCGGCGGGCGGCTGATCGCGGGGTTCCCGGTCGGCACGCCGATGGATGGTTGCTTCGCCTATGGGCAGAATCCCAGCCAGTTGCGCGACCGGTATCTGGAAGCGCACGATCTGGTGATGAAGGCGTGGCAGGAGAAAGACACCTTCGCCTTCAACGGCCGGTTCAATCAGCAGCGCTACGTCAACATCTGGCCGCGCCCCATCCAGCAGCCGCATCCGCCGATCTGGATCCCCGGCGGCGGGTCGGTGGAAACCTGGCAGTGGTGCGCCGAGATGGACTACGTTTACTGCTATCTGTCCTACTATGGCCACAAGGTCGGCAAAGCCACGATGGACGGGTTCTGGGCCGAAATGGACCGTCTGGGCAAGGACCGCAATCCGTACCGGGCCGGCTTCGCGCAAACCGTTTGTGTCGCGGAAAGCCGCGATCAGGCGATGGATATGTACCGGGATGCCGCTGAATACTTCTTCGGCCGTTGCCTGCATATCGATCCGCGCTTCGCCGCGCCCCCCGGCTATACCACAGAGGCAACGATGCGCTTTGGCCTGACCAGCCAGGTCAGTGCCGCCGCAGCCAGGTCCGTCGCCCGTCCGACCGAGATGAAAGATTTGGTCGATGCCGGCTATATCGTCATCGGCAGCCCCAGCCAGGTCACCGAACAGATCGTCGAACTGGCCGAGAACCTGAATGTCGGCAACCTGATGCTGTTGATGCAGTTCGGCAACATGAACAAGGACCTGACGCGCTACAACACCAGGCTGTTCGCCGAAAAGGTAATGCCGACGCTGAAGAAGTTCTATGCGGAGTGGGAACACCGCTGGTGGCCCAAGCCGATGGACGACAGTCTGCGCGCGGATGTCCCGGCATGGGGGCCGGCACTGCGGGCGGCGGAGTAAGCCGGCCTTACCGGTCCGCGAACCCCGGCAGCGCGGGCGTGCCGGGGGACCGCAGCGCCAGCACCTTGAACAACTGACCCATCTCCCCGGGGTCCGCGAGCCGGCGAGCGGCCTGAACCAGCGTGGATGCCTTTGCCGGCTGACTGCGCGCCAGCCGTTCGGTGCGCTGGAACAGCCCCAGAGCCGACAGGAACGCGCCTTGCGTTTCCGGCCCTTGGACAGCCGCCCCCGACGCCCGGGCTACAGCCGCGAGGTCGGCGAAATCGACATGCGCGGTCAGGTCGGCCGATCCGGCGACGGCCAGCGGATGCACCGGCCGTTTGTCCGCCAGCGCCTGCAAGCTGTCGCCCGCCGCGCTGCGTGCCGGCCCGTAATCCAGGAACAGGGCCGCCCCGGCCTGTCGGCACAGGCGCGCCGCGACGGCGGCGGCGAAACCGCGCGCGGGTTCGTTCAACTCGACGATATCGCCTTCCGCGGCGGTGCGGCCGGGCGGCACATCCCGCGCATCGGCCGGCCGTTCGGTCCATTCGCCGCCCGCCACGAACCGCTCTGTCCAGCCATCGCCGCGGCGGACGAACTGCCGGATCGGCAGGGCATCGAGGAATTCGTTCGCCAGCAGGATCAGCGGCGCGTCTGGAACGCTGGCCAGGTCGCCGTGCCACACCGCACCTGGAATGCGCGCGGCCTGCACGGCCCGCAGGCGCGGCGATGTCTCGATCAGATGCACCTTCAGCGCCGCACCGAAGGCGGGCACCGCCCGGTGGATCGCCCGCAATGCGTCCGCCATCAGCGTACCCCGGCCCGGCCCGGCCTCGGCCAGGACGACCGGCGCGGGGCAACCCAGCGACTGCCAGACCACGGCGGCCCACAGCCCGACGATTTCGCCGAACACCTGGCCGATCTCCGGCGAGGTGGTGAAATCCGCGAACGGGTCGTGCGATGCGTAATAGATCGCATTGGCCCGGGCCATGAACCGGTCCAAACGTTCCGCGACGGGGCTTTCCGCGACGGGGCGTTCCGCGATGGGGCCGGTGGCCGCCATGACCCGGGCCGTTATTCAGCCGGCCGGGACATGCGCGCCCGGGCAATCAGCCACAGGCCTGCCAGCAGCATCGGGATCGACAGAATCTGCCCCATCGTGGTACCGAACGACAGAAACCCCAAAAATGCGTCCGGTTCGCGGAAATACTCCGCGACGATCCGCGCGACCGCGTAGCCGCACAGGAATATCCCGGTCAGCATGCCGAAGCGGCTTCGGATCGCCTCCCTACGGGACAGCACGAACATCAGCGTCCCCAGCAGCACGCCCTCCATCAGGGCTTCGTACAACTGGCTGGGGTGACGCGGCACCATCCCGCCGCGCGGGAAGATCATTGCCCAGGGCAGCCAGTCCGGTGCCGGACGGCCCCAGAGTTCGCCGTTGATGAAGTTGGCGACCCGTCCCAGGCCAAGCCCGATCGGCGCCACGATGGCGACCCGGTCGGCGAAGCCCAGCAGTGGAATGGCGTTGCGCCAGCAGAAGATGGACACCGCTATGGCGACCCCCAGCATGCCGCCATGGAAGCTCATGCCGCCTTCCCAGACAGCCAGGATCATCGACGGGTGCGCGAGATAGACACTTGGCTGATAGAACAGCACGTAGCCAAACCGGCCGCCCAGCACGACGCCCAGGGTTGCCCAGGTCAGGAAATCGTCCACCTGCAACTCGCTGGCGACGGCGGGGGCCTGACGCACCAGCCGGCGCACCAGCCGCCAGCCCACGACCAGCCCGGTGATATACGCCAGCGCATACCAGCGGATACTCAACGGGCCGAGTTGGACGATGACCGGGTCGAACTGGGGAAACAGCAGAACCGGGATCATACGTATTTGTCCGCGCTGGCCAGATGGTTCTGGACGTAGCGGCGGATTCCTTCCTCCAGCGGTGTGAACTGACCAGCATAACCGGCGGCGCGCAGCCGGTCCATCGGCGCCCGGGTGAACGATTGATACTGGCCGCGCAGGCTGTCCGGCATGTCGATGAATTCCACCTGACGCGGCTGGCCGGCGGCGTCCGACACCGCGTGCGCCAGGTCCAGATACGTGCGGGCCTGGCCGGTTCCCAGATTGAACAAGCCGCTGACAGCGGGGGTTTCCATCAGCCACAGCATGACATCGACCACGTCGCCGACCCAGATGAAGTCGCGCGCCTGGGCACCGTCGGCCAGACCCGGCTGGTCGGATTTGAACAGGCGGGCCGGCCGGCCGGCGGCGACCTCATCATGTTTGACCTTCACCACGGAGATCATGCGCCCCTTGTGGTACTCGTTCGGCCCATAAACGTTGAAGAACTTCAGGCCCGCCCATTGCGGCGGCTGCTCCCGCCGCGTCAGCAGCGTTTTGGCGACCAGCAGATCGAACGCGTGCTTGGTCCAGCCGTACAAATTCAGTGGCCGCAGCCTGTCGAGGGCCGGGATGGAAAACTCATCCTCGAACCCCTGCGCCCCGTCGCCATAGGTCGCGGCGGACGACGCATAGACGAAGCGAACGCCGTGATCGGCGCACCATTCCCACAGCCGGCGACTGAGTTCGACGTTGGTCGCCCAGGTATGATCGCCATCGACCGCGGTGGTTTCGCTGACGGCGCCGAGGTGAAACACCATCTCCAGCGGCGGGCGGCTGTCCAGGAACGCATCCAGGTCGTCGGGGTGGATCACCCGGGTCGGCGGATGGGTGGCCAGATTACGCCATTTGCCGTCGCTGCCCAGCGTGTCGGCAACGACGGTTTCGTGCCCGCGACCAGCCAGTACGGCTTGCAGGTTGGAGCCTATGAAGCCGGCGCCGCCAGTTATCAGAATCATGCACATCCTATATACGGACCAGCGGGCGGTGCGAAAGCCGCCACATGAGCAGGAGTATCCCATGAGCGATCGGCCCCGATTTTTCGACGACCTCGCCGGCGTGGCGGGCGGTGCGTTTTCCGCCCTGGCCGGGCTGCGCGACGAAACCGAGGCTATGCTGCGGGGGCGGCTGGACGATCTGATCCAGCGCCTGGATCTGGTGCGGCGGGAGGAAATGGAGGCGGTACAGGAAATGGCCGCCAACGCCCGAGCGGGCCAGGAAGCCGCCGAATCGAGGGCAGCCGAACTGGAGGCAAGGCTTGCCGCGCTGGAAACCCGCGTGGCCGCTATCGAGTCGGGCGCGGTGGATGCAGCCACCCCTGACGAACTGTAGCGCACCCGCACCCGGGGCCATGACATTTCCGCGACACTCCGCCGGGGGAACCAAAAGTCGCCCGGCGGCGGCGCGAAAATGACGCCTTGGCTCTTGCGGCAGGTGCGAACACGCGAATAGGCTCCTTGCGTAGCCAACTCCGGGCGACTCCAAAATGGGTTTCGGCGCAACGCTGCCCGGGGGTGAAGGCTACGCTCGGCCTTCCTTTTGACGGGAGACCCCGCATGTCGGCATCGCTGACCACCACGCTCGATAACGCCGCCAATCCCCTTGATATGATGGAGCAAATCGTCGCCGCCAACGACTGGGAATTCGACCGCCGCAGCGATTCGGAAATGGCCGCCGAGGCCCCCGGACACTGGTGCGATTACGGATTGTTCTTCAACTGGTCGCACGAAATCAGCGTGATGCATTTCACCTGTGCGTTCGATCTGAAAGTGCCGGAAAAGCAACGCGGCCCGCTGTTCGAGCTGCTGGCCCTGGCCAACGAAAAACTCTGGCTGGGACATTTCGGTCTGGAAGGCGACGAAGGCACGCCGGTGTTTCGCCATGCCGTGCTGCTGCGCGGCACCAATGGCGCCTCGGCGGAAAGTCTGGAAGACCTGGTCGATATCGCCCTGACCGAATGCGAACGGTTCTTCCCGGCGTTCCAGTTCGTGCTGTGGGGCGGCAAGTCCCCGGCCGACGCCATGACGGGGGCGATGCTGGATTGCGTCGGCGAGGCCTAGGCAACCCGGTTGTCCGTGCCGTGTTCGGGTGACTCCCGGCCGCGGCACGGGTGCTGCTGGCAGGCTCCTTGTTCCCCCGGGGGGCGTGTCGCCAGACGGCCGCGGCCGGTCATCGGCCTGGAACAACCCCGGCTAACCTCGCATCGTTCCACCCCACGCTCGCGGGCCGGGTGACTCAGATATCTACCGTCGGCAGGAGGTCGATAAGGGGCAGCCTGCTACCCTGCCCGCTTCGTCTCACCC
>JAJZEV010000063.1 GCA_021805665.1 Pseudomonadota bacterium
CGATTTTGCGGGCGTTTGCCAGCACTTCCTCATGCGTGTGTAAGCGCGGCATTTTATAGTTGACCACGGCAACGCCGACCGTGTCGTTACTGCTGCTGATATCGCCATGAATCACGATTTATACTCCCGGTTGTTGCTGGTTACGCACGGCTGAACCGCCCGGCGCGCCAGCGGCCAACGCCAGCGTCGATGAACTCCGTCGGTCGGTTCGCATTCGACTTTCCATCCGCGGGCCAAAAAAAAGCCAAGCACACCCGTTACAGGTGACTTGGCTTCGGTGCCGTGCGGGGCAGCAGCTCTGGTGCCCCTTCTTGTGGACATTGTGCTTCAGCGCACTCCACTTCTTTAAGTTACGGGAGTTTCGTGGTCGAGTTCAAGAGGTCATTTGCGTTGATAATGGCCAGTGCCATCTCCTCGACCGGCACGCGCTTGGACATCGCCTTGCGGCGGATCGTTTGATGCGCTTCGTCCTCCGAGAGTCCCTGGGCGTTCATTAGGATCGATTTGGCACGCTGGATATTTTGCACACCCGCCAGCTTGCGTTCGACCTTCTGGATATGGCGCGCGGCCGCTTGGCGTTCCATCCAAAGGCTGCGGGCCACGGTCAACTGTGTCAGCAGGCCGAACGGGCGGACCGGACGCTCGATTACCGCATGGGCGCCGGCGTCTAGGACGATCTGCAGGATGGACGGATCCTCATAGCCGACGACCGCGATAATCGTTGGCCTTATGCCATCGAGGCCGCGGAGGAGACGCTGAATCGGGAGGCGGCTTTCGTGATCCACGGCCAGCACCACAACGTCGGCGCCGTCGGCTGACTCAGGGATCGGCCATGCGGCCTCGACCTGGCAGCCGATACGGCGCAGGTGACCCACGAGATCGACGCCTTCGCTGTCCGGCGCATGGATCACCAGCACGCGCAGGCCCCGCAGATCGCGCAATATCTGGATCGACATGCCGCGTCCCTCAGCCGGGATCGGCCAGGGCGGCAAGGCCATCGGCGGACCAGCCGTCGAGATTTTGCACCATGGAATACGGGTCCGGACGTACCCGAACGCCAGACTGCCAGATGACCTGAAACCGGCCCTGTGCATCCAGGCGGGCGACCCGCGGCCATAGATGGGTGTGATTGTTTTCGCGATCCACGCGCACCCTGCCTTGCGGCGCGGCGAATTCGATTTCGCTGAGTTCGGGCAGCACCCGTTCTGGATCGTCCGAACCGGCCCGGGCGATAGCGGCAGCGGCGAGATGGACCTGGAAGTAGGCTGCCTCGGCGGCGGCCGGCACCGCGGCATCGGCGCCGTAGCGTGCTTTATATGCGGCGACGAAACGCAGCGCCTCCGGGGTGCCGAGTGTTTCGAAGAACGGGGCGGCGGTGATGTGGCCCTCGGCGGCTTCGGCTGGCATCTGCGCCACTTCCGCTTCGCTCGTGGTCAGGCTGGCGATCGGCTGGCGTGCGGGGTCGAAACCGGCGGCCCGGTATGCCTTGTAGAATTCGGCGGTGGACGATCCGACCACAGTGGAGAAGATGACATCGGGCGATGTTTTCCCGATGACGGCGATCGTGCGGCTGAAGTCTTCAGCCCGGGCGTTGAGCGGGACGTATAGTTCATCGAGTACCTTGCCGTGGCTTTGGCGGACGAGATCGGCCATGACGCGATTCGATTCGTATGGATAGACGTAGTTGGAGCCGACCAGCAGGAAGCGGTTGCCGTAGTGTTCGAACAGAAAGCGCGCCAGTTGGGCGGAATTCTGGTTCGGCGCGGCGCCGGTGTAGATGCAATGGCGCGAGTATTCGAACCCTTCGTACAGCGTGGGATAGAACAGTAATCCCCGGTAGGCCTCGATTGCCGGTAACACGGCTTTTCGGCTGCTGGACATATAGCACGCGAACACAAGCCGCACGCGATCCACGCCCAGCAGCCGCTCCGCCAGCGTCCGGAACAGTTTGGGGTTGGATTCCGGGTCGTAAATCACCGGCTCCAGCGGCCGGCCCAGCACGCCGCCCGCTGCATTGACTTCGTCGATCGCCAGCAACGTGGCCCGCAACTGGGTACGTTCGACGCCACTCGTCACCCCGCTTTGAGAGAACAGCACCCCGACCCGCCAGGACTGTCCATCATGCGCGTTATCCATCATCGACCTACCGAACTCCTTCGGCCGGCCGCGAACGGCCACCCGGGACAAGGCGCCATCCTTATCAGGTTCGGCCGGCGAAGGAACCATGAAGTCGCGCTGGCGGATGCGCCCCCGGGAGATCCGTCCGGCATCGTATAAATCCATCGCAAATTGCAATAAATCTAAAGTCTTCCGACTGTGCGGATCGCGATTCCGGCAGCCGATGACCGGTTTTCCACGCCAATTTTCGCGTAGATGATTTCAAGATGTTTGTTAACGGTTCGCGGACTCAGGGACAATATTTCAGCGATATCCCGGTTCGTTTTGCCCCGCCCGAGCCATAACAGCACCTCGGCCTCTCGCGTGGTCAGGCCCAGGCGCTGCTTCAGCAGCAGTTCCTCGCTGGACGGATCGACGGCGACCAGGCGCAGCAGCAATTCGTTCGGCCCAATACGGCCGACGTAGGATATTTCCAGCAGGTGTCCCGCGGCACCGGATCGCGCGGTCATTACCAGGGGCGTTACCTGCCCCGCCGCCGCCATGTCGGGGCATCGGATGACCCAGGCCCGGATATCCTCGGTCAGAACCGTCTGTCCGGTGCCTTGCTCCTGATCCAGCATTTCGGCGGCCTGGGGCGTGGACCAAAGCACCTGCCCGGCGCGATCGCAGGCCAGCAGAAAGCGTCCGGCCACGTCCAGCGCCGCGCGGGCGCTGCGTGTCAGGCGGGCGTTGGCCAGATGCACGTTGATCCTGGCAACGACTTCGTCTGGCACGACCGGCTTTGTTACGTAATCGACGCCACCGGCCTCCAGGCCGCGGATGACATCCTGGCTTTCGGTAAGGCCGGTCATGAAAACGATCGGCACCGATGTCAGAGCCTTGATCTGCTTCATGCGCCGGCAGGTTTCGAACCCGTCCATTTCGGGCATGACGGCGTCCATCAAAACAATGTCGGGGGTGATGCGGCCGATCGACTGCATCGCGGCCACCCCGGATTGTGCGATCAGAACGGTGAACCCGGCCGCTTCGAGCGTGTCGTTCAGCATGCCCAGTGTGGCGGGGGAGTCATCGACGACCAGGACGATCGGTTTCGGTGTCATTCCGCCACGTCCAGGCCTGTTGCCACGTCCAGGCCTGTTGCCACGTCCGGGCCGGCCGGCGCGGACGGGTCCGCATCCAGCGTCTTCAGGAAGGCGTCCAGGCGGAATTCAGAGACAAGGTCCCGCAGGAAGCCGATATACTCGGACGCCCCGGGCAGTTCTTCGTCCAGCGCATCCAGTTCGTCGCGCACGCCCCTGACATAACCGATCAGCGCCAGTTGCCGCAGCCCATCGACCTGCCGCGCATTCAGCGGTGAGATCGCCGGCACCGTCCGCCGCGGCCTGGCCGCCATTGTCCCCGGCTGTTCCGGGGGCGCGATCCATTGCAGATTCAACAGGCGGCCGATTTTCTCCAACAGAACCGCCAGACTGATCGGTTTGGCCAGCACGTCGTTATGGATGTCTTTCCCGGGGCGCACCTGGCTGAGTTCGCTGGCGTTGGCCGAGACCATGACGATCGGCGTTTTGTCGAAGCCGTTCTCACGCAACAGGCGCCCCAGTTCCCAGCCATCCATACCCGGCATGGCAATGTCGAGGAGGAACAGATCGGGGTTCAGCCGCGAGGCCATTCGCAGACATTCCGGCCCGTCCACGGCGTTGAACACGATGAAACCCAAAGGCCGCAGCAGGTCTTCGATCAGGCCGCGATGGGCCGGATCGTCGTCGGCCACGACCACACGCCGGGGTGCCCCCGCATAGCCCAGCATGGTTTGCTCGCTGGCCGGCCGATCGCTGGCGGAGCGTACTTCGGACAGCATGATCCGAACCAGGAACTTGCTGCCGCGGCCGGGTTTGCTGTCGATCCTGATATCGCCGCCCATGATCTGGGTCAGCAGGCGGGTAATCGTCAGACCCAGACCGACACCGCCCTCATACGGCGCCCGCGCGTTGTCCACCCGCTGAAACGGTTCGAACACCCGCTCCAGGTCCTGCTCGGCGATCCCGATTCCGGTATCCTCCACCTCGATCGCAGCAAGGTCGTCGCGCCAGCGCACGCGCAGATTGACCTGTCCGTCCCGGGTGAACTTGATGGCGTTGGACAGCAGATTGATGAGAATCTGACGCAGGCGGCGTTCGTCGGTTCGCACCAGCGCGGGCAGGCGGCCTTCATGGGTGAAGGTAAACGCGATTCCCTTGGCGCCTGCCTGCAATTCGAACATATCGACGAGCTGGTCGAGAAACTCAGGAAACCGAACGACATCACGGTAGAGTTCGATCCGGCCGGCTTCGATTTTCGATATGTCCAGAAGGCCTTCGATCAGGCCGGCCAGATGCTCGCCGCTGCGCCGGATGATCCGAATACCGTTTCTCCGGCGTTCGGGAATGGCGGTGTCGCGTTCCAGAAGCTGGGCGTAACCCAGGATAGCGTTCAGCGGGGTGCGCAGTTCGTGACTGATCCCGGTGACATAGCGGCTTTTGGCAAGATTGGCGGCTTCGGCCACCTCGCGGGCCTTCTGCAGCGCGGCGGCGGTTCGGCCGTGGGCCTGGATTTCGCTCAGCAGCAGCCCGGTCTGGCGTTCTGTCTCCTCATAGGCGGTTTTCTGGCTTTCCTGGCCCAACACGATCAACCAGGCGGCGACCCCGGCAATGGCCAGCAGCACGAAGAAGGCCTTGCGAAAGGCGACCGCCAGCAAATCCGGTTGGTCTGTCAGCCCGGCGGTCTGCACATAGAGCGCCAGCACAGCGGCGCCGACGCCAGCCGTCAACAGTGCCAGCACGGCGCAATAACGCCCAAAGCTGGAAGCCAGCGCGGTTGCCGCGAAGTCCGGCAGGATGGCCCGCAGCGGCACCAGCAACTGGTTGGAATAGCGGGCGTGCGGTTTACATCCGTCGTGACACCGCGCGTCCAGCGAGCAGCACAATGAGCAGATCGCCCCGCGATAGACCGGGCAATAGGCGCTGTCCTCCGGTTCGAACTGGTTTTCGCAGACCACGCAGGTGACTGTGGTGAGTTTGTTCCAACCCGAGCGGGGCTTGCGCGCCAGGTAGTAGCGGCCATTGGTTGCCCGGGCGATCAGCGGTGCCGCGACGAAAGCGACGCCCAGCGCCACGAACGGCGAGAACGCTTCCGCCAGCGCGCCGAACGCGCCGAAATAGGATGCCATCGACGCTGAAATGGCCAGCAGCATCGCGCCCATTCCCACCGGGTTTATGTCGTAGAGATGTGCCCGTTTGAACTCGATACCCGGTGGGCTGAGTCCCAGGGATTTGTTGATGACCAGGTCGGCTACCAGGGCGCCGACCCAGGATGCGGCAACGTCGGAGAAAATGGCCAGCGTGTGCTCGATCGCCTCGTACACGCCCAGTTCCATCAGCATCAGGGCGATGGCGATATTGAAGACGACCCATACCACGCGGCCGGGATGGCTGTGGGTCAGGCGGGAGAAGAAATTCGACCACGCGATCGACCCGGCATAGGCGTTCGTGACGTTGATTTTGATTTGCGACAGGGCGACGAAGACGCTGGCCAACGCCAGGGCGGCTGCCGGCGATGCCAGAACGTAGCCGAAGGCGACCTGGTACATCTGTGCCGGCTGTACCGCGTCGTCCGGCGAAAGCCCGTGCCGTAGCGCCAGATAGGCCAGAAACGATCCCGCGAGCAGCTTAGGCGCGCCAAATGCGATCCACCCCGGACCCGCCGCCAGCAGCGCGCACCACCATCCCGTTCCCGACTGCCGGGCGGATCGCGGTGGCAGAAAGCGGAGGAAATCCACCTGCTCGCCGACCTGCGCCACCAGCGAGAAGACCACGGATGCCGCGGCGCCGAACAGCAGCGGGTCGAATCCATGGCCGGACAGGCCCGGGTAGCTGGTCCAGCCCTTCAGCGGCGCCATCCCGCCGGCAAAAATGAATGCGAACGGCAGCAGATTGAGCGCCAGCCAGACGGGCTGCGTCCAGAACTGCAATCGGCTGATAAAGGTGATGCCGTGCATGACCAGCGGAATGACGATCACTGAACAGACGATATAGCCCAGCCACAGCGGCAGGCCGAAACAGGATTTCAGCATCGAGGCGAGGATCGCCGCCTCGATCGCGAAAAAGATGAAGGTGAATGAGGCGTAGATCACCGACGTGATCGTCGAACCGATATAGCCGAACCCGGCACCGCGGGTCAGCAGATCGATGTCCACCCCGAAGCGCGCGGCGAATATCGCGATCGGCAGGCTGATGGCGAAAATCAGGACGGCGACGCAAACGATTGCGGCGGCAGCGTTCGCGAAGCCGTAGTCCACGGTTATCGTGCCGCCGATCGCTTCCAGTGCCAGAAAGGATATGGCGCCCAGTGCGGTGTTGGCGACACGCTGCGCAGACCACTTCCGGGCGCTTTTCGCGGTGAAGCGCAGCGCGTAATCCTCCAGCGTTTGGTTGGCGACCCACTGATTGTAGTCGCGCCGGCTGGGAATGATGCGCTGCCTGGTTGCCAAGTCGTATGTGCCCTCGTTCCAGGTGAAATCGGTTTATCGCACTCGACCGCCTGGCGGACGCCGGGTCAAGGACTGTTCGCAATCGCAGCATACGTCATTCGACGTATTTCCGCATTGCAGCATCGCCGCCGAAGGTGATGGGCCAACAATTTATTGTTTCCCGCAGCATCGCTTGGAGGTCATATGCCTGAAGCCCCGTCCGATCGGACGCCCAGTTCCCCATTCCGCCGCCATCTTTTGATGGGAATGGCGGCCCTTCCGGCCGCGACACTGTTGCCGCGCCTGGCCCGTGCGGCTGAAAAGCCGACCGCCGAAGTGAACACCACCGGTCTGGCGGTGACGGACGATACCGTGACCTGCGGCATCCTGCATTCGCTCAGCGGCACGATGGCACTTAGCGAGACCGGTGCGACCGAGGCCGAAAAGCTGGCGATCAGCCAGATCAACGCGTCGGGCGGAGTCCTCGGCCGGCAGATCAAGGTCGTGCAGGAAGATGGCGCCAGCGACTGGCCGACCTTCGCCGAGAAGGCGCGCAAGCTGCTGGCCAGCGATCATTGCGCAGCGGTGTTCGGCTGCTGGACGTCTGCGTCGCGCAAGGCGGTGCTGCCGGTGTTCGAGCAACTGAACGGCATGTTGTATTACCCGACCTTCTATGAAGGTCTCGAACAGTCCAAGAATGTGATCTACACCGGGCAGGAAGCGACGCAGCAGATTCTGGCCGGGCTGAACTGGGTGAATAAGGAGAAGGGGGCAAAAACCTTCTACCTTATCGGGTCGGATTATATCTGGCCGCGCACATCCAACAAAATCGCCCGCAAGCACATCGAAGGGCATCTGACCGGCTGCAAAGTCGTCGGCGAGGACTATTTCCCCCTCGGCAGCACCCAGTTCAACTCCGTCATCAACAAGATCAAGCTCACCAAGCCGGATGTGATTTACGCTGACGTGGTCGGCGGGTCCAACGTGGCATTCTACAAGCAACTGAAGGCCGCCGGCATCGATCTGAAGAAGCAGACGCTGATGACGATCTCTGTCACCGAGGATGAAATCGTCGGCATTGGCGGCGAAAACATCGCCGGCGCTTATGCCTGCATGAAATACTTCCAGTCGTTAGACAATCCCAACAACGTGGCATTTGTCGCGGCCTTCAAGAAAATGTTCGGCGAGAAGTCGGTGATCGGCGACGTCACACAGGCGGCCTATCTGGGTCCCTGGTTGTGGAAACTGACGGTGGAAAAGGCGGGCGGCTTCGATGTCGATAAGATCGCCGCGGCATCCGGCGGCGTGGTGTTCGATAAGGCGCCCGAGGGCTACGTGCGTATCCACAACACAAACCACCATCTGTGGAGCCGCACCCGCATCGGTCTGGCGCAGGCGGATGGCCAGTTCAAGGTGGTCTATGAAACGCCGGACCTGATCGAACCGAACCCGTTCCCGGCTGGATACCAGTAAGCCACGATACCGCCCCTGGTGCTTTGCCGGGGGCGGGCGGACCCGGGCAAGTAAGGAAAAGTGCAATGCTGTTTGGATACTCGTTGGGCGACCTCGGGTCGATCATGGCGATGCAGGGATTCGCTGGCCTGATCCTGTTCTCCGTCTTTCTGCTGATGGCGCTCGGGCTGGCCATTATTTTTGGCCAGATGGGCGTCATCAACATGGCCCACGGCGAGTTCATGATCCTGGGCGCCTATGTGACCTATTTAAACTCCCAAGCCTTCACCGCATGGATGCCTTCCATGTTCGCGGCCAGTTTCGCCGTCGGCATCGTCTTCGCCTTCTTCGCCGCCGGCCTGGCCGGGATGTTCGTCGAATGGGCGCTGATCCGGCATCTGTATAAACGTCCGCTGGATACTTTGCTCGCCACCTGGGGTCTTAGCCTCATCATGCAGCAAATCTTCCGGTCGATCTTCGGCGCGCGCGAAGTCGGTGTCGAACTGCCGGGCTGGATGATGGGGTCCGTCAGCGCTTCGGCTTCTATCGATATTCCCATCAACGGCATCATCGTCATGGTGCTGACGTTGATGATCACCATCGCCGTTTATCTGCTGATCTTCAGGTCGAACTGGGGCAAGCAGGTGCGCGCGGTCGTGCAAAACCGCGGAATGGCAAGCGCGGTGGGCATCGATACCGGGCGGGTGGACCGATACACCTTCGGCATCGGCTGCGGCATTGCCGGGGTGGCGGGCAGCGCCTTCACCATGATCGGGTCAACCAGCCCGACAGCCGGCCAGCTTTATATCGTGGATACGTTCCTGGTCGTGGTCTTCGGCGGCGCTGGCAGCTTGGGCGGCACCATTGCCTCCGCTTTCACCATTTCGCAGGCACGCTCCACCCTGGAATTTTTCCTGAGCGGTTCAATGGCGCAGGTCGTCGTGCTGCTGGCCGTCGTGGGCATCCTGATGCTGCGGCCGCAAGGCCTGTTCGTTCTGAAGGTGCGGAGATGAGCAAGATCGTGATGAACAGCAATGCATTCATGACCCGTAAGGATGTAGTGTGTTTCGGGGTGCTGGCGGTGCTGCTGCTAGCCGTATTCCCCACCGTGCTGGATCCGTTCCGTCTGAACCTGTTCGGCAAATACATCACTTATGGGTTCGTCGCGCTGGGTCTGGTGCTGTGCTGGGGCGACACCGGCATCCTCAGCCTCGGGCAAGGTGTGTTCTTCGGGCTCGGCGGCTACTGCATGGCGATGTATCTGAAGCTTGAGGCATCGACCGTCGAGGCGACAAAAATCCAGTCCACACCTGGCATTCCAGATTTCATGGATTGGAACCAGCTCACCGAGCTGCCGTATATTTGGAAACCATTCCATCATCTGGGGTTCGCGATCGTTGCCATTCCGCTGGTGCCGGTGGTGCTGGCACTCGTCATCGGGTTCGCGATGTTCAAGCGCCGCGTTGGCGGCACGTATTTCGCGATCATCACCCAGGCCCTGGCGTCGATCCTGACCATCCTGATCATCGGCCAGCAAGGCTATACCGGCGGCGTCAACGGGATTACCGATCTGCGCACGCTGGATGGCTGGGATATCCGCACCGATGGCGCCAAACTTATTCTTTACTTCGGAAGCGCCATTTTGTTGCTGGCATCCATGGTGCTGGCGCAGTTCATCCGGCGCAGCAAGCTGGGGCGCATCCTGGTGGCCATGCGCGACAAGGAAGATCGTGTCCGTTTTTCCGGCTACGACGTCGCCAGTTTCAAGATCTTCGTGTTCTGCTTCGCCGCCGCGCTGGCCGGTATCGGCGGGGCGATGTTCACGCTGCAGGTGGGCTTCATGTCCCCGTCGCTGGTGGGCATCGTGCCGTCGATCGAAATGGTGATCTACTGCGCGGTCGGCGGGCGCACATCGATCTTCGGGGCCATCTACGGAACCTTGCTGGTCAACTATGCCCGCACGACCTTTTCCGAGGATCTGCCGCAAGTCTGGCTGTTCGCCATGGGCGCGCTGTTCATAGCCGTCGTGATGGTCTTCCCGGACGGCCTGGCCGGCATTTACCGCCGCTACGTCGATCCGCATGTAGAACGTCTGCTTGGTGTTACCCGTAAGCCCGCGGGGCAGATCACCACGTCCGATACCGCAAGCGCCGTCGTGGAGTAGCCGCCATGAGCCAAACCGTAACCGATTTTCTGTTGGCCGTCGAAGGCCTCACCGTTTCGTTCGATGGCTTCAAGGCGGTCGATGACCTCTCGCTCTACATCGACCCGAACGAAATCCGCGTCATCATCGGACCGAACGGCGCGGGCAAGACCACGGTACTCGACCTGATCTGCGGCCGGACCAAAGCGTCCGCCGGTTCGATCAAGTTCCGCGGCACCGAACTGACCACGATGAAAGAGCATCAGATCGTGCGGGCCGGCGTGGGACGCAAGTTCCAGAACCCGTCGATCTACGAAGATCTGACCGTGCTGGAAAACCTGGAGATATCGTTCCCGCGCGGCCGGTCGGTCTTCGGTGCCCTGGGCTTCCGGCGCGATGCGGAGGTGCGCGACCGGATCGAGGAAGTCGCCGCCATGATCTTCCTCAGCGATTTTCTCAATATGCAGGCGGAATATCTCAGCCACGGGCAGAAGCAATGGCTGGAGATCGGCATGCTGCTGATCCAGGATCCCGCCCTGCTGATGCTCGATGAGCCGGTTGCCGGCATGAGCGTCAGCGAGCGCAAGAAAACGGCGGAGTTGCTGCATCGGATTATCCAGCACCGTTCGGTGCTGGTGATCGAACACGACATGGGGTTTGTCGCCGACATCGCCCACAAGGTGACGGTGCTGCACCAGGGGCGGGTCATCTCCGAAGGATCGATGGCCGCCGTCCAGGCCGATCCGCGCGTCGTCGAAGTTTACCTCGGTCATTGAAAGAGCAAGCCATGCTGGTCGCATCGGAGCTTCGCGTGTCGTATGGCCAGAGCGAGGTGTTGCACGGGTTGAACTTTACCGTGGCACCCGGCGAGATCGTCGCCGTTCTGGGCCGCAACGGCATGGGCAAGTCCACGCTGATGAAGTCGTTGATCGGTCTCATTCCAGCAAAATCCGGGGAAATCCGGCTCAAGGACTGCGATCTGACGCCGCTCAAGAGCCACAAGCGGGTCGCCGAGGGCATCGCCTATGTGCCCCAGGGACGCATGATCTTCTCTGCCATGACGGTGCAGGAGAACATCGAAACCGGCCTGTTCGTTCGTGGCAGAAACGAAGTCCCGCCGCATCTGTATGAGCTTTTCCCGGTACTGCGGGAGATGCGTCGGCGCCGGGGCGGCAACCTGTCGGGTGGCCAGCAGCAGCAGCTTGCCATCGCCCGTGCGTTGGCAACGGAACCGAGCGTGCTGCTGTTGGATGAGCCGACCGAGGGAATCCAGCCGTCGATCATTCTGGAGCTTGGCCGCACACTCAAGCGCATTCGCGATGAACGCAACCTCAGTATCGTGGTGTCCGAGCAGGTGCTGGCGTTTGCGTTGGAGATTGCCGACCGGATCCTTGTGCTGGAAGGCGGCCGCATCGTCCATGAAG
>JAJZEV010000076.1 GCA_021805665.1 Pseudomonadota bacterium
AGGCCCCGCCCGGAGTCCAGGCTCAATACCGCCATCCCAGCGAGAAGCCCAGCGTGTCCTCGTACATGTGGATCGCCGTGCCCTGGCTGGCACCGCTGCCGGTGACGGTTTGACTGAAGGCGTGCACATAGTCGAAGGACAGGTCGATGGTTCGGCTCAGCGCGTAGGTCGCTCCGAGGGTGAGATGGTCCTCGACCACGCCGGGCGCCAGCACGTTGATGAAGGCATCCGCGCCCGGAATCGGCTGCCCACTGCGATTCCAGCCAGCGCGCAGGGTCAATCCGGGATTCACCGCATAGGCCACGCCCAGCTTGACCACGGTGACGCTGCGCCAGCCGAAGCCCGTGCCGTCGGGTGTACCAAGCCCGCAGGTTGCCGGTGTCGCGCAGACCAGGGAATTGATCATCGGGTTGGCGATGGCGGGAACACTGCCGTACTCGATGCGCTCGACGTCGCCGGCCACGGTCAGGCCCGGCGCGGCATTCCAGGCCACGCCCAGACCATAGTTGGCAGGGATATCGAAGCGTCCGCCGCCCGCGAACAGCCCGTTGTAGCGCCGGAATCGGCTCATCGTGATCTTGGGCTGATAGGTCGCGCCCACGGTCAGATCGGGTGTCAGCTGGCCGGTCCAGCCGATACGGAAACCCACGCCGTCGGACTGGGCGTGCTGGTTGTTGGTCACGTTCGGCGGGTTGCTCGACAGCCCCTGGAAGGCCTGGATCCCGGTGACGCCGAAGTTCTGGTGCACGTAATCGATCGACAAGCCGATCGCGTTGTGCTCATTGATCCGGTAGGCGATCGTGGGCGCGATGAATAATTGCTGCAGGTCGACGCCCACGGAGCCCACGCCGAAAGCACCGAGTTGACCGACCGGCGATCCGAGACAAGCGGAAAGGTTGCCGCCGAACTGCTGCAAGACCTGCGGATTGGCGCACTGAGCGCCGCGGGTGGCCGAGTTCAGGTTGCTGTAGCCGGTATTCATGCCGCCGTTGCCGTACACGGAGACGCCAAGCGCCAGACGCGAGTTGACCATGCGATTGAAGCCGAACTCCGGGATGTAGAACTGGCTGGTCTGATTGCCGCTGAACGATGCCACCCCCATCGGCGTGGTCAGGCTCGCGCTGCGCCGCGGCCGGAATACGCTCACCCCGAAATCGAGGCGATTGCCGATCAGGGCCATGCCGGCCGGATTGCTGGCAGCCGCCAGCGCATCCAGAGGCAGGGCGATGCCGACGCCACCCATGCCGACCGATTGCACGCTGTACCCGGGCTGGAAATAACCATCCGTGGCCGATGCCACTCCGGACGCAAGAAGCAGAGCAACAAAAAGCGTTCGCTTGAGATGCTTGGTGACCATGGTGAACCCCTCCTCATGCCACGTGTGATGCATCAACCGATCCGCAAGCTCGGTGCCCGCGGGAATGGTGCCGCACTACTGCGTGTGGACAGCGATCGCAAAACACCGATGTCGCCGCCACCCCCCACGCAAAAAACACGAGCCTCGAAGCCGTTCTTCCTACCCTGCCCGGGCCCTCTCGTCGGCCGGACGGTGGGCGTTATGCAGCGCCGTCGCCAGGTCCTGCGCCGTGACACCCGGCATGTCCAGCGCCAGGGACGTCATCAACGGATCGATCCTGGTCGGCAGATCGCCGCCCAGGTCCATACCCATCAAGGCGTCGGCGAGTGCCGCGATCCCCGCCGCAGGCATGCAGGTGAAGTCGCCGCTGATGTGCACATCCGCAATGCGGTCGTCACGGCTCAGCAGGCGCACACGGAGCAGGCCGCCGGGTGCCTTGTGGATACCCTCGCCAAGGTGCAGGCCGCCGGTGATCTTGATGCCCTCCGGGACGCGGCGGGTGCCCGGTTGCCGCAGCCAGTCGGAAGTCTGCAGCTTCTGCTCCCACGCAACGACCGCCGCGCGCTCGTCGGGGCGCAGCTCGTCACTGCGCAGTTCGGCATCGAAATGACGGGCGACATGCCGGCGAAAAAGAGAGGTCAGCGTGTCGCGGGGCGGCACCGCGCCAAGTTCGCGGCGGATGGTGGTGATGTAATCCTGCAGGGTCGAGCGCAGCTTGTCGCGGAACTTCTCCGACGGCACCTTGAGGCATCGCGCCATCGTCGCGGTGTCGAAATCGAGCATGAAGCTGCCGACGAAGACCGTCGCGTCACCGATCTGCGCGGCGCCGGTGCCGCCGATCTTGCGATCGTCGACATGAATGTCGTTGATCGGCCGCAGCCGCGCCGGTATGCCCAGCGACTGGTAGGTCGCCAGCACCGGCGCTACGTGGAAAGCATAGATGTCGGTCACCCGCCTGGGCGCCTTTTCGCGCGGCGAAATGAAGTGAAAGAAAAGCTGGTTTTGATCGAGATAGACCGCGCCACCGCCGACCTGCCGGCGCAGGATCGGAAGGCCCGCCTCCCGGCAGTAATCCTCGTCCACCTCGGCCGCGACATCCTGGTGCATGCCGATGCATACGTAGGGCGCATCGGGGCTGACCAAGCTGAGCACGGGATCGTCATCCGCACGCATGGCCTCGGCGATGCCGTGATACACGGCCTGGGAGCGCGCGACCGAGACGGTGCCGAGATCGAGTACCCGCAGCACCGTACTCATGGCGCAACCCGCGAGCACGCCGAGCCCGACCAGCGGTGATC
>JAJZEV010000169.1 GCA_021805665.1 Pseudomonadota bacterium
GGAGGAGGTGAACAAGGCCGGCGGCGGCGAACATCGCCCCTCGATGGGTCAGGACATGGTCAAGGGCCGGCGCACCGAAATCGACTTCCTGAACGGCTTCATCAACCGCAAGGCCGAGGAAATCGGCATGCACACCCCCGCCAACGCCGCCCTGACCGATATCGTGAAGCGCGTCGAAAAGGGCGAACTGCGGCCCGACCCGAAGCATCTGTTGGACCTGCGGTTGAACTAACCGCCCGGGACGACCCTCGCGCCGGGGCACGGAACCGCGATCTGGCGGCCGAGATCCGCTTTGTCGTGCCCGACCCGAACCGATTGCCGCAACCACACCGCACTGAGCGGCCGACAAGAGGCGCGCGTTGTTGTGCCGCACGGCCAGAACGGTAGCGGCAAATGCAACCTTCCGGGACACTGTCGCTGCTGGTCCCCGGCCGGGGACGGCATCGGACGGATCGACGACAGACTCCCCGGGGGAGGTCGTTGCCCTTCGTCAGACGCCGAAGCGGCTGTTGGCTTGGGCGTTGGACTTGGAAGAGCGCGAACGGCCGCTAAGCGCCGCGAAGGCAGCGTGGCCCGGACACCTTCGCGGCCCTTCCCGCCCTCCGCGCCCTCCCAAGCGAAATGAAGACAGAACGGCCGGACTCGCTGGCGGTCCCGGCGCGCGATCCCCGCCCGGCGCCGACGCATGGCCCGCCCGAATGCTGCCCCCTATACCGGATGGATCCCGCCAGTACCTCCGCCGCAAGAAACCGCCCGGCACCAGCCCGGGCGCGTGGCCCCGATCCGCGATGACGGCCCCCCGCGGAGAACCCGGTTCCGCCATATACCCCAACCCGGCAGAACCAGCTTCACGCCGGGCCGCGGAACCGCCATCTTGCGGCTGTGCTCCGCCTGAACCGCCTGACCCTGACCGATTTCCGCAACTACACCGCGCTGACTTGGCGGCCGGCGGCGCGCATCGCTGTGCTGCACGGCCAGAATGGCAGCGGCAAGACCAACCTGCTGGAGGCACTGTCGCTGCTCGTCCCCGGCCGGGGCCTGCGCGCCGCCCGCAACGCCGACCTGCCGCGCCAGCCAGGCCCCGGCAGTTGGGCCGTCGCCGCCCGCCTGCAAACCGCCGACGGCGAACTCACGATCGGCACCGGCTGCGAACCCGGGTCGGACCGCCGGCTGTTCCGGCTGGACGGCGCCGCCCCGCGCACCCGCGCCGATATCGCCCGTCTGGTCGCCGCCGTCTGGCTAACCCCGCAAATGGACCGTCTGTTCCAGGAAGGCCTGTCCGGCCGCCGCCGCTTCCTGGATCGCCTCGTCTGGGCACTGGAACCCGGTCACGCGCGGGAGATGGCCGCCCACGACGCCGCCGTCCACAGCCGCAACCGCCTGCTGAGCGAGGGGCGGCACGACCGGGCATGGCTGGCCGGCCTGGAGGACTCCATCGCCCGCCACGCTGTCGCCGCCTCCGCCGCCCGGTTGGGTTTGATCACCCGGCTGAACGCCCGGATCGAAGCCGGGGCCGGGGCCGGGGCCGGAGCATTCCCGCCTGCCCGCATCGGTTTGGCCTGCCCGATCGCCGAACGGTTGGAAACCGAACCCGCGCTGGCCGTGGAAGACTGGCTGCGCGCCGCGTTAGCCGACAATCGCCCGAGAGATGCCGCCGCCGGCAGCAGCGCCCGTGGTGCCCATCGCACGGACATGCTGCTGACCGACCTTACCACCGGAACGCCCGCCGCGCTTGCCAGCACCGGCCAGCAGAAAGCGCTGTTGATCGGTCTGATCCTGGCCCATGCCGGTCTCATCGCCGTCGCCCGCGGCTTCGCCCCCCTGCTGTTACTGGACGAACCGACGGTTCATCTGGACGCCGCCCGCCGTCAGGCGCTATTCAGCGTCCTGTCGGGGCTGCAAGCCCAGACCGTCATCACCGGCACCGATGCCGAAACCTTCCTGCCCCTGGCCACCGGGGCCGAGGCGTTTGCCGTCCGCGACGGCCAACTTTTCCGCGACGAACGTTTTCTGCCCCCGGAAGGCGAAGCTGCCCCTGTCCCCCGGCCCCGCTAGATGCTATCTATCTAGGGTACACACCCAAACCGTATGGAGTCGTTCCCCGGCATGTCCGACAACGCCGCGCCGCCCCCCGATTCTGATCCCGATGCGTATGACGCCGCCTCGATCTCGGTCCTGAAGGGCCTGGATGCCGTCCGCCGCCGTCCGGGCATGTATATCGGGGATACCGATGACGGCTCCGGCCTGCATCATATGGCGTTCGAGATCATCGACAACGCGGTGGATGAGGTTCAGGCCGGCTTCGCGACCCGCTGCGAACTGACGCTGAACGGCGACGGCAGCGTCACCGTGCGCGACGACGGCCGCGGCATTCCCACCGATATCCATATCGAGGAAGGCGTTTCGGCGGCCGAGGTCGTGCTGACCCGCCTGCATGCCGGCGGCAAGTTCAACCAGAACTCCTACAAAGTGTCCGGCGGCCTGCACGGCGTCGGCGCCGCGGTGGTCAACGCGCTGTCCGAATGGATGGAAGTCCGCATCTGGCGCCACGGGCAGGAGCATTTCATCCGCTTCCAGCACGGCGAACCCGACGCGCCCCTGGCGATTATCGGTCCGACCGATCGTATCAGCGGGACCGAGGTGATCTTCAAGCCAAGCCCCGGCACCTTCACCAAGACCGAATTCGATTTCACCCTGCTGGAGCGCCGGCTGCGCGAACTGGCGTTCCTGAACTCCGGCATGACCATCGTGCTGCGCGATGAGCGCCACACGCCCCCGGTCGAAAGCGTACTGCGCTACGACGGCGGCCTGGTCGCCTTCGTTGACTGGCTGGACCGGTCGAAAAATCCCGTCTTCACGCCGCCAATCAGCCTGAAGGTTTCCGACGACGCGCAGGGTATCAGGGCGGAATTCGCGTTATCGTGGAACGACAGCTTCCACGAGACGATGCTGTGCTTCACCAACAATATCCCGCAGCGCGACGGCGGCACCCATCTGGCCGGTTTCCGCCAGGCATTAACCCGGGTTGTCACGAAATACGCCCAGAGCATGGGAAAGAAAGACTCCCTGGAACTGGTCGGCGAGGACATGCGCGAAGGCATGACCGCCGTGCTGTCGGTCAAGGTTCCCGACCCGAAATTCTCCTCCCAGACCAAGGACAAGCTGGTCTCGTCGGAGGTTCAGCCGGTGGTGCAGGCCGCCGTGGCGGACGCCGTTTCCCACTGGTTCGAGACGCATCCCAGGGAAGCCAAGGGCATCATCCAAAAGGTGATGGACGCCGCGGCCGCCCGCGAAGCCGCCCGCAAGGCGCGCGAGCTCACGCGGCGCAAGGGCGTGCTGGATATTTCCACCCTGCCCGGCAAGCTGGCGGATTGCCAGGAACGCGATCCCGCCAAATGCGAAATCTTCATCGTCGAGGGTGACAGCGCCGGCGGGTCCGCCAAACAGGGACGCGACCGCAAATTCCAGGCGATCCTGCCGCTGAAGGGCAAAATCCTGAACGTCGAGCGTGCGCGTTTCGACCGCATGCTGGGTAGCCAGGAAATCGGTACCCTGATCACCGCCCTGGGCACCGGCATCGGGCCGGGCGCGGTCGAGCAAGGCGGCTTCGACGCCGGGAAACTCCGCTACCACCGCATCGTCATCATGACGGACGCCGACGTGGACGGATCCCACATCCGCACGTTGCTGCTGACGTTCTTCTTCCGCCAGATGCGCGAACTGATCGAGCGGGGGCATTTGTATATCGCCCAGCCGCCGCTGTACCGAGCAAAGCGCGGCAACGACGAACGCTATTTGAAAGACGATAACGCGCTGGAATCGTTCCTGCTGGATAAGGCCCTGGCGGATGCCCGCCTGACTTACGCCAATGGGGACGTGCATGAAAAGGAAGACCTCCGCCGCGAGGTCAACCTGCTGCGCGAGGCGTCGCACAACCTCAAGCGGCTGTCCTCGGTGATCCCCGTGGCCCTGCTGGAACAGGCTGCCATCGCCGGTGTGCTGAACCCGGACCCGGTGCGCGCAACCGCCGCCGCGCCGGATTTCGCCACACGGTTGAATGCGGTGTCGCTGCCGACCGAACAGGGTTGGGTGGTCAGTGCCGATAACGGCCTGACGCTGTCCCGCACCGTCCGCGGCGTGGCCGAACGCTACGCGCTGGAACCCTCTGCCCTGCGCAGTGCGGAGGGCCGCTGGCTGGCGGAACGGGCCACCGCGCTGGCCCAACGCTTCAACGTGCCGGCGAAGCTGAAGCTGGACGCGCAGGAACCCGGCCTCGCCGGTCCGGCAACCGCCTATGACCGGATTATCGCGCATGGACGGCGCGGACTGTCGGTGCAGCGGTTCAAAGGATTGGGCGAGATGAACCCCGACCAGCTTTGGCAGACGACGCTGGATCCATCGATCCGCACGCTACTGCAGGTGAAGGTCGGCGATTCCGAGGACGCCGCCCAGGTGTTCAGCACGCTGATGGGCGATGTGGTGGAGCCTCGGCGTGACTTTATCGTCGGGAACGCGCTGAAGGTGGCCAATCTTGACGTGTAGGCGGCCAGACACGGACAGATAGGCCCGCGCGCTGCGAAGGGATTCTAACAGCCCCATCGCCCGCCTTATCGTATGCGCCGGTCGTGACTCAGCGATCGCGGGAATCCCGCGGGGACCGCACGCCGGGCGCGCCTCCATAGCGGCGGGAACCGCCGGCCGACCGTCAAGCGGATCGCTGATTTCGCCGCGTAGTCCTGACGAACTGCCCGTCCTTCGGGGACAACGTCGTCACCGGTCCACGACAAGACCCCATCCGCGGAGCGCGGCCGCTCGCTCGGTGGGTCAGGTTCAAAGTCTATATCCAGTGTATCGCCGCCGCTTAGATAGTGTCTTCAGCCAGTGACTGATCGCTGCACAACATACACTTATATGTAGAAATAAAATATTACAAACAACTATTGGTTGTATTTTTCGCCCTCGATTATCGTATCCGCAGGTTCGGTCGGTATTTCGAAGGTCCCGCATGTCAGGCACTACGCGATCGCTCGCACAGGTCTTTGCCGTGAACACCGACAATCTGACCTGGACAAGTCCGTTCGGCGGCACCTGGGGTGCGCCGGCAAACTGGCAGGATACAACCGCCGGCACCGTCGCCACGGCACCTCCGACCGCAACCAATTCCGTGACGATTGCCGGCGGCAGCGGCGGCTACTTCAACAACATCGTCGGTAATGGATCGGCCGCACAGCTCGCCGTGACAGGAAGCGTGCTGCTGTGGGGCACGCTGGGCGTCACCGCCGGGGTTACCGTGGCTGCCGGCGGGGAACTGGATCTGGACGGGGGCGCCAGCCTGGCCGCCGCCGGTCTGACTTTGGCGGACGGGGCGGGAATGCAGGCCGCCGACGGCAGTACGGTCATGATTTCCGGCACCGCCGCCGTGGCAGGCGGCCTGCTGCTGGCCGCCAGCGGTGCGTCCATGCAATTCGGCTCGTTGATCGTGGGCGGCGGCCAGACCACCGGCGGCTATGGCCTGAACATCGGCGGTGGCCAGAACACCGCGACCGTGGCGGTCGATGCCGGCTCGTCGATCGAAATCGGCTCCGCCGGAACGGTCGTCCCGGGCGCCATCGCCATCGACACCGGCCAAACCGCCACCATCAGCGGAACCCTGGACGGCAACGTAGCGGTGAACGGCACCCTGGCGGTCCAGGCGGGCGGAACCCTGACCATCGACACCGCCGATCCGTTCGGTAACGCCCAGACGATCGCCGGAACCGGCACCCTGACGATCGACGAGGGCAGCCAGGTTCTGCTGGGGGTCGCGGACAGCGCGACGATCCAGTTTTCGGCGCCCAACGGCACCTTGATCGCCGACGTGCTGCCCACCGGCACCATCGACGGCTTCACCAGCGGCGACACCATCGCGCTGGCCGGCCTGGCCACCGGCCTGCGCTATACCCAGACCACGGCCAGCCTCGCCACCCTGACACTATCGAAGGGCGGAGCCACGGTCGGCACCCTGGCACTGGCAGGCAACTATGCCGGCAAGCTGTTCCACGTCCAGATGAACGCGCAGGGGGTTGCGTCGATCACCGAACAGACCATCGGGGCGCCGCCGTTTCAGCCATCGGTCATCGTTGGCACCGCGGGCAGCGACCTGCTGATCGCCACTGCCGACAACCAGATACTGACCGGTTTAGGCGGCAACGACGTACTCAGCGCGGCCGCGTTCACCGGCATCGACTTCAAGGACACCAGCGCCAACCTCAACGGCAGCACGATCGCAGGTTTTGGCGTTACCGACACCATCGACCTGACGGACATAAATGCCGGGTATGCCGTGGTTGGCTTTACCCCGGCGTCCGTCGCCGCCAACGGAACGGCGATCCCCGCGACCCTTTCGATCGACGACGGCACCCGGGCAGCAGCCATAACGCTGACCGCCACCGGGTCGTTGCCCCCCGGCACATGGTCTGTCAGCGCGGACGGGTCGGGCGGGTCGATGGTCAGATACACCGCGATCAACACCGATGCGTATGCGTTCGACCCCGTTGCCGGCGACAGCATCGCCGTTGCCGCAAACTGGCTGGACACCACGGCCGGGGCGATGGCGACCTCGGTTCCCGGCCCCGGCAATGCCATCGGCCTGGCCGGTGGCACGGCCTTCACCGACATCGCCGGCAACGCATCCGTCGCCAGCATCGCAGCATCCGGCGACATCCTGCTGCTGGGCACCATCCTGACCGGCACCGCGATCGCCGGGACCGGCGGCGCCCTGAACCAGACGGGGACGCTGGCGCTGGACAGCGCGGCCAGCCTGAGACTTGCGGGAACCGCGACAATCGGTGGCCTGCTGACGGTTGGCGGCGCCAGTCATGTGACCGCCGCCGTCCTCGCCGCCTCCAGCCCGGTCGCCGCGATTGTCGCCGCGGCCGCCAGCGCGGTTCAGTTCGGCGCCTTGCAAGCAGGCACGCCCCTGACTGCCGCCACGGATGCCACGTCGTCGATCGAATTCGGCACCGCCGGGTCGGCCCAAGCAGGTGCGGTCACAATCGACACCGGCCTGACGATCAACCCCGGCGGCACCATCGCCGGCAACGTGGTGGTCGACGGCACCCTGCTGGCATCCGGCCGTTCGCTGGCGATCGTGCCATTCGGACAGGGCGCCACCGCATCGGTTACCGGTTCGGGCACGCTTGAAATCGACGCCGGGGCCACGCTGGCAATCGCCGGAACAGACAGCGCAGCGATCCAGTTCACCCCATCGGGCGGCACACTGGCACTCGGCGGCAGCCTGCCATCGGGTACTATCGGCGGATTCGGCAGGGGCGACGCGATCGTCGTCGGCCAGCCCGTCACCGCCATCGCCTACAATCCGGGCAGCGCGGGCACCGGCACGCTGACGGTGTTCGATGCGGGCACCGCCGTCGGGACGATGACATTCACCGGAAGCTACACCACCGGGCAGTTCCAGCTTCTGACGGCCGGCAACGGCCTGTCGGGCACCATCGTCTATGCCCCAGCCCCGTCCACCGTCACGGGCAACCAGATCGACAGCGGCACCGACGCCTATGGCTGGATCGCCAGCGGCGGCGGACTTTGGGGCAATGCCGCAAACTGGATCGATACGACAACGGGTTCGGCGGCGACCGGCGCCCCCGGCGCGGGCGATGCCGTCATCATCCAGGACAATACCGGCGCCGCCACCCAGCAAATCGTCTCCGGTTCGGGGGCCGCCGCCAGCCTGCAAGTGTATGGGCTTTGCAACACCGTATTCACCGGCTCGCTGGCCATCGGCGGCGAATTCTATGCCGCCACCGCGCCCGGCGGCGATGTCGTCCTGACAGCGGGCGCACAGATTTGGGCCGCCAGCATCTACGACTACACCGGCATGACGATCTCCGGCGCCAGCACGCTGATCGGTACCGGCGCTGCCGGCGGCAGCACCGAAATCGTCGGCAGCATGAGCGTGACCGGCGGCAGCACCGTCAGGGCAGTCAGCGTCGATATCGGCGGCGGCACCCTTGGCGTCGATGCCACTTCGGTGTTCGAGGCCGGGTCGGCCGGCGGCGCGGCAGCCGGGGCCGTCACCATCGATACCGGCCAGACCGTTGCCATCGAGGAAAACGGCACCATCGCCGCCAACCTGATCGTCAACGGCCTGCTGATCGCCGACAACGCGACAATTCAGGGGTTCGCGGGGTCGGCGGGATCCATCGGCGGTGGCGGCACGATCGCGATCGGCGCCGCCATCGGACCCGGGCGGTTGACACTGTCCTCATCCGATACCGCCGCGCTGTCGTTCAGCCAGCCGGGCGATGTGCTGGAACTGCGCGGCGCACTGCCAACCGGCACCATCGGCGGCTTCGCGGTATCGGACGCCATCCAGATCGACCGCACCGTCACCGGCGTCACCTTCAACCAAACCAGCAGCCTTCAAGGCACGCTGACGCTTAGCAACGGGGCGGCGGAGGTCGGCACCCTGACCTTGCTGGGGAATTACGCCGGCAGCCAGTTTCAGGTGGCCACCTCCGCACAAACAGGGTTCGGAACAATATCCATGGTGCCCGGCGCCGCCGGCAGCAGCGTATCCACCGCCACCCTGGCCATCGCTGATGACACCCCGATGTCGGGTCGGATCGTCATTTCCACCCTGCTGGCCATCTCGGGCGGCAGCACCCTGACGCTGTCCGACGCCAGGCTGAATGCGCCGAACGCCGACATTACCGGCAGTTTGGATGCAGGCACCGGCAGTGGCGCGGTGATCGCCTATACCGCCTCGCTGTCCGGCGGAACCCTTCAGGCGCTCGACGGCAGCACGATTCAACTCGGTGCGCTGGTGGGATCCGGCAGCGGCAATGTCATTGCCGTCGATGCCAACTCCATCGTCAAGATCGCCACGCCCACAGCCGCGGCTGGGGCGCTGACCCAGGGACCGAACAGCACCGTAATCGTAAGCGGATCGATCTATGGTAATGTCGTCACCAACGGCACCCTTGCCGTCCCGGCCGGCGGATCTCTGTTCATCGACCTGACCGGCCAGACCGCCGCCGATCCATACGAAACCACATCGTCGATCGGCGGGTCCGGCACCCTGGCGATCGCCGAGGGCGCAACCCTTGGACTGGGCGCGACCGATACCGCATCGATACAGTTCAACGGCCCGGATGCCACACTGGCCCTGGCCGCGATTCCAAGCGGCCGCATCGAAGGATTTTCCGCCTCGGACACAATCGTGCTGGATCGCACCGTGACCGGCGTCGCCTTCACCCAACTGACCCCAACCGCCGCCGCGCTGACACTCAGCGACGGCGCCTCGATGATCGGCACGCTGAACCTGACGGGAAATTTCAGCGGCACCCTGTTCCATCTGGACCCCGCCGCGAATGGCGCCAGCGCCACCATCACCCAGCAAACACTGGGCCTCGCGGGAAGTCAGCCAACGCTGATCCAAGGCACCATGGCGACCGAGACGCTGACCGCCACGGCCAACGGGCAAACAATAACCGGCGGAGGCGGCAACGACACATTGAACGGCGCAGGCTTCACCGGCCTGGACTTCAAGGACACCACGGCGAACACGAACTTCTACACGATCCAGAACTTCACCCCGTCGGATGTCCTGGATCTGGTCGATCTGAATTCCAGCACCGCCTGGGTCCGTTACGCCAACCAGGTCGTTTCAGTTTCAGACGGCGTCCATTCGGCGAATATTTCCCTGTCATTCGCCACCGCACCCGCGTCGGGAAGCTTTCACCTGTCCAGCGACGGGGCGGGCGGCACGATACTGGCCTGGGCGTGAGCCGGCCTATTGCCCATAGGTTCGCGTTGGCGCCGCGATCCCGCAGCCGGTCCCGTCGGTGACTTGCACGGTGTCCTCCCACGGCAGCCGGTAACGCCCGGCGGCCAGGTCGTGCATGTAGGTATAGGGGCAATCCCCCGCCCCGCCCTTTACCGCCGCGAAGCCACGATGGCCCAACTGGTAGATGTTGTTCTCCACCCCCCACACGGCGCGGGCTTCGCGCACCAGATCGGGGCGCACCTCAGCCGTGATGATTTCGTCCGCCCTGCCCTGCGCCCCATGCGCAACGATCGAACCATCGAAGTCGCAGACCATCGCCTCACCCATCGAGTCGAACGTGCCGTCGGAGCCGCACATGCACACGCTGGCGGTAACCATCAGGTTGCAGAACGCGTTCGACTGATTGGTGAACTGCCATGCCGCGCGAACCGGCGGGGTGTAGCCAGCGGTGCGCAGCATGATCTCCGCTCCCTTATAAGCGGCCTCGCGCGCCATCTCGGGAAACATGCCATCGTGACAGATGATCAGCGCCAGCTTGCAGCCATTCGGGCCGGTGATCACGGGAATACCGAGGTTCCCCGGCTCCCACGGTTCCACCGGCACCCAGGGGTGCAGCTTGCGGTAATACAGCGCCAGCTTGCCGGTATCGTCGATGATAATGCCCGAATTGTACGGCATGCCGCCCGGATTCCGCTCCATGATGGAAAAGCAGCCCCAGACCTTGTGCGCGATGCAGGCGGCGGTGAACGCCGCGACCTCCGGCCCGTCCAGATCGCACAGAATTTCATCGCGAATGTCCATCGACAGGCCATGCAGTGCGTACTCGGGAAACACCACCAGATCCAGCGTGGCCATGCCGCGCTTGGCCTTGCCGACCATGGCGACGATCTTTTCGACCTGAGCGGCGATGTCGGCCCGCGTCTCGATCGCCGGCAGTTTCAGTTGCACCAGGCCGATAACGACGCCGTTGGGTGATTTGTTGAGTCCGCCCAGCCCATTCATTGGAACCCCATCCTCCATCATGATGACGGAGGGATCACTGCAAGAACCCGGCCAGCGCCGCCAGGCACACGACAAGCAGCGGCGGTGCGCGCCAGACGACCAACAGGATAAAGCCGGACGCGGCGATTGCGAAATCGGCGGATGTCCGAACCGCGCCGATCCAAACCGGGTTGTACAGTGCGGCCCCGAGCAGACCGACGACGGCGGCGTTGGTGCCGCGCATGGCGGCTTGGGCGCCGGGTCTGGCCCGCAGCGCATGCCAGAATGGCAGGGCGCCCAGAAAGCACAGAATACCCGGCACAAAGATCGCGACCAGGGCAATCGCCGCGCCGGCCAGGCCGTTTGGCACCGCGATCGCCCCAAGATAGGCGGCGAAGGTGAACAGCGGGCCGGGCACCGCCTGCGCCGCCCCATAGCCGGCCAGGAATGCGCCGTCCGATACCCAACCCGGCGCCACGACAGCATCGCGCAACAACGGCAGCACCACATGCCCGCCGCCGAAAACCAGCGCCCCGGAGCGATAAAAAGCGTCGAACAGCGCCAGCGCCCCGGGCTGGACAGGCAGCAACGCGACCGCCAGCAGCACAAAGAAGGCGGTCAGGCATATCGCCCCAAAGCGGCGCGAAACCGGCATCGCCATGTCGTCGGGCACCGCCCCTGCATCGCCGCGACACAGCATCCACCCCGCGACGCCACCCACCAGGATCGTCCCGATCTGGATCGGTGCCCCGGGTGCAAACAGCAT
>JAJZEV010000334.1 GCA_021805665.1 Pseudomonadota bacterium
CCTGGTTGAGGACAACGGCCAGTGCCGCGCCCCCGGCGCCTATGTCGCTGCACTGGCGCGCCACGCCGCCTCGCTGGGCGCCGACATTGTGCGAACCGACGCCACGGGGTTCCGGATCGAGGCGGGAAAGCTGATCGCGGTCACCGCACAGACGGGCGAAGTCGCCTGCGACAAGGCGGTGATAGCGGCCGGCGCGTGGTCGAAAGCCCTGGCCAAAGCGGCTGGCGACCGGGTTTTCCTGGAATCCGAGCGGGGGTATCACGTCGCGATTGCCGATCCGGGGGTGGCGCCGCGCTATCCGGTGATGCCCAGCGACGGGAAGATGGGATGCGCGATGACGCCGGACGGGCTGCGGCTGGCCGGGCAGGTGGAACTCGCGGGGCTGGAGGCCGAACCGGACTGGCGACGGGCGGAGGTGCTGCTGGCATTTGCCCGCACGGTCTATCCGAACCTGCGGGCCGACGTGTCGATGGATACGGTCAAGGTCTGGATGGGCCACCGGCCCTCCACGCCGGACGGATTGCCGGTGCTGGGTCTGGCGTCCGGCTGCGCCGACGTGGTGCATGCCTTCGGCCACGGGCATGTGGGGCTGACGGCGGCGGCGATGACCGGGAAAATCGTCGCCGATCTTGTGGCCGGGCGCCCTGCCCGGTTCGATCTGGCGCCCTATTCGGCGGCGCGGTTTCGCTAGCGCGGACCCGGATTGGCCCGATCGCCGTTTCGCGCGGGCTGCGGTTACGCTACTCCGGTTCCATGACACCCGAATCGTTCATCGCCACCTGGAAAGCCAACACGCGCAACGAGGCCGCCGCGTCGAAAGCGCATTTCCTGGACCTGTGCGCGCTGCTGGACGTGCCGCCGCCGCACAGCGACCCGACCGGCACGACCTATGCGTTCGAGAAGGGCGTCAGGAAGGCGGCGGGCGGCGGCGGCTGGGCCGATGTCTGGAAGCGCGGCTGCTTCGGCTGGGAATACAAATCGCGCGGCGGCAACCTGGAACAGGCGCACGACCAGCTTCTGCGCTATGCCGGGGCGCTGGAAAACCCGCCGCTGCTGATCACGTCCGACATGGACCGGATCGTCGTCCGCACCAACTGGACCAACGCCGTCAGCGAACGACGGGAGTTCGGGCTGGAAGACCTGCGCGATGCCAAGGTGCGCACGCTGCTGAGGGCCTGCTGGACCGATCCGGACAGTTGGCGCCCCGTCGTCACCCGCCAAAGCCTGACCGAACAAGCGGCCGGCGAATTCGCCGAACTCGCCCGGCGCCTGCGGGAGCGTGGGCACGACCCGCGGACCGTGGCGCATTTCATCAACCGGATGGTGTTCTGCCTGTTCGCCGACGACGTGGGGCTGCTGCCCGACCGGCTGCTGTCGGACCTGCTGACCTTCGCCACCCGGAAGCCGGCCGAGTTCGCGGCGGCAGCGGCGGAGTTGTTCCGGGCGATGCGCGACCGCGGCGGGCGGATCGGGTTCCAGGCGGTGCAGTGGTTCAACGGCGGGTTGTTCGACGACGACACCGCGCTGCCGCTGCAAGGGCCGGACATCGCGCTGCTGGCCCGAATCTCCGCGCTGGATTGGGCGGAGGTGGACCCGTCGATTTTCGGCACGCTGTTCGAGCGTGGGCTGGACCCGGACAAGCGCAGCCAGTTGGGCGCGCATTACACCGACCGGGACAAAATCGGGCTGCTGGTCGATGCGGTGATCGTGCGCCCGCTGCTGGCGGAATGGGACGCCGCGCGGGCACGCATCGCCGCCGCCATGGACGAGCGTGCCGTGCTGACGCGGGAGGCCCGGGAGGCGGGCGGCACCGGTGCCGAGGCGCTGATGCTGGCGGATTCCGAGGGTATCACGGCGGCCAGCCGGGCGGCGAAGACGGCTCTGCGGCGGGCGGGGGAACGACGGACGAAGAAGCTGGCGGAGCTGATGTCCGAGGCGCAGGGGCTGTACAACGGGTTCATGGACCGGCTGCGGGCGTTCCGGGTGCTGGACCCGGCCTGCGGGTCGGGGAATTTCCTGTATCTGTCGCTGCTGGCGCTGAAGGATCTGGAACTGCGGGTGGGGATCGAGGCGGAGGTGTTCGGGCTGGAACCGGCGCTGCCGCTGATCGGGCCGGAATCGGTGCTGGGGATCGAGATCAACCCCTATGCCGCCGAACTCGCTCGGGTAAGCGTATGGATCGGCCATATCCAGTGGGCGCGGCGTAATGGGTTTCCTCCTCCGTCCGATCCGGTGTTGCGGACACTGGATACGATCGAGTGCCGCGATGCGGTGCTGGCGCCGGATGGATCGGCGGCTGCGTGGCCGGCGGTGGATGCGATTGTGGGGAATCCGCCGTTTTTGGGCGGAAAGCGGCTGCGCAACGTGCTGGGGGATGCGTATTGCGAGCGGCTGTTCGCCGCTTATGCAGGGGCGGTTCCAGCGGAGGCGGACCTTGTGTGTTACTGGTTTGTCCTGGCGCAGGCGGCGGTTGCCGCCGGACGGACGCAGCGCGTCGGGCTTGTAACGACCAACAGTATTCGGGGCGGCGCGAACCGGCGGGTGTTGGAGCCGATGGCGAGCGCGGGGGCCATTTTCTCGGCATGGGCGGATGAGCCCTGGGTGCTGGATGGCGC
>JAJZEV010000090.1 GCA_021805665.1 Pseudomonadota bacterium
AGATATAGCCGCAAGATACCCATCCACAACCGCTTGCTGCGGCTGAGTCGCGCGGGCGGCAGCGTGTCCAGCGGCGGCATGCGCCAACCGGCCCGCGCCGAGCGATCCAGCGGGGCGGCAACGGCGCCGCGTCGGCGGAACAGGCTGAACACGGCAAACCCGCACAGACCCAGCAGCGAACCGCCGCCCAGGATCGCCACGATCGTCGCGCCGGACATGCCGGGGAACAGCGTCGCCGCGGTCAGGATGATCGACAGCATCACCAGCGCCCAGATCACCGCACCGGTAAACAGGTTCAGCCACCTGCCGTTGACCCAGGGACCAAGCACGTCCTTGTCGTTGCACAGCAGCAGCAGGAACACCGTGGCGGATGGCAGCAGCACGCCAGCCAGCGTTTGCACGGCATTGGTCAGCAGGCCAAGCAGCGCATCGCTGCCCAGCAACACCAACGCCGCGGCAACGGCTATCAAACCCGCGTAAACGACGTAGAACCCGATCGCATCCCCCGGTTTGCGGTGCAGCGAATGGCGCAACGCCAGCACGTCGCCGATCGCATACGCAGAAGACAGCGACACAGCCGACGCACCGATGATGCTGGCATCGAGCAGGGCGAGCGCGAACATGACCCCGGCCGCCCTGCCCGCGCTCGCTTCCAGCCCGGCCGCAACCGAACCGGCGTCGGTGAACTGGCCGAACCCCGCGGTGCCGGCGAAGGCAGCGGCGGTGAATGCCATCATAGCGACCGCGCCGATCAGCACGACCACGATACCGATGACCAGATCGGCTTTCTCATAGGCCATGAAGCGCGGGGTGATGCGCTTGTCGATGACGTAGCTCTGCTGGAAGAACAGTTGCCAAGGTGCAATGGTAGTGCCGACGATGGCGATCACCAGCAGCATCACGTCGGCCACGTTGGACCCGGCCGGGAAATGCGGCACCATCAAGTCGTGCCCGACCTGCTTCAGCGGCGGGTGTATCATGACGAAGACCGGCACCAGCAGCAGGCTGAAAAAGCACAGCGCCAGCGAGAAGCGTTCGAACCGGCGGAAGCTGCCGGTGCTGGCGGCGGCGACGATAATGCCGGCTGCGGTGGCGATACCCCATATCTTCGGCACGCCGAGATAGCCGAGGGCGAGATCGATGCCGATGAATTCGGTGACGATGGTCAGGCCATTCAGGATGAACAGGTCGATGACACTGAATGCGCCCCAGAATTTGCCGAACCGTTCCAGGATCAGGCGGGCATGGCCGACACCCGTGACCGCACCCAGCCGCAGCACCATCTCCTGGTTCACATACAGCACCGGGACGAGCAGCAGCAGCGTCCACAGCAGCGCGGTGCCGTAATTCTGTCCGGCCTGGGTATAGGTGCCGAACGCACCGGCGTCGTTGTCGCCGATCATGACGATAAGGCCGGGTCCGACGATGGCCATCAGAGTGGACAATTTGGCTTTCAGGCCGCGGCGGTGGCCATGATCGCCCAGGCGGATGGTGCCGAGGGCGCCCTGGATGTCGCCGATATGGGCGGCATCCAGTACGGCGGCGCGGGGCACCGGTGTAAAGGTCGTGTCGGACATGCGATAGTCTCCGAAGGCTGGCGAGGCAGGGTTGAGAGGTTGGGCCTATCGGAGCGGAGGGTCCGCGGTGTCGGTTTTCCACTGGCAAATCAGCCGGCCCTCCGGGTTGAGGAGCCAGCACGCGGTCGGACGCCGGGACAAAGGCGCCCGGTCGTCGGTCCAGAATGGCGCGGCCACTTCGTGCGCGCGCAGAAGCTGCGGGATGAGAAAGGCGACCATGGCCCTCTCCTTCGGTTCAAGTGGTTGCTTGAACCCGGGAGAGCCTGACCGCTTAGCCCTGGCGCCTCGGCGCGATGGGCAGAACAGTGACAGGCATGACCCGGGCGGCGATCCAACCCGACAGGACGATCACGGCAGGCTGCGAGCGCCTACTGTGGTATTCCTTGGGTTGGCTGGTAGATCGGGGGTTCATGGGGTTCCTGATGCTGGTTCGAACAATCCGGCGTAAACCGGAACGGACAGGACGACCGGACGGTATTCCGCCGCAGCGTCCTGTGGTGGCCATATAGCCCTCGCGGGGGCCGGGTCAATGATAAAATCCTTCGCCCCGGCGGAAAATCGCCGTGGAAATCCAACACTGTAGTGCGACTTATTCGCAGCCGGAACAGGCCGGGCCGGGACGGCGATGTGTCCGGGCAGCGACGCGCCGGAGCCGCCCTGGCCGTCGGTCCTTCACGCCAGCCCGCCAGAATGGTCCGCGCCGCCCGGCGCCGCCGCGATCCTGCGACGGTCGATGATAGGCGTGGCCGCAGCGATATCGCCGAGGCTCTGGGCCGCGGGCTGAAGGTGCCGGTCAAAAACATCGATCCCGAAGAGTCCCGAGCGCACTTTGACTGGCTCAGTATGTTCGCCGGGCAGCATATGCCATCTTCCAGCGCCATCACCCGCGAGAAGCTGAACTGGAAGCCGACGGGGCCGAACCTGATCGCGGACCTGGAAAGCACCACCCTCGCGCAATCCTGAATCGCCTGGATCGCACCATCATCGTCAAACGACAGCGAATTGTCCCAGTGCGG
>JAJZEV010000034.1:0-4990 GCA_021805665.1 Pseudomonadota bacterium
TCCGGCGCGTATGTTTCGCCCGCCTGCCGACGCTGGTGCAACGTTCGACGAAAGGCTCCACGATCGCCCATTCCTCGTCGGCGACATCGCTTGCATAACGCAGCCCGCTTCGGTCATGCTGTGGGTGAGTGATTTCGGTCCAGGTCATTGGATTCCCCGCAGTGCTCGCAACACGTCGAGAATTACAACCCGCTGAAATCACACATCTTAATGTTCAGTCAGACACTAATACCAAGGGGAATTCCCTCCGGATCGTGAGCCGCCACCGCATACGATCCGGGTTGCATTGATGGACGAGTTGGAAGAATTGGGGGAAAGTCTTGATTTTCCAGTGCAACGGGTGCAAGAAAACGTCATTCGAAATAAGATGCCCTTGGTGCGCATCTGTTTCTGTTCCGGAAAATGGTCAGCAAATCTCACCGACACAACAAGTTCCGCTTGACCCTTCCTTCTACCCGGAATTTCAGTATCAAGCCAAAGGATTTCTAAAAGACCTTCTTGGAAAAAAAGAGAGCAGGTCCAACTCAACGACAACCTTCGCAGTGTACTGAAAAATACTCTGAGCTCAAAAAGCCATACTTTGCCAATTTCCTTCATACGATCAAGAATGAGGAAATGGAGTCAAACGGCACAAAGGCGCCTGGTCCACGGCCGAATGGGTCTTACTCAAATCGAGAGTTATTTCGAGAGGTGTTGATCAGGAAAGGGTTCAATGAGCTGGAAGAACTTCCTCAATTGCTCGACAAGCTTTTGCTCACAACAGGATTTAATGCGGCGTATTTGGGCTTCTCAAGCGAGATTTCTAGGCATACTGAGGGGCCGCTGGAAAAATTTATTAAGGTCCTGGATTGGAGAGGCCGGTACTAGATTTAGAGACGATCTTAGTCTATTTTTTTATTTCTTGTGGAGCAGCAATATTAGACACACCGAACTTGGATATTCTGACCATGCATCTTTGACTTTCGGTACGCCACTTTTGCCCTTGTCCACCGTCATTTCTTGGTCACAGACCTGCGAGAAAATTCATTTTGATATCCTGGTCCAACGCCTCGAAACTAAGTTGGAACACTTCGACCCTGGCCGATTCGTAACAATGTACCACGTCGACGCGATGAACGGCTATGATTTTGAGAAGTTCCTGGCTGTGGTCTTTCAAACCGTTGGGTATGACGTCGAAGGGACGAAGTTGAGCGGCGACCAAGGCGCAGACCTTTTCGTGACCAGATTCGGAAAGAAGATTGTTATTCAGGCAAAAAACTACTCAGGCAGCGTCGGCAACACCGCCGTCCAAGAGGCGATTTCTGCTAAAAGCTTCTACGCCTGCGACGAGGCCATGGTTGTCACAAACTCATATTTTACAAAATCTGCAATAGAGCTTGCTAATGCCGCCTCTGTTCGCCTGATTGGGCGGCCCGAATTTCAGAGTTATCTTGATGAATATAATCAACGAATTATTGAAGGTTTCCAATTAGTGGAAGCCGACCCTTCGAGTCCGAGCGTCACAACGGACACGATGTCATGACGAACCAATCAGGGGTCTCCGCAGATTCCATCTTCAAGTCGAGCCGCCCCTCGGGTATGCCCGGAGTCGGAAGGATCATATCCTCCAGCGAACTTCCACAATGGACGCAAACGTGACGCGGTACGGGCCGACCACCCAATCCACACCCCAACACCCCAACCTCAATCCGGCCCACCCCACAGCTTCGGATCCGGCGGATAAATCGTCCCGCCCTCATATCGCAGCCCCGCCGCGCGATCGAACGCCAACCGCAACGGCCCATCCAAATCGACAATCTCCGCCTGCTGCGCGACCAGCAGCGCCGGCGCAACCCCAAGCGAGGTACCAATCCCCCCACCAACCATCACCCGCAAGCCAAGCCGCTTCGCTGCCGCCGCCAGCGCGAACGCCTCGGTCAACCCGCCCACCTTATCCAGCTTGATAGTCACCGCCGCATATTTCCCGACAACCCGGTCCAGATCCCCAACCATCCGGCAGGATTCGTCAGCGCAGATCGGCACCGGGCACCCCAGCCCAACCAAAGCGTCATCGGCCCCGGCCGGCAGCGGCTGCTCGATCAGTTCAACCCGCGAATCCAGCAGCATCGGCATGTATTCGCTCAACCGCCGCGCATCCCACCCCTCGTTGCCATCGACAATCAACCGCGCCGCCGGTGCCGCCTGTCGCACCGCCCGCACGCGGTCCATATCGCCATCGCCCCCCAGTTCCAGTTTGAACAGCGGGCGAGTGCGATGGGCGGCCGCCACCCCAGCCATCTTGTCCGGCGTATCGAAACCCAGCGTCAGGGCGGTCATGACCGGTTTCACCGCACCCAGCCCGGCCAGGTCCGCGACGCTGCGATAGGCGCGGTTCGCATCGATCCCCCAGAACGCGCAGTCGATCCAGTTGCGCGCGGCACCCGGCGGCATCGCCTGTTGCAAGGTGTCGCGGTTCAGCCCCGATAAAACCGCGCCCTTCATCGCATTGATCGCGGCCAGCACGCTGTCGATCGTCTCACCGAACCGCCGCACCGGCACACATTCGCCGCGGCCGCGTGAGTCCCCGTCGGCGATTTCGACGACAACGACATCGACCGCGCTCTCCCCCCCAACCGGGGTCATCAACGGCCACGCCCGGTGGGTGACCGTCAGTCGTTGAGGATGTGGCGCCATGTCCAGCCCTTTCGGCAAATGTAAACGCAAAGCGGCCTTATATCGATCCTCGGCAATACCGAGCAGTAGGCACAGGGAGTCGGTTGAATGGCCGCTGCCCCGCCGTGCCGCCAAAAAAGTGGCCACGCGGCGCCCACCCCTATCCGCCGTCCACGCGATCGCTTCCTTATCGGCGTATATCCGCGCTTATCCGCGGCAAAAAAGCCTTACTTCGATCGATCGACAAGGTCGCCGAACCAGCGCCCAAAAACCAAAAGCCCAGCGGAAAGCTCGACCGTCATTGACAATTTTCCTAATTTCATCTACAAGTAGAAGCATGTCATCTCTAACAACAGAAACCTTCACCAAAACCCGCGACCACGGCACGATCCCTGCCAACCCGTCTCAATAATACAATAAAATACCACACTGCGGCTCCTGAGATACACGTTAGACGCCGAACCGCCCAAACCCATCTCCCAACCCCACCCCAAAACTTGCCCCCAAACCCCACCCTGCGTAGCGTCTCCCCAACAAAGGCGAACCACGCGGGCAGGGGGCAAACAATGGGACCAACAACAGACATACCGATAGGCAACATCGACGCCTTCCCGATCGGCAAGATGCACATCGTCCAAGCCGGAGGCTTCGAAATCGGCGTCGTCCGCCACGACGACGACAGCTTCCACGCCATCCGCAACCGCTGCCCCCACAAAGGCGCGCCCCTGTGCCAAGGCAGTTTCGGCGGCACCATGCTGCCCAGCGCCCCCAGCGAACTGCACTACGGCCTTGAACAGACGGTCGTCCGCTGCCCCTGGCACGGCTACGAGTTCGATCTCGCCACCGGCCAGGGCCTGTTCAGCAACCAAACCATGCGAGTCCGCACCTTCCCGGTCAGCGTGCGCGACGGCATCGCATGGCTGACCGGTCTCCCCGCACCGGCACGCCAAAGGGACGACGCGGCATGAACGAACCGTCCCGCCAAACCGGCCAGCAACTCGATATCATCGACTGCGACGTCCACCCCGTCATCCGCGGCGGCATGCGCACACTGTACGACTACATGCCAACAGCATGGAGCAAACGCTTCCAAGCCAAATCCACCGAACTGGTCAGCGTCGCCCCGCTGACCCTGCGGTTCCAGCACCCCAACGGATCGGCGCTGCGCCAGGACGTGCATGCACCGGACGGCGGCCCCGCGGGCTCCGACCCCGCCCAGGTCCGCCAGCACCTGATGGTGGAAAACGGCATCGGCTGCGCCCTGCTGAACTGCCTGCAACCGGGCGCCCTGGCCGCCGCGCTGTCCGGGCCAGAGGAAAGTGCCGCACTCTGCGCCGCCAGCAACGACTTCTTCCTGGATCAATGGGACTTGACCGGCATCGGCCCGCTGCGTCTCGCCATGTCCGTCCCCGTCCAGGACCCCGAAGCCGCCGCCGCCGAGATCAGGCGGCTCGGTTCCAACCCCGCCATCGCCGCGATCTCCCTGCCGCTGCTGAACATTCTGATGGGTAACCGCTACTACCATCCGATCTACGCCGCCGCGCAGGAATACGGCCTGCCCATCCTGGTCCATGTCACCGGTGCCGACTGCATCTATCAAGGTGCGCCCGTCGCCGCCGGCGGCTGGCCGGAAAACTATAACGAGCGCTACGTCGATCTCTCCCAGATCGGCGAGGCCAACCTCGTCAGCCTGGTGTTCAGCGGCGTGCTGGAACGCTTTCCCGGCCTGAAGGTCATGTTCGTGGAATACGGCTTCGCCTGGGCCGTGCCGCTGCTGTGGCGCATGGACCGCACCTGGCGCAGCCTGCGCCACGAAACCCCCTGGGTGCTGAAATCCCCCTTCGACTACGTCCGCGACCGAATCCGCTTCACCACCCAACCGCTGGACGAACCCGAACGCCGCGGCGAACTGGAACAACTCATCGCCATGCTCGGTCCCGAGCTGCTGCTGTACAGCTCCGATTACCCGCACTGGGACAACGACATGCCCGGTGAGACCCTGCGGACCCTGCCAGCGGACACCCGCCAGGCGATCTTCGCCGGCAACGCCAGGAAGATATTACGCTTGTAACGCCCATCCGGCCCGCGAAAACAAACAGGGAGACGTTCATGTCCGCCGCAGTCAACGCCGGGGCCAGATTGGACCGGTTGCCCGTATCGGGGTTTCACTGGCGCATCCTGTCGCTGATCGGCGCCGGCATGTTCCTGGACGCGTTCGAGGTCTATCTGGCCGGCGGAGTCCTCGGTGCGATGGTTAAATCCGGCTGGTCCGACATGGCCCATAACGGCCAGTTCATCTCCGCCACCTTCCTCGGCATGATGCTGGGCGCCTGGGTGG
>JAJZEV010000034.1:5560-11364 GCA_021805665.1 Pseudomonadota bacterium
GCGGGATCAACGCCGGCGTCTATGGCTTCATCGCCTGGATGCCGACCTTCTTCGTCAAGCAAGGCCTCGGCATCGTCACATCGCTCGGCTACACAACCCTGATGTCGCTCGGGGGGCCAATCGGTGCATTGATCGCCTTGGTGGCGGCGGATCGGGCGGGACGCAAGCCGGTGCTGATCGTCGCCTCCCTCGTCGCCATCGCCATCGGTCTGGCCTACCCGTATGTGCGAGAGACGGTGCCCTTCATCGCCATGGGCTTCGCCCTGGTCACCGCGATTTATGTCCTGATCGGCGTGGGATTCGCGATCTACCTGCCCGAACTGTTCCCGACCGACCTGCGGATGCGCGGCGTCGGCTTCTGCAACACCCTCGGCCGAGGCGTCGCGATGCTGACGCCGTATGCCGTGGTGCCGATGTTCGCCGCCCAAGGCGTCGGCGGCGTGGCCGGACTGATTGCCGCCCTGCTGGCCGTGATGTGCCTGGCCATCTGGACCCTGGGCATCGAAACCCGCCGTCAGCCGCTGGAGGCACTGCTGCCGGACGGCGAACCGCTCGCCGCCCGTTCCGCGGCGGTGCGGGTATAGTCCAGCCAGACGGCGCCACGCCCGTGGTCCTTCCACGATCTGAACAATCGGTCATCCGCTTGGGGAACGGCCTGCCCATACCCATTTGCGGAGTCGGTTCGTCAGAAAAGGGAGCGGGTTCGATGTTTATCTCCGACGTTCTTCATACCAAGGGCGGTCGTGTCGTAAAGGTTCGCACCACCGATACGGTCCAGACCGCGGTGAACGAGATGGCCGCGCAGCGCATCGGCGCCGTGGTGGTCGAAAACGAGTGGATGCGCCACGCCGGCATCTTCTCGGAACGGGATTTCATGAATGCCGTTGCCGAACATGGCGCCCTGGCACTGACGTTGCCGGTCGAAACGATCATGAGTTCCACCCTGGTCACCTGCCGGCCGTCCGACCGGCTCGACACCGCGCTGGCGGCAATGACAATGGCGAAAATCCGTCATTTGCCGGTTGTGGAAGACGGAAGGCTGGTCGGGATCGTCAGTATCGGAGATCTGGTGAAGCACCGCCTCGACGAAAAGGCGCTCGAAGCCAACGTATTGCTGGATATTGCCCGGCTGCACGCCTGATCGCGACTTGCATCCAGGCGGGCTTCACAGTGGCCGCGGATCGGCTCACGCCGTCTGCGCACGGGCCTGTCGCCTGTTTTGGACGGCGCAAATTGGCGGTTGACCCAACGCTCGGATGAGTCAACGGAGCGCTCTTTCCCATCGTGCCGGGTTAAACCGGAGGCAGTCGCGGACAAATTGAAGACAGCCCCCCCCGGGAGGCGCTGGTCGATACGCCTCGTTAGACGCCGAAGCCGGTGTTGGCTTGGGCGTTGAGCTTGGAAGAGCGCGAAGGGCCGCTAAGAGCCGCGAAGGCAACTCGCCCCGGACACCTTCGCGGCTCTTAGCGGCCCTCCGCGCCCTCCCAAGCGAAATGAAGACAGAACGGCCGGTCTCGCTGGCGGTCCCCGGGGCAGGATCCCCGCCCGGCACGAGCGGACTAACCATCCCCAGCACCCCACGCCCGGTGGGCCCGGACAGGCATTGCATCCGCTCGCATCGCACCAGCCGCCGGTCAGGGCGGCGGCCGAGGGTCTATTGGGTCGCCCGCCTGCTAGCGCGCCAATTCCCGCATGATTGCATACAGATCGGACTTGCCCTCGAAACCGATGCCGGGAAGTTCCGGCAAAGTGACGATGCTGTCGCGCACCACGGTCCCGTCGGGAAATCCGCCATAGGGCTGGAACACATCCGGATAGCTCTCGTTGCCGCCAAGTCCCAGGCCGGCGGCGATGGCCAGCGACATCTGGTGACCGCCGTGCGGGATGCAGCGTTTCCAGGACCAGCCATGGTCTTTCAGCATCGCCAGGGTGCGCTGGTATTCGCAAAGCCCATAGGACAAAGCGCAATCGAATTGCAGCCAGTCCCGATCGGGACGCATGCCGCCGTGGCGGATCAGGTTGCGGGCGTCCTGGTGGCTGAACAGGTTCTCTCCGGTTGCCATCGCGCCGGGATAGAACTCGGCCAGTGCCGCCTGAAGCTGGTAGTCCAGCGGATCGCCGGCTTCCTCGTACCAGAACAGGTCGTAATCCCGCAGCATCTTGGCATAGGCGATGGCGGTATCCAGGTCGAAGCGCCCGTTGGCGTCCACGGCCAGCCGGTTGCCCGGGCCGATTTCCTTCAAAACAGCCTCTATCCGGCGGCGGTCGTCGGCGATGGATTCACCGCCGATCTTCATCTTCACCACGCTGTAGCCGCGTTCAAGATAGCTGCGCATTTCCGCGCACAGGGCGGAATCGTCCTTGCCGGGATAGTAATAACCGCCGGCGGCATAGACGAAGATGTTCGGGTCGGCGGTCAGGCCGTGGCGTTCTGCCAGCAGGCGGAACAGCGGCTTGCCGGCGATCTTGGCGACGGCGTCCCACACCGCCATGTCGATGGTGCCAACCGCGACCGACCGCTCCCCATGGCCACCCGGCTTTTCATTACGCATCATCGCGGCCCAGACCTTGTCGGGGTCCAGGTTGTCGCCGGTAAGGTCCGTCAGGGAGGCCGGGTCGGCTTCCAGGATCCGCGGCGCGAAACGCTCGCGGATCAGGCCGCCCTGGCCATAGCGGCCGTTGGAGTTGAAGCCGTAGCCGACCACCGGCTGACCGTTGCGCGTCACGTTGGTGACCACGGCGACCAGGCTGGTGGTCATCTTGCTGAAGTCGATATAGGCGTTGCGGATCGGCGAACTGATCGCCTTGGTGACCTCGCGGACGTCGGTGATACGGATCGGCATGACTGGGGCCTTTGCTCAGAACGGGCGGACGATGACCATGATGACGATCACCACCATCAGCACCGTGGGGACTTCGTTGGCGAATCGGTAGAATTTGTGGCTTCGGCGGTTGGCGTCGGCCAGGAAGTCCTTGCGCCAGCGCGACATCGCGCCGTGAAAGCCGGACATCAGGATCACGCACAGCAGCTTGACGTGCCACCAGCCGGCGGACCAGTCGATGACACCGGGCGTCAGCACCAGGATGATGCCGAACAGCCAGGTGGAGATCATCGCCGGGTTCATGATCTGCTTGAACAACCGGTATTCCATGACCTTGAAGCGTTCGGATTCCGCGCTGCCCGGCTTCAGGTCGCAATGATAGACGAACAGCCGCGGCAGGTAGAACGTCGCCGCCATCCAGGCGATCATCGACATCACATGGAACGCCTTGGTCCACGGATACAGGTAGCTGAACGCCTGGATGGTCATGGGGATCCGCTCTGAAGGGCTCGCAGCAAATCTGGTAGCGCGAACATCGAGGCAAAGGGAAGGGCACCCACCGCCTGCAAATGGGCGCCGGCGTTGTCGGGACTGTAGCCCAGGCACCGCATCCCGGCCGCCCGGGCGGCTGTCGCGCCGGCCACGGAGTCCTCGATCACCACGCAGGCGCCGGGGGGCACACCGGCCGCCGCCGCCGCTTCCAGGAACAGGTCGGGATCTGGCTTGCCGCGCTTACCCCGCGCGATCAGGTCATAGGCGCTGTGGATGCGGTTTTCGACCAGCGCCAGCAGCCCGGTGCGAGTGAATTTGGCGTCCATTTCCGCATGCGAGGAGTTGGAGGCGATGCGATAGGGAAGACCCAGCGCCGTGGTGGCTTCCAATGCCTCGCGGGCGCCCGGGATCAGGATGGCTTCGGCGGCCATGACCGCGGTGACGTTTTCGACTACCCGAGTGATCCAGCCGGCGCCAAGCGAACGGCCCAGTTGGGCTTCCGCCGCGTGCTGGATGTCGGGGAAGGTCAGGCCGAGAAACAGGCGGTGGCAGTCCGCCGGGGCCAGCGCCCAGCCGTTTTGCATCAGTTCGGCGGACACGACGCGGTCGCACAGCGCTTCCGAATCGATCAGGACGCCGTCGCAGTCATAGATCACGAGTTTCAGGGGCATGAGTCCGGCACTGGATGTTCGAAACCGTTGTAGCCGTTGGCGCTGCCCGTGCCGATAGACATCTTCCTCGCGGGATCGACCGTGCTGCGTCCCTTTTCCCGAACCGGCGCGGCCTATATACTGGACGGATGGCCGATATTCACGTTTCCAACGACCCGATGACCGATCCCTCGACAGCGGAGCTGATCGCGCTCCGCCCCGGGCTGAAGCTCGACGCGATGGATGGCTTGCTGATGGACGGGGTTCCATTGGCCGGCATCGCCGATGCGGTCGGCACGCCCACCTGGGTGTATTCCGCCGCCACCATGCGCTCCCGTTACACGGCACTTGCCGGCGCGATGGCCGACGCGGGACTGGACGTTCGTATCCACTATGCGGTCAAGGCCAACGACTCCCTTGCGGTGCTGTCTTTGTTCGCCGGTCAGGGATCGGGGGCCGACGTGGTCAGCGGCGGGGAGATGCTGAAGTCCCTTCGCGCCGGGGTGCCCCCCAGCCGTATCGTCTATTCCGGGGTCGGCAAATCGGCCGCCGAACTGACGCTGGCGCTGCAACAGGACATCGGCCAGATCAACGTCGAAAGTGCCGAGGAACTGTTCATGCTCTCGGCCCTCGCCACCGCGCGGAACCGGACGGCCCGGGTGGCGCTGCGGGTCAATCCCGATGTCGATGCCGGCACCAACGACAAGATTACCACCGGCCGGGCAACGGACAAGTTCGGCATCCCCTACGCCGATGCCGTGGCGTTGTATGCGACCGCCGCCTCGCTGCCCGGCATCCACCCGGTCGGTCTGGCGACCCATATCGGCAGTCAGATACTGGATATCGCGCCGTATCGCCAAGCGTTCGCGCGTATCGCCAGCCTTGTGGTGGCGTTGCGGGAGAGCGGCCACGCGGTCGAGGTGGTGGATTGCGGCGGCGGCCTGGGGATACCGTATCGCAATGAGCCCGCGCCGTCCCCGGCCGGTCTCGCCGCCGCGATGAAGCAGGCGTTCCACAACCTCGATGTCCGGTTGGCCATGGAGCCGGGCCGCTGGCTGGTCGGCCCAGCCGGCGTGCTTCTTGCCTCGGTCGTTCTTGTCAAGCAAACCCCGTTCGAACCGTTCATCGTGCTAGATGCGGCGATGAACGATCTGGTCCGGCCGGCGATGTACGATGCATGGCACGGCATCGTTCCGGTTTCGGCAACGGATGCCGTGGCGCCGGCCCGGCGGCATTCCGTCGTGGGCCCGGTATGCGAGTCCGGCGACACCTTCGCCCGGTCCCGGACCCTGCCGGCGCTGGCGCCCGGCGCGCGCGTGGCAATCCTGGACGCGGGCGCCTATGGTGCGGTCATGAGTTCGACCTACAACGCACGCCCCCTGGCGGCCGAGGTTTGGGTGGACTGCAACCGCTGGTCGGCGATCCGCGACCGCCAGCCCGTCGAGGCAATCTGGGAGCGGGAGCGCCTTCCGGCATGACGGGCCAGGCGCCGCCGATGCGCCAACTCGCCCGCCGCCGGCTTCTGGCGCGTTCGGCGATCCTGTTCGAGGCTGCGTGGCTGGCACTGTGGCCGCCACTGGCAGTGGTTGGGGTGTTTCTGTGCCTCGCGCTGCTGAATATCCCGACATTGCTGCCTGGCCGGTTGCATGCCGCGTTGCTGGTCCTGTTTGGCCTGGCAGCCACCGGCCTGCTGGTGCGCGGTGCGATGGGCATCCGGATGCCGGACGACGATGCCGCCGACCGCCGCCTGGAAACCCGATCCGGCCTGCATCACCGTCCGCTGGCGATCTTGTCCGACACGCCGGCAAGCGGCGGCAGTCTCGGTTCGGCCCTGTGGCAG
>JAJZEV010000198.1 GCA_021805665.1 Pseudomonadota bacterium
CTGACGACGTGTTTCGCGCTGGCGATGGCGGCTTGCACCGCGGCCGGATCGCCGCGCTGGAAGCGGAACGACTCATCGCGGCTGTTGGCGGCATCGACCGTGCATGGCAGCGGCGTGTAGTCCACCCCCACACGTTCGGCGGCGTCCCGGGCGGCGGCGGCGGTCTCAGCGACGACGAAGGCGACCGGATCGCCGACGAACCGCACCCGCCCGTTGGCCAGCGCCGGACGCGGCGGCACGATCATGGGCGCGACCGTCGCCACAGCGGTCGCGCAGGGCAGCACCCCAAGATCGGCTATATCCGCATATGTATAGACGCCCAGCACGCCCCGCATCGCAGCAGCAGCAGCCGTATCGATCCGGTCGATCGTTGCGTGGGCCCGGGGCGACCGGACGACACAGGCCCTGGCCTGGCCTTCATCGTTTACATCGTCAACGAACACACCACGCCCGGTCAGGAACCGCTGGTCTTCCAGCCGGCGCGTGGATTGCCCGATGAATGCCATCTACAGACCGAGTTTATCGGTAAGGCCGTAGCCCGCGGCCAACTCCTTGATCTTGTTCCAGGTGGAGTCTTCCACCGGCACACCGTTCTTGCGGCGGTCCTGCTCTTTCCTGAATTCTATTTCGCCGGGGTAGTAAACTTCTGTAAATCCCTGCGCCGGCGGGGTGGCTTTCAGGTAATGCGCGAATTCGGTCACTTCCTGTTTGAACACACCGAGGTCGCGGAACGCAGCGACGTTGAACACCGCGATGAAGCAGCCGTCGTTGTGACGCCCGGTCGGTTCCACGCCGAAGCCAAGACCGGTCAGCAGCCCCGACAGGATTTCGACGATCGCCGCGAGACCCGTGCCCTTATATCCCTCGGTGCCGCCCAAACGCGGCGACGTTGAACACCGCGATGAAGCAGCCGTCGTTGTGACGCCCGGTCGGTTCCACGCCGAAGCCAAGACCGGTCAGCAGCCCCGACAGGATTTCGACGATCGCCGCGAGACCCGTGCCTTTATATCCCTCGGTGCCGCCCAGCGGCAGCAGTGCGCCACCGGCCTTCAGCACACGCGGATCGTTGGACGGCTTGCCCTCGGCATCGATCAGCCAACCGTTGGGCACCTGATCGCCACGCGCGGTCGCCACGTTGATCTTGCCGGCGGCGGCGGCGGAGGTCGCCATGTCGAACACCAGCGGACCGTCCAGGTTGGATGGGATCGCGAAGCACAGCGGATTGGTGCCCAACCTGGCCTTGGCGCCGCCGAACGGGGCGACATGCTTGGGGCTGCGGCCTGAATCGGCGGTGATCATCGCGATCATGCCCTCGCCGGCGGCGATCAGCGGATAGCTGGCGAGGCGGCCGATATGGCTCTGGCGGAACACCGTCGCGGCGGCGACGTTCTGCTTCTTCGCCTTTTCGATGGTGTAGCGCATCGCGCGGTCGGTGACCGCGTAGCCAAAACCCCAGTTACCGTCGATCACGGTCGTGGTCGGTGTCTCTTGCGTAATGGTCCAGGGCGCTTGCGGAACGATATGACCGGCCTTGATACGATCGATATAGGTCGGGATCAGGATGATTCCGTGGCTGTCATGGCCAACCAGGTTCGCACCGATATTGTAACGGGCCACCACCGCCGCTTCTTCCTCCGACGCGCCCGCCGCGATCAGCAGGCCCTTGGCGATCTCGATCAGGTGTTCGGCGGTTACGTTGGGCATGGATTTTCTCCCCGGATTCTCCTGCCGGTCACGCTAACCCGGGCATGGTCCGTTGGCCAGAACGGGGAAACCGGCTTAACCTCGGTGAATCCAAGGGAGAGCGAACCATGGCAAGCAAATCGAACGTCTATGCTGGCGTGGCAGGGTATGTCGGCCGGGCGGATCAGAAGGGATCGGTGGGGGTGTTCGCGCGGCAGGCGGATAGCGGCCGGTGGGAACACGTTGTGAAGGATATCGAGACCTATACGGTCAATATCCATCCGACCAATCCGAACGTGGTATTCGCGGGCACGGCCGATGGCGTGTATCGCAGCACCGACCGGGGCAAGTCTTTCCAGCGCACCAACTTCCCTGGCACCAGGCAAATCTGGTCATTCCTCGTCGATGCCAACGATCGCAATCTGATCTATGCCGGCGCCTCCCCGATCGGCATGTATCGCAGCGGGGATTGCGGGGAGACGTGGCGCGAACTGCCGAACCCCGGGATGCCGGACCGGGCGGTGATGCCGTTCGCCTGCCGTGTGATGCGGATGGCGCAGCAGCCGAACAAGCCGGCCACGATCTTCGCGGCGCTGGAAGTCAACGGCGTAATGAAAACGACCGATGGCGGCGAAAGCTGGACCGATTGCAGCACCGACCTGATCCGCCTGGCGCAGCAACCGCACCTGAAAAGCAAGATCGTCAGCGATACCTATAACGAGGGCATGCTCGACGGCCACGCCATCGCGATCAGCCCGGCCGATCCGGACAAGGCGATCCTGGCGGTGCGCATGGGTCTGTTCGAGACCGAAGACGGCGGCCAGACCTGGCGGGATATGGAACTGGGGCGGTTCTCACCGACCACTTACGGGCGGGATATCAAGGTGTCGCCGCAGGACGGCAACACGCTGTATGCGGCGCTGAGCGTCGCGGCGGCGAGCAAGGATGGCGCGATCTATCGCAGCACCGACAAGGGCGCATCCTGGACGCGGTTCGACAAAGTGCAGGTGCATGGCACCATCATGTCGGTCGCACTGCATCAGACCGACCCCGATCAGGTCTATATCGGCGCGCGCTACGACGGGGAGATTTACGGCACCGAGGATGGCGGGGCAACGTGGGACTCGCTGCCCCTGCCGTCCGGGGTGAAGGATATCTACTCGGTCGCGGTCGGGTAGCGTCAGGCTTCCGGCTGGAAGCCCAGGATGGCGGCGAACCGCGCGCGATAGGCGGGCCAGACTTCGGGATTCAGCAGCCTGGGCGGCTTCTTGCCGTCCAGGATGTCCAGCATCTGCTCCGCCGCGATCCTGGCGATGTTGTGCCGGGACTGCCGGGTGATGCCGGCGGTGTGCGGGCTGACCACGACGTTGTCGAAGTGCAGCAGAGGATGATCGGACGGCGGCGGCTCGTCTTCCCAGACATCCAGGCCGGCCCCGGCGATCGTCTTCGCGGTCAACGCCGCCGCCAAGGCTGCCTCGTCATGGATGCCGCCACGCGCGGTGGTGATGAAATACGCATGCGGCCGCATCGCCTTGAATTGCGCCGCACCCATCATGCCTCGGGTTTCGGCCGTGTGCGGGCAGTTGACAGAGACATAGTCGGCGGCGCTCAACATCTCCTCCAGCGTCGCGGCCTTTTCGGCCCCTTTTGCCGCGAGTTGTTCGGCGGTCTGATACGGGTCATAGGCAATGACGCGCATCTGAAACAGGCCCTTGCACAGTTCGGCGACGCGGGTGCCGACATGGCCCAGTCCGATAATGCCGATCGTGCGGCCCTGGATGTCGTCGCCCATGAACTCGATACGCTTATAAGTCGCCCCGGCGCGCATCGCGTGGTCGGACTGAACGATGCGCTTGGATAACGTCAGCATCATCGCCATGACGTGTTCGGCCACGCCTTCCTTGTTGCCGCCAGCCTGATTCACCACGGCAACCCCGGCAGCGGTGGCGTCGGCAAGGCTGACCGTGTCGAACCCGGCGCCATTGGTGGACAGCACCAGCAGGTTCGGGCAACGGCTCAACAATGGCGCATAGCCTTGCAGCTTCATCGCCAGTTCCTGCCGGCTGCTGCCAATCTGATAAGCATGGGCCTGCGCCAGGATCGGTTCCGCCTGCGCGTCCGGAGTCTCGTTTTCCAGTTTGTCGATGTGGATGTCGGGGCGCTTGGCCAGGATCTCCAGATACACGGGGGCAGCGACGTTGTTCACGTAGAACACGCGCTTGGTGTTGGGCGCCATTGTTGGCCTTTCATGGGACGGTTAACGTCCGTCGCCATTACCCAAACTCGCTTCGATGGGCAAACAGGGGGGATCGTCGTGAGCATGTCCGGCAAAGTCATGCGGACTGGCCGGCGAACTGGGGCGGGACACCATCCGCGTCAACGCCCCAGCCCTCCGCACGGTGCTGTCGTGACTGGTTACTCGCAGACCGGGTTCGACGGTCCGCTGCCGTCACCGGCCTGTCCATCGTATTCCGGACAATAGACGCCAACGCTGATCGTCAGGCCCGCGGGCGCGGGCGCGGCGTCGGACGACGATGCCCGCAACGTGTCCGCCAACCCGAATTCAGCAAAGTACTTCTCGACGTTCTGGACCCGTATCTGGCGCTGTTCCTCCGGGAGTGTCGTGGTATCCGCGACTGCAACGCGCATCAGCCTCGGGTCCAGCAATCCCTCGATAACACTCGCTCCGATATCGGTCTTTTTGTCATCCAGTGCCAAAGGGCTGTTCGGAAACAAACTCTGGCTTAGCAGCGTCACGCGTGCCCCATCGGGCAACTGCTGCACCACCGCTGTGCCGGCCGCCACATCCGCGGCCAAACTTGCTTCAAGGCGCTGATCAAGAAGCCGGGCGGTGCGCTGTTGGGGGGAGCCACAGGCCGCGAGGAAGATCGCCGAAAGTAAGCCGATACCTGCCCGGTACATGATCCTCCTACCTCCAGCGCTGAAAAGCCAGGATGTTCCCACGGAGCCTGTTTGCCGCATGGAACAGCCAATTCACGAAACCGCTAATCCTTACCAGGGCTGACCCCATCTTCCAAGCGGAACCCGGCTTTCATGGTCACCTGATACTGGGCGACCTTGCCGTCCGCGACTTGGCCCCGTACCTGCACAACCTCGAACCAGCCGAGATGCCGGAGAGTGGCAGCGGCCTTTCCAATCGCGCTGTCTATGGCCTTGGTGACGCTTTCATCGGACGAACCGACAAGCTCGACGACTTTGTAAACATGATTCGGCATTGGTACGCTCCCTGCTGGCGTCAGGTCGCCAACATAGGCCCGCCCGTCGCACGACGGATTGCACGAAGTCGCGAGGCCACAAGCGGAAGTCCTTGTCTACCTTCTCACGGCCGGGGAAAAGCCTGTCGCCATAACCAACAAGTCAGTGTCGCCATTGGTTCCGCGAATACAATGGACAGCGCCGCGCCATCCCGATGTTGGAGGCAGACGTGTACGAAGATATTCGTGACGCCAAAGCCAAACCCGGACATACCGGGGAACTGACGCGCGAGATCAAGGAAGCTGCCATCCCCATCATCAGCGATGTTACGGGTCTCATGGCCGGGTCCGCCACCGCCATCGCCGGACCAGTGATCGTCCATACCCTGGTTTGATTTGGAGAGGCCGCAACTTCGAAGGCAACAAAATCCGTCCACTGACGAAGGTCTGGAATGCCGGCTGGCCCACGCGCGCGCTGCGATGGCTATAGAGCCGCGCTGCTGCTGACGGTAGCCCGATGTCGGCAGGAGGCAAAGCCGGTGGAATCGCTCTCGGCGATGCGGCCGGGTAACGCAATCGATTTCGAGGTGTCCAACAGCTACATCGTCGCTCATGGACTGAATCATGGCGAGCCCGATCACGACCGGGGGCGGGTCCTCGTCCGCGGATCCATCGGTGATCTGGCGTGATCCGAACGGCGATTAGGTTCGCGTTCGAAGCAAAATATGGTCGACCGCCCGGGTTTTTCCTGTAACCGCCGCCCGTTGGCGCCGCGGCCTCCGCATGCTGCTTAAAAAGCGTCCTCGATGCGGGTGAATCCGCGAAGAGCCACCGCCCCACATCGAATAAATCATCGGCCGTTACCGCCCCTTCCGGGCGATAAAGTCCGGAAACGCGTCCTCCGCCTTCGCACCGGGCATGATATGGGTCGTGTAGTCGTGTTCCGCCGCCCACTGGCCCTGCAAGCCTTGCCCAAGCTGCTGTAGCAGCAACGACTTTACCCCCATTACCGCACCACGATGGTTGCCCGCGATCATCCGCGCCAGCCACATCGTTTTCTCCCGCAGTTCCGCCCGGGGAACCAAATGATTCAGCAGGCCGATGCGATACGCTTCCTCGGCTTCCACCACGCGGGCGCTGAACAGCAGTTCCTTCGCCATCGGCCAGCCAACCTGGTTCGGCAACGTCCAGGTGCTGTTGATCCGCCCATACGCGGCACCGAGGAAGCGAAACCTGGTGCCCTCGCACCCCACCCGCATATCCAGGCTGGAAGACAGCACCGCCGCACCGCCGAAGGCCAAGCCGTTCATCATCCCGATCGTCGGCTTACGGCAGGCACCGATCTCATATGACCGGCGCGGGTCGCTCATCGCATCCAACTGCTCCCGGGTATAGATTCGGTCGTCGGAGCGTTGCTCGTGAATGTCGCCACCAGCCGAGAACGCCTTCTCCCCGGCGCCGGTGATGACGATACAGCCGACGCTGTCGTCGGCGTCCAACGCTCTAACCGCGTCCACGAGTTCAGCATAAAGTAGCCGGTTCATGGCGTTCAGGACCTCGGGCCGGTTCAGCGTGATGGTGCCGACCCCGTCTTCGCGGTCCAGCAGGATGTGTTCATAGGTCACCGATGGGTCCTCCCGAGCGAATGCTCGCACGGGATACTGCAAGAATCCTAATCGCTGCCCTGCGCCGCCCGGAATCCTCCAACGCCGCGTTCGATCTCTGTCACATGACGCGGACGGAATCCGGTGGGGTCCGTCAGGCCGCAAGCATGGGCGATGATTTCCACCTCATTCCGGACCTGGATTGCATAATTGGCAACCCTGGCCGCCTTGTCGGTGGGGTCCAGGCCGGCAATCAGCGAAGGAACCGACGCTGTAACGCCGGTCGGACAATGGCCGGATCCGCATTTCATCGCCTGGATGCAGCCCAGGCTGAACATGAAACCCCGACCCGAAGAAACGAAGTCGGCCCCCATGCATAACGCCCATGCCACCTTGTCGGGGGTAATCAGCTTCGCCGACGCAATGATCCTGATGCGATCCTGCAGGCCGTGCCGTTCCCGGGCGGCAGCGGCCAGCGGAAGTGCCAGGGTGATCGGCAAGCCGACATAGTCGATCAGGGCAGAAGGTGCGGCGCCCGTTCCGCCCTCGCCGCCGTCGATTTGGATGTAATCGGGGCAACCCTCCGGCCGGGCGACGCAGTCCTCGAACCAGGCATCCAGAAATTCGGTGTCGCCGGCGACGAACTTTACGCCCACCGGCTTGCCGGTAACGCCCCGAACCCGCGCCACGAACTGACCGAGTTCGCGGACATTGCCGATATCGTGGTGACGGTTGGGGCTGATACTGTCACGGCCCGCGGGAATGCCGCGAATTGCTGCGATTTCGGCAGTGACCTTGGCACCCGGCAGGATTCCCCCTTTTCCCGGTTTCGCACCCTGCGCCAGTTTCACCTCGAACATACGGACATTTTCGTGCGCGGCGATCTCTCGCAGTTTCTCCTCCGACAAGGTTCCGTCCGGGTTGCGGGCGCCGTACTTGGCCGTGCCAATCTGCATGACGATGTCGCAGCCGCCCGACAGGTGGGCCGGTGCCAGGCCCCCTTCACCGGTCGCCATCCAGATGCCGGCGACTTTGGCCCCACGCGACAAAGCGGTGACGGCGGCGGGGCTCAGGGCGCCGTAGCTCATGCCGCTGATGTTGAAAAACGTGCGAGCCATATAAGGCTGACGGCAGGCGCCGGGGCCTTCGCCGATACCGATCTGCTTGCCGGGATAGGGCAGCTTCTCCTCATCCAAAACCGGAAAGGCGGCATTGCGGAACACGAACGATGGCACGTTCTCACTGCCGAAGCTGCGAAGGTTGGAAACGCCCTTGGCGGAGCGGTACACCCAACCCCGTTCCAGCCGGTTGAACGGCCGTTCAGCCCAGTCCGGCAAATATTGATATTGACGCATGTATTCGCCAAGCGTTTCGGCGAAATAGCGAAAGTAGCCAATGATCGGATAGTTGCGCAGAATGGTATGGGCCGTCTGCCGCTTGTCGTGGATATACAGCGCGGCGAGGGCCAGCAAAAGGGCGGCAAGGATCGCGAAGCCCAGCATAGTCGGTCACCTCCGGGATACAGCGGCCGTTGTAAACCATCGCCGTTCTGAAAGGGTTAACGGCGGATCGGAGGCCCTTGTCCAGGCTGGAACCCGTTACATTTCGGTCATGGCGCCATCGGCTCGGGACGCAGCATCCGAAAAGCGTTCGATCGGATTGATATTCCAAGGTCTTGCGAACGACGGATTAGAAATTTGTCACCCGCCACCCGATCCGCGAACCGGCGCGATGGGCCGGAAACCAAATGCCGGGGGCAAATTGATCGCGTCACCCCGAACCGATCGTGCCGCCTGCCCGGGGACGCCGGATTCCGCCCGCTGCCCGGCCGGACAGGCACCAGCAGGGGGGCGGTTCCGCGTCTCCAGCACAGCGGTCAGGTTCGGAGTCACGCCATCGCCAAAAAAACCCTGCGACGGGTCCACCGTATCGCCGATCCTGATTTCCACGGCGATCGGGTCGGTGATGCCGGCTTCGGCAAGGGCCGCCCGGGGATCCGCATCGCCGGACACCAGGACGGCTGCCACCGAAACACGGGCGAAGTCGGGAATCAGATCAAGCGGATCGTCGCTCATATGGGATTGATCTCAAGTTTGTTCCCTATATGTTCTATAGAAATGAGTTCGCCTTGGCAAGCGATTTCGCCATCCGCGTCCAACCACTACCCCCGGTGACTCATTAAGCGGGCTTTGTCGCGCTTCCAGTCACGGTCCTTGATGGCCTCGCGCTTGTCCTGCTTCTGCCGCCCAAGGCCAACGCCCAGCAGCACTTTCGCGCGGCCCTGGTCGTTGAAGTGGATCTGCAGCGGCACCAGCGTGGCACCCTGCTTCGCCACGGCAGTCAAAAGCTGCACGATCTGCTTCTTCTTCAGCAGCAGCTTGCGCGGCGCGCGCGGTTCGAAGCGCGACAGCACGCCGCCCTGGTATTCGGGGATGTAGGAGTTGAACAGCCACATCTCCCCCTCCCGCTCCCCGGCCCACGCCTCGGTCAGCGTCGCTCGGCCCAGCCTCAGGGATTTAACCTCCGGCCCCTTCAGCACCATGCCGGCTTCCATCGTATCCTTGATCGAATAGTCGAACCGCGCCTTGCGGTTTTGGGCCGCGACGCCGTGCGAGATCATGCCCTTTTTCTTGGCTTCAGCCATTTTTCCTCGTGACCCGGCATAAGCGGATCATCAATAAATCGCAGAGACGACAGATAACCCCGCCCGAAGGCCGAGCCGTTAGTTCAGCAGGCCAATGCCGGACATCGCGGCCTTCACCCGCTCCCGCGTCGGGCCCATAAGCGGCGCCAGCGGCAGGCGGCAGCGTTCCGACGTCTTGCCCATCAGCGACGCCGCGTATTTCACCGGACCGGGGCTGGTTTCGGCGAACAGCGCGTCGTGCAAAGGCACAAGCCGGTTCTGAATCGCCATCGCGTCGGCCAGACGGCCTTCGGCCCAGGCGGTCTGCATTTCGCTGCACAGGCGCGGCGCCACATTGGCGGTGACGCTGATGCAGCCAACACCGCCAGCGGCGTTGAACGACAGGGCCGTATGATCTTCCCCAGACAACTGGCAGAAATCGTCGCCGCAAGCGCGTCTTGTATGCAGCGGGCGAACCAGATTGGCGGTCGCGTCCTTCACCCCGATAATGTTCGGGTGCTTAGCCAAACGCGCCATCGTCTCCACGCTCATGTCCACGACACTGCGCGGCGGGATGTTGTAAATGATAATCGGCAAATCCACCGCGTCCGCGATGGCGGTGTAATGCAGGAACATGCCTTCCTGCGTGGGCTTGTTGTAGTATGGCGTCACGATCAGCGCCGCGTCCGCGCCGGCTTCCTTGGCATGGCGGGTCAGCGCGATGGCTTCTTCCGTGCTGTTGGATCCCGCGCCCGCGATCACCGGAATACGGCCGTTGCTGACCTCGATGGCGATTTCCACCACCCGGCGGTGTTCATCGTGCGACAGAGTGGGGCTTTCACCGGTGGTGCCGACCGGAACCACACCATGGGTGCCTTCCTTGATCTGCCAGTCCACGAACTCGGCGAAGGCTTTCTCATCCACGGCCCCATCTTCCCGCATGGGGGTTATCAACGCGACGAGCGAACCCTTGAACATATCCCTCTCCCGAACCGGACTTGACAGCGAAGAGGCGGAACCTAGGCGCGAGACGGAAGCATCGCAAGGTTCACCTTGCCAGTTGTCGCCAGCCCGGGATCTGTCGATGCTTCGCGGTTCGTGAAGTGTCCGGTCATGCGGCCCTCCGGTACCGGAGGCCGTCATGGACCCGACGCGATTTCGAACGTTGTTGTCCGCCGCCGATCAGCCGGGCACGCCTTTGCTGGTGGAATACTCGAAATGCAGCGCCCGGTCGGGATGCACGATCGGATGAATCGCGTGGGCGGCGACGGCCGCCTCGCTGAAGCCTTGCAGGATCAGTTTCAGCTTTCCGGGGTACGTTGCCACGTCCCCGATGGCGAAAATCCCCGGCACGCTGGTCTGTCCGGTCGCCGGATTCACCAGGATATGGCTTTTTTCGCTGTCCAGACCCCAGGCGGCGATCGGCCCCAAATCCATCGACAGGCCGAAGAACGGCAGCAGCACGTCGGCCGGCAGCGACTTCACCGCCCCGTCCAGCGTGGCCACCTCCACCGACGACAACGCCCCGTTCGTGCCGGTCAGGCCATGGAGTTGGTAGGGGATCACCATCTCGATTTCCCCTTTCGCGGCGGCTTCGTCCAGTTGGGCGGCGGTTTCCGGCGCGGCGCGGAATTTGGGCCGGCGATGCACCACCTGAACGCGGGCGATGTCCTTCAACGCCAGCGCCCAATCGACCGCCGAATCCCCGCCGCCCGCGATCACCACGCGTTTGCCCCGAAAATCCTCCCGGCGGCGGACGTAATATTGCACCGCGCCGGTCGCCTCATACGCCTCCAGCCCGTCCAGCGGCGGACGGTTCGGCCCGAACGCCCCGGCCCCGGCGGCAACGATCACCGCCTTGGCCGCGATCGTGTCGCCATGATCGGTGCTCAGGGTAAACGCGCCGGTTTGCCCGCGCAGGCCGTTCACTTGACGACCGAGCAGCCGGGGCGCCTGGAATGGGGCGATCTGCTCCTCCAGGCGGGTAATCAGCGCCCCTGCCTCGATCGCCGGATGGGCGGGAATGTCGTAGATCGGCTTTTCCGGGTACAGTGCCGAACACTGGCCGCCGGTTTCGGTCAGAGCGTCGATCAGCACGCTGGACAGCTTCAGCATCCCAAGCTGGAAGACGGCGAACAGACCGACCGGGCCGGCCCCGACGATCGCCACGTCGGTTTCGATGTGTTGTGTCATGCCCTGCCCTATACGTCGCTTTTTCGGCAACACAAGCGC
>JAJZEV010000057.1 GCA_021805665.1 Pseudomonadota bacterium
ATCGCCACATCTCGCCGGAACCGGCGACGATGTATCAGATTTCCTCCACGGTTCGATGCCGCACCGGCTTTGAAACCGCCCCCGCCGGCAGTCGGAAATGCGCCATGCTGCCGCCCGCCGTCGCCAGCAGAATCCGCACCTCCGACCCATCCGGCGCCAGCACATCGAAATCCGCGGGCAACATTGCCGTGCTTGACATATCGCCTCCTGATCCAGAATTGCCGCTCAAACCAGGGATACTTGAACCGAGGGCTTAGATTATACACGTCAATCTGCCCCGGGTCATGCCGGCGAACGGAGTTGCGACGAACATCGCCATTATCGGCGCTGGACCCCTCGGAGCCAGCGCCGCGTTCCACCACACCCGCCATGGTGCCAGACCGACGATTATCGACGCCGGACTGGACAGACGGGCAACCGCCGCCTCTCCAACTGCTTTGTTCAAATTGCGATGCGCGGCGGGGAACCGGTGTCCCGGAGGTGATCCCGGCCGCGGCGTTCCTCTGTTTCGCTGTAATTGCGCCTTGAACGTCGCAAGATCATGAATCGGATGGGAAGCCATCACGATCGTCGACGCATCGTGCGACGGACTGCGATTACCAGTGGTTCGATGTGAAGAAGCTGTAGCGAAATGCGCCCAAAAGACCGTAATTCAACCGGTTGCCATTGTCGCGAAGCTGCTGATAGGCGGGCACAAAGCCCGTCAGGGTGAACGAGTATAAACGTGTCGTGTAAATGATACCCGGGTCCATGATCAGTGCTTGACCGCCAGTCCCGCGGATACTCTGACCGCCGCTCCGATTGGCCAGGCTGGAAGTATAATTGCTTTCTATAGAAGCATATAATTCCCCTGGAACTTCCTCGCCCAGTTCCAGGGGCCACAACCTGTAATGGAACCCAAAATCGGCGAAAAGTGTATTGCCGACCTGGTAGCCCGCGCCAGCAGTGTTAGCCTGATAGCCGACTTCGGCGGCGGCGTTCCAGTCCAGCGTCTGGTACGACGTCGTCATCGCATCCCGCGTCGCCAACGTGCCGGTCCCGGGTTGCCCGCCACGCGGCATCATGCTGTTTGCATTGTCCATGCCCGTCGGCAGAACCGCCCCGATATAGGGCGCGATACGGAAGGTCGAACCGGGGCCGTCCTGCTGAAAGATCGTGTAGCGCGGTTGGATAAGTGTGTCGCCGAATCCGTTGGCGATGACCCTGTGCGATCGGCCCATCTCGGTAATGGTGGCTTCGTTGGAAACGAAGCTGTTGTTTTGGACGATAATGGCAAGGCTGGGCGAGGCGCCGTAAATAAGCACGTTCTTATCGACCGTACTGGATGCGCCGCCCGTGTAATCGACCGTCTCCGGCTTCAGGAGCACGGTGAGGTTGCCCGCCGAAACCGGCGATGCACCGGGGAAGGTGATTTGCGCGCTGGCCCGGCTGGACAGAAACAGCATGACAATCAGGAAGACAACCGGTCGGATGATCCGGGTAAGGTTAGGCAGGGGGCGCTCGCTCATTCGTCCGATCCGGGGTTAGGGCAGGTCGATGGTCGGTTGATCTCCCGGGGCGTGTAACTGGCACTTTTCACCGCGGCGCGCAGTTGGCTGTCGGTGACAGCGACACCATGCCGTATCTCGATGGTGGCAAGGGCGTGCCGCAGGTCGAAACTGACATGATCGACGCCGGGTACCGCTTCCAGGTTTTTGATCAAGCCGAACGTTGAGCCTGGCGCGATGATTCCCCAGACAACCATCTGCAGTTGGTCGCAAGCATCCATTTGCGAATTCGCGGCCTGCGCCGGCCCGGCCAGGGTTGCCGCCGCCACGGCGGTCGCCAGATAGCGGAGCCATTGCGAAAGACGAGGGCTTTCCATGACGGAATCATGCTGTCCGACGGACATGGGGTCTCCTTAACCGATCTTTGCTCATAGGCCTGCCCGATCGAGCGAGACCGTCGTTGCTAGCTGCGGACTCCCCGCGATGCACGCCTGGAATGGCGGCGAAATTGGCCTGTTACAAAAAAATGCCCCAAAATGAGCGATCTTTCCGACTGGAAACAGGGGGTTGCCTCAACGCAAGGCAGCTTACCGCACCGCAGCGCGACCGTCCACCGTTTGACCGGCCTGCGCGTTGCCGCTTTCGATGCGCTGACGGGTACGTTTCTACATCGGATCTTTCCGAAGGCACGCCAGAACCCCGTGTCGTACCCGATTCGCGGGGCTCCAGCGCCGTGGATATTACCGGTTCATACCCCGAACCGCTTCCACGACTGCCTTGGTCACGTCCTTGGTCGTTGCCGAACCGCCGAGGTCGGGGGACAAAATCCCCGCCGCGCACACCTGTTCGACCGCCCGCATCAGCAGATCGGCGGCCGGCTTCTCGCCCAGGTGTTCCAGCATCATCGCACCGGTCCAGAACGTCGCGACCGGATTGGCGATCCCCTTGCCGGTAATATCGAAGGCCGAACCATGAATCGGCTCGAACATCGAAGGGGATCGCCGTTCCGGATCGATGTTGCCGGTCGGGGCGATACCCAACGATCCGGCCAGCGCGGCGGCCAGG
>JAJZEV010000332.1 GCA_021805665.1 Pseudomonadota bacterium
TGAGGCGCCGGGGTTGCATGCGTAGCGGATACCGGTTGAACGATACCGCCGGTAATACTATATGCTGTCCATGATCAGGGGCGTGCATGGCCAGGGGCGACAAGACACTCGACGCAATGCGCGGAAATCCTCGGGATTGGCGCATCGCCAGTCTGGAAAGTGTCGCCGCCGCCTTCGGGGTCAATGTCCGCAAGTCCGGCGGCAGCCATGTGGTGTTTGAGCATCCCGACGTTGCGGAGGCGTTGTCCGTCCCGGCGCACCGGCCGATCAAGCCGGTTTACGTGCAACGCTTCGTCCGTTTGATCGATTCGGTGAGAGGCAACGATGACAGAACTTGAGTACCGGTTCACGGTCCGGCCGCTGGCGTCCGAAGAAGGCGGTGGGTATCTGATTGAGTTCCCCGATTTGCCCGGCTGCATCTCGGACGGGGAGACGGTCGAGGAGGCCATTGCCAATGGCGCCGAGGCGAAGCGCGATTGGATCGCGGCGATGGTGCAGGCCGGGCGGCCGGTGCCATCGCCGACCGGCGGTTCGTCGGATGATTACTCCGGCAAATGGGTGCTGCGGACGCCGAAGTCGTTGCATCGTGGGCTGGCCGAGCGGGCGCGGCAGGAGGGGGTGAGTCTGAACGCCCTGGCGGTCGCGATGCTGGCGCAGGGGCTCGGGCAACGGATGCCGCGGGACGGGTAAGGATCGGCACGCGATGCCAGCAGACAGGAAAGGGCTGGTTATCATGCCAGGCATACCGCGGCTTGAGGCAAGCGGCAGGAACTGTGCCATGCTGCGGTCCCGCCCTGACCAGGGTATCCAGCGGCTGGCGCAGGAGCACGCGGACAACCCGGCGACAACAGAGGAATGCTGGGGCGATGCCGTCATTGGCTTGCCGGCGCTAAAGACTCCGGCCCATGCGAAGTTCGATGCCAACGTCGTCGATTGGTTCAAATCGCAGGGCCGGGCTATCAGACGCGGATGAATAAACCTGTTGCGAAAGTCGGCCCACAGCGGCCTGTTTGCCGCGAAATAGGGGGTTCCCCGGTCACGGGCATGTATAATTCCCGGGACTCCTTCAACGCAAAGGAGCCAGCGCCTATGCCCAGCCCATTCTCAGCCGCCCGGCTGCGCCACAGCCCGAGCGTCCATCGCCTGACCGGGGTCGGCGTTGCGGCCTTCAATGCGATGCTCTAGCGGTTGCTCACGCCATGGGACGCGGCGCAGCGTGCCAAGGTCAAGGCGGGGCGCCCGCACGAGATCGGCGGTCTGGAGGACCACCCGCTGGTCATGCTGGTGTATTATCGCTGCTATGTGACGCAGGAGTTCCTCGGCTTCTTCTACAAGGTCGACCGCAGCGCCGTATGCCGGGCGATCGAGCGAACCGAGGCGATGGTGAAACCGCTGTATGGCGTGTGCCGCACGCCCCGGCTGACCCGGCGCGAGGCCGAGGCGGTCATTATCGATTGCACGGAGCAGCCCATCGAGCGCCCCGGCGAGGAGGCAATCCAGAGAGAGCATTATTCCGGCAAGAAGAAGCGCCACACTCTGAAGGCCGAGGATGTTGTGACCGGCGAGGGCCGGATCGCCTCGATCTCGCACTCCCACCCCGGCAGCCGCCACGACCTGACGATCCGCCGCGAGGGGCCGAAGCTGCCAAATCGTGCCCGGCTCTATGTGGACAGCGCCTGTCAGGGCTACGACAAGGAGCACCCGAACATCGATTTTCCATACAAGAAGCCGAAAGACGGCGAACTGACGGAGGAGGAGAACCAGTACAACCGGGGCCTCGGCAGCTTCCGCGTTGCGGTAGAGTACCGCATTGGACGGTGCAAGCAGTTCGGTATCGTGTCGGAACGCTACCGGAACCCGCTGCGGACGCACCACACCAAAACGGCCGTCGTCGCGGGTCTGGTGAACATCGAAGCGGGGTTCGAACCGTTTTGAGCGGACACCGGGACATGGGGAAACGCGACCTCGCAGCCAGATCGCGTCACACGAAAATCAGGCTACTTTCGCAACAGGTCTAATGGCGGTCATTCCGATCCCGGTAGTTTTCGGTGTCGGCGCCGCGCATCGACCCCGCGAGGTCTTCCAGTCTTGGAACCGGGACAAGCATCACGCCGCCGTGTTTTGGGATGAAGGCAAATTTCTGGTCAGGTTGCCGTTTCCTTGAAGAGCGGATGGACGCCGGTATCGAAATCCAGAACCTGCTGGAGAGGGTGGCAACGTCGGCTTTAGCCATGACAAGCCCCATCGATCAGGTGATGGTAAGAGTTTCGCACGAACCATCCGGGGGGCGGAACAGCGTTCTCGTTATCGCGGAGGGGGGGGAGGTGCGGGCAGCTGGATGCGGGCTGACCGTCTCCTATCCAAAAAGATCGCTGTGCGATCCCAGCCGCACGAGCCGAAGCTCGTCGCCGTCAAATTTGTCGTAGATCAAAAGAAGGTCGGGCCGCACGTGGCATTCCCGATATCCCGACCAGTTGCCGGACAAGGTGTGATCGCGGTTTTGCGGTGGCAAAGGCCGATCGGATGCCAGCAAGTCCAAAATCGAAGCT
>JAJZEV010000203.1 GCA_021805665.1 Pseudomonadota bacterium
GGCGACAGCATCGCCACCTCCGGTTTTCAACTTCGCTGTCCTGCCATCCGTTTCCGGTAGCGACACATACTGGGACCTGAAGCAACGCGCGATCCAGCAACCGGCACCGAGCCCGGAACCGGACTACGACAGTGTTGAAATGCCCCGTAACAGCCCGACTGGCTTCATCTGTGCGTTCTTCGCCACGATGATGGGTTTTGCCCTGATCTGGCATATATGGTGGATGGCCGGTTTGGCGATTGCCGGCGCTTTCGCGACGTTCGTGGTATTCGCGTGGCGGGATCGCGACGACTATATCATCCCGGTTGAAACCGTGGCGCGTATCGACCGTGAAAACCGAGCATCCAGAACCCGGGCACCAAGGCGGTTGGGGGCGGCACAATGAGCGCGGCTCACGCAGATCACCAGGGTCATGCGGCGCGATTCCCGGGTGGCGGCATGCCGTCGAAACGGATCATTGTCGGCTATGGTTTTTGGATATTCCTGCTCAGCGACATCATCATGTTCTCGGCGTTTTTCGCGAGCTACGCGGTTTTGTCCGATTCCACGGCGGGCGGCCCCACCGGAAAGCAGCTATTCGACCTGACCAACGTTGGCATTGAAACGATATGCCTGTTGCTTTCCAGCTTCACCTGCGGCCTGGCCAGTATTGGCGCGCAGCGAAAGAGCAGTCCGATGTTCCAGACTGCAATGGCCGCAACGTTCGTGCTGGGCGCTATCTTTGTGTCGTTGGAAATTCGGGAATTCGCCGGGTTGGCCGCACGGGGCGCCGGCCCGGCAAAAAGCGCGTTCCTGACCGCATTTTTCACCCTGGTTGGCTGTCACGGACTGCATGTGACCGCCGGTCTTATGTGGCTGCTGACCATGATGGCCCAGGTGCTCGCGAAGGGATACCGCCCGGACATCCTGCGGCGGGTGATGTGTTTCAGCCTGTTCTGGCACGCACTGGATATTATCTGGGTGGCGCTGTTCAGCGTCGTCTATCTGATCGGAGCCGGCCAATGAGCGACGACGATACACCGGAGTTCGGCGCATCGGATGCCGCCCCGGGCGACGAGGGTTCGCAAGCGGGTGTCGCCACCTATCTCATCGGCCTCGGCCTGGCGTTTCTGTTGACCGGAGTATCCTTTTTTATTGCCCAAACCCATCTGGTCTGGGGTCCCAGCATTCCAGTTGCGCTGATCGTGCTGGCGATCGCCCAGATGGGGGTACACCTGGTCTTCTTCCTGCACATCACGACCGGGCCGGACAATGCGAACAACGTGTTGGCGCTGGCGTTCGGGGTTTTGATCGTTCTGCTGCTGTTGACCGGATCTCTGTGGATCATGTTTCACCTGAATCATAACATGATGCCCATGGATCAGTTGATGCGCATGCAAAGGTAGTTCCCCGGGGCGGCCAAACCGGCCGCATCCCGATACCTGACCTAGCGGCCTTTCCACTCCGGCTTGCGCTTTTCCACGTATGCCTTGATCCCTTCCACCCGGTCCTCGCTGCTGTAGGGACTGATGCCCTCGTTCAGCCGCAGCGCCACGGGCAACGGCAACCCGTTCGACCGGACAGCGGTTTCCTTCATCCGACGCAGCGACACGGGTGCGTTTTCGCAAATCGCCTCGGCCATCCGCATCGCCTCGTTCAACGCCTCGCCCTTCGGGACCACGCGGTTCACCAGACCCCAGCGGCGGGCATCCTCGGCGCCGATATATTCGCCCAGATACAGCATCTCATAGGCGATGCCCGACGGCACCATCCGCGGCAGCATGACGTTGGCGAAATGCGCGCCCTTGCCGCGTTTGGCTTCCGGCAGGCCCATCGTGGTGTGCTCCGCCGCCACGCGCATGTCGCAGGCCAGGGCCAGTTCCATCCCGCCCGCCACCGCCGGCCCGTTCAGCGCCGCGATCGTCGGCTTGATCGTTTCGTACACCACTTCGAACAGATAGCGCTGCACACGCGACAGCAGCGGCTGGAATGGCTTGCCCTCGGCATCCTCCCGCGCCCGCGCCTTCAGGTCGGCCCCCGCACAGAACGCTCGGTCGCCAACCGCGGTCAGCACCACCACCCGCACATCGGGGTCGGCGCCGGCCTCCACGAACGCCCCAATCAGCGCGTCCGACAATTCGGGCGACAGCGCGTTCATTCGTTCCGGCCGGTTGATGGTGAGTACCAAGATATGCCCGCGCATTTCGCGCAGCAGGATCGCATCCGGCATCGTTTTCTCCCTCTCTCGATCAGGGCAGAATAGCCGGACTTGCTCCGAATGGACATGGCGCCGGCCGGCGGACAGTATGCGCGCCGCGATGGAGAGGCCGCGAAATATGCGAGTCGCCTGCTCCGCTCCACCGGCCTATCACCGTCATGGCGGGCCTGCGCCCGCCCTAACGGTACCCACCGACCGTGCGTCAATCGAAGCGGTCACTTCGCCACGCCGCCAAAGGACAGGAGTGCCTTCCCCATGCCGATCGCCACCCGGGACGCTTTGCACGCCCTTTTCCATCCGCGTGCGGTGGCGGTGATCGGTGCCTCCGACGACACGACCAAGCA
>JAJZEV010000161.1:0-2828 GCA_021805665.1 Pseudomonadota bacterium
GCGCCATGCATTTGGCGTCGGGTTCCCAGACCGGGCGGGTGACGCCGCGAGTCACCTTGAACTGAACCTCGTTGGACGACCCGCGCAACGCCAGCATGGCCGCCACGCCGCGATCCAGGTCCTCCTGGCGCTTGGCCATCGACAGCGCCTCTCCGGTGCAGGTGGTGGTGACGCAGTTCACCCACTGGCCCCCGTGGATCACACCGACGCTGAAGGTGCAGCTATCGGTGGTCATGTCCTCGATCTGAATCAGCTTGCGCGCCATTTCCTTGATCGCCGACCGCCCGACCCCCAGCGCCGCCCCCGCGTGGCTGGGTCGGCCGGTCGCTTCAAGATTGAAACGAGCGATCGCGTAACGACCCGTCACCACCCCGCCATCGGGGCGGGCCGGTTCCGGCACCAGAACGTATTTGTGGCGCGACGCCTCGGCTTCGATCAAGTCGCGGGTGGACGGGCTGCCGATTTCCTCGTCGCTGGTGAACAGCACGGTGATCGGCAACCCGGTGCGCAACCCCGCGCGGTGCAGTTGGCGGATCGCCTCCAGCGACAGATAGTTGCCGCCCTTCATATCCAGGATGCCCGGCCCCCAGGCTTTGTTGCCCTCGCGCCGGAACGGAATCGGCGTGCCGATCGGATGCACCGTGTCCAGATGCCCCATCACCAGAATCCCCGGCACATCGGGCGTCGGATGGGGGAACGTCGCGCGGACGCAGTCGCCCAGCCCCATGCGGCCGGCGATGCGCTCGATCCGCGCACCGGCCAGGATCAGGGAGCGGGAGGCGACATCCATCATCCGGTTGACGGCTGCGGCATCGAAGGTCGGGCTTTCGCATTCGACCCATTCGCGCAATCCAAGCAGCATGGCGTCGGCGTCGAAGGGCAGCGTGTTCGGGTCCATGCGGTATCTCCTCGGTGTAACGTAACGGTGCCGCGATTACGGCAAATGTGTGAGCCTGTTCCCGATCAGGTCGAAGAACCCGGGGGCATCGAGTGTTTCCAGAACAACCGCGTTCAGCTTATCGCCGGTACGGTTCCAGCGATCGATCAGGGTGCGGCCGCGCCCGGGTCCCGGCCCCAGATCCACCCGGGCGGAACATGGGCGGGCGGTGAACAATTCCGGCTGGATCAGCCACGCGACGGCGCACGGATCGTGCAGCGGCGCCCCTGCCCCGCCCAGCCTGCGGGAGGCTGGCACGGTCGCCTGGATATCGCAGGCCGCCCGCAGACAGCGTCCGGTTCCAAGGCCGCGCCAACCGGCGACGACACTCTGCGTCACCAGCGCCTGCGCCGTCAGTTCCAGCGTCGCAAACACTACCGGACGCCCGCTGGCCAGCAGGATCGCCAGCGCCTCCGGGTCGCTCCAGGCGTTGAATTCGGCGGCCGGAGTCACGTTGCCCTCGGCCCAAGCGCCGCTCATCAGCACGATCTGGGCCACCCGTTCTGCCAGGGCCGGTTCCGTGGTCAGTGCCAGCGCCAGGTTGGTGGCCGGCCCGATGCCAATCAGCGTGACCGGTTCGGCGGCGTCACGCAGGATGCGCCGGATGACGTCGGCCGCCAGACCGGGGGCTGGCGGGGCGCCCTCGGGCAGGATCACGCCGCCGATGCCGTCCTGGCCGTGGACGCCGGTTTCGCTGACGAAAGCACCCAGCAGGGGGCGATCCGCCCCGGCATAAACCGGCGTGTCGCGGCCGGTCAGCGACACCAGCGCCCGCGCGTTGCGCAGCGTGTGCGCCAGCCCGACATTGCCGCCGGCGACGGTGACGGCCAGCACGTTCAATTCCGGCGACGCCAGCGCCAGCAAAATGGCCAGCGCGTCGTCGGTGCCGGGATCGCAATCCAGAATGACTTGTATGGGCACTGTTGTCCTCGATCGATGGAGGGTGGCAGCGTTCGCGCCGGTTTGTAAACCGCTGCGTCTCTGTGCATCGTTGCCGCACTGACGAGGCGGGGGCCAGCGGGCATGACGGTGTTGCAAGGTTTTCGGGTGGCGCAGGTCGGGCCAGGCCGGGCGGCGGCAGTATGCGGGCGGCTGTTCGCGGACGTCGGCGCGTCTGTCGTTCGCATCGATCCCGACCTGTCCGACCCGCTGGACGCCTACCTGAACCACGGCGCGCAAGCGGGGACACTGGAAACCGCCGATCTGATCGTCTGCCAGGGCAGCCCGGCCACTCTGCTACGCTCCGGACGCGATGTTCAGACATTACGCCGCCGCAATCCAACGGCCGCGGTCGTGCTGATTTCGCCGTTCGGGCAGACCGGCCCACGGGCCGAGGAGCCCGCCAGCGACCTGACGCTGTGCTTCGCCAGCGGCATCGCCCGGATGCTGACCGGGCAGATCGACGACCTGTCCGAACCGCCGATGGCCCCGGCCGGCCAGCAATCGGCGTTCCTGGGCGGTATCGCGGCGGCGTGCGCCGGCATGCATGCGGCGCTGCCGGGCAATGGCGCCGTCGTCGATGTATCGATGCACGAGGCGCTGGCGACGCTGGCGATCGCCGAACTGGCGCGGGCGGGCCAGACGGGCAGAAGCTGGTCCCGCGAGCGCATCGGCGATGGCAATGGCGCCACGGTGTGCATCCTGCCAGCCAGCGACGGCTATGCCGCGATCTCCCCGCGTGAGGACCGCCAATGGGAGGCGTGGCTGGAGGCGATGGGTTCGCCGGACTGGGGATCGGAGCCACGGTTCGCGACCAAGAAGGACCGCGTCGCCAACTGGGACGCGTTGCATGCGCTGATGTCGGCATGGAGCCGCGACAAGACCAAGACCTGGATCGCGGCGACCGCCCAAGCCGCCCATGTGCCCAGCTTCCCGCTGCGCGAGCCGGCCG
>JAJZEV010000161.1:3353-11182 GCA_021805665.1 Pseudomonadota bacterium
GCACGCTGCTGCAATGCTTTACCGGGTTTGCGGGGTTGAACCGTCACCCAGGCGTACCGCCCCGGGTGGGGATGGCGTGGCTGGACCCGATGTGCGGACTGATGCTGGCCTTCATCGCCGCCGCCGGCGTGTGGCGCCGCCGCTCCGGCGATGTGGTGCGGGTGGATTTCTCCATGATCGAGGCCATGCTCTGGACCATGCCCGAACCCCTGCTGGGTATTCCCCCGCAACCGTCCGGTTCGATAACCCAATGCGCCGGCGACGACGAATGGCTGGCAGCCGGAACCACCCCCCTTGCCCGGTCGGCGGACCTGGTTGGCTGTCCGCACCTGCGCGCACGCGGGTTTTGGGATGAATACGGAACCGGGGTGTTGCCGGGACTCCCATGGATCGCCTCATTCGGACGCGCCACCGGGCCGGCGCCGGGTCTTGGTCTGGATACGGAATCGGTGCTGAGGAGCCTGGCCGGCGGCGGATGAACCCTATGCCTGCCGTGTTTCAACCACCGGCATTGCCCTCTGCTCCGCTACGTCGATCAGCGCGCCCTGCCCGCGTAGGACCGAACGAACCAGGCCGGCATCCGCCGAACCGGTATCGGCATACAGCGCCGCGGCAACCCCGGCCGCCTGCCCGGTGGCGAACGCGGTGCCCATCACCCGCACGCTGGCCCCTGCCCGCCGGTCCCCATCCACAGCGCGGCCGGCGGCGAACAGATTGGGCGTATTTCGGCTGATCAGGCACCCTAACGGAATTTCATAGGCGCCACCGTCCGGCGGCAGCACGAAGCTGCTGGCATAGGTTTCCCGGTCGTGCCACTCCACACCCCAGGCACCCAGCGCGATGCTGTCCGCCACCGGCCGCCGATCGGCGATGCGGTCCCAAGTCAGTTGCTCAACCGCATCGATATGGCGGGATTCCCGGGTGCCGAAGTCCGGACCGGTTGAAACCAGATACGCGTTCTCGCATCCGGGCAGGGAGCGCAGCACATCCAGATATGCGCGAGCCTGCCGCCGTCCGCCGGCCTCCGCCCGGCTGTAGCCGCGGACATCGCGCGGATCGTAATTCTCCGACGCCATATAGCAGCAAAGATCGCCCGACAGCGGCAGGCGCACCAGCACACTGGTTTCCTTGGTCAGGGGCCCAGCCCCACGAGTTTTGGCGTCCTTGATCGCCGCCTCGAACGCCGGCAGTGCCACGCGGACCTGCGGGGCAATGCCACCGAAGCGCATCCCCAGCGTACCCAGGTTCACCGCGCCATTGTTCCCGTAACGCGTGGACGCGCCCGCCAAGGCTGCCAGATCGCACTCGCCCGTCGCATCCACGAACGCCTTCGCCGCGATCGTATGGGCGCCAGCGTGGTCGTGGAACGTCACATCCGTTACACGATCGCCGCCGCGCCCCGCCCTGGTGACGAACGCATGCAACAGGACATCGACTTCGGTCTCGGCGCACAGCGCGTCCAGCGTGTACTTCACCGCCTCGGGATCGAACACCACGAAGACGCCGCGGTGCCGGAACGGGGCGGTGACCGCACCCAAGGCCCGAAGCCGGGTCAGCACCTCCTCGGCAACGCCCAGCACCGCCTGCCGGGTTTCGCCGCCCAGCGTGTACAGCCCGCAATAGGTCAGCACGTTGCGCATAGTAGAGGCGCCGCCCAGGCACCCGGCGCGTTCGATCAGCGCGGTGCGGGCGCCGGCCCGGGCGCTGCCGATCGCCGCGGCAACCCCGGCGCTGCCGCCGCCGGCGACGATAACATCGTAGTCAGGCATGGTGGCCTCCGCTCCGTTCATCCAGCTTACGGACTATGGCGAGATGAACGAATCGCCCGAGGCGAACTGCAAGCTCTCATCGTCCATAACACCCAGATATGCCGCGATCACCTTGGGATCCTGTCGAACCTCGGCGGGCGGACCATCGGCGATCAACCGTCCGGCATCCAGCACCAGCAACCTATCCGATACCTCCATCACCGACGGCATATCGTGTTCCACCAGCACCACCGTCACGCCGCTGGCACGAACCTGGCGCAGCACGCCGATCATCGCCGCCGTCTCGGTCGGGTTCAGTCCCGCGCAAGGCTCATCCGCCAGCAGCAGCGTTGCCCGGGTGGCAATGGCGCGCGCGACCTCCAGGTGGCGTAACTGCCCTACGGTCAATGTGCTCGCGGGACGGAGGGCCAGATGCCCAATGTCCGCCAGTTCCATGGCCCGGGCCGTTGTGGCGGCGACGTCGCGGGCGCCCACCTTGCCGAACAATGCGCCAATGCGGACGTTTTCGAACACGCTCAAATCCCGGAACGGCCTCGCCATCTGGAAAGCCCGGGCGACACCCAGTTCCGCGATGCGGTTGGTCGCCATCCCGTCGATTCGACGGCCCTGGAATGCGATCCGACCGCTGCTCAGCGGCAGATATCCGGTGATCAGGTTGAACAGCGTCGATTTCCCGGCGCCGTTCGGGCCGATGATGCTGGTGATGGAGCCGGATTGGATGGCGAACGAGACATCGTCGATCGCTTTCAGCCCCCGGAAGTTTTTGGATACATGCTCCAGACGCAGGACGGGTTCGCCGATCATTCCGCGGGCGCCATCGCCGACCGGCGGCGTGTCCGGGTTCGGACGAAGCCGAGAATCCCGCTCGGAGCGGCGAGTACCAGGATGACCAGCAGCAAGCCGGTCGCGAACAGATGGAAGTCCAGCAGCCGGCCCAGGACGACCTGGGTGACGAACACCAGCAGAAAGGCACCGATGGCCGGGCCGAACAAAGTTCCCATTCCGCCGAGCAGCGAGAACACCACCAGATTGAGATTGGTGTCGTCGCGGTAAACCGAATCCGTGGTGATGTAGCCCAGGGAATGGGCATAGATCACGCCCAGCAATCCGGTCAGGACGGCGCTGACGAAGAACGCGATGCGCTTGTAACGCTCCGTTGGAACACCCAGCATGCGGGCGGTATCTTCGTCCTCGCGGATCGCGAGCAGTCCGGCACCGAAGCGGCTTCGTTGGATCAGCCATGCCACGCACAGCACCGCCAGACCGGCGATCAGGTACAGTTCGTAGAAGAACGCCTCCGGTGCCAGATTGGCCATCGTGACCGCCGGGAAATTCAGCCCCAGCGAGCCTTGCAGCGCATCGACGTTGTTATTCAACTCCGAACACACATGGGAAACGCCGAGCATGGCGATGGCGAAGAATGTGCCGCGCAGACGTAGGATGGGGTAGGCGATGGCAGCCGACAGGATGGCACAGGCGGCGGCACCCGCACCCAGCCCCAGCAGCAGCGCCAGGGGCGGTGACAAGCTGGCGAACTGGTTCTCGGTCAGGCCTGCCGCGAAGGCGCCGACACCGATGAATGCCGCATTGCCAAAACTGCCGTAGCCGGCGAAGCCGCCCGGGATGGCCCATGCGGTTCCCAGCGCGGCGGAATACAGCGTTATTTGTCCGACGCGCACGTAGAACGGCGGCAGAACGCCGGGCGCGGCGGCCAGCAGCAAGGCGCAGAGCAGCACGAAAAGGGGGGCATATGGCTTCATCGGGAGGCGCTGAACGCGTTGCCGAGCAGGCCGTTGGGCCGTACGAGCAGCATCAGGACGAGCAGCATGAACATGGTCACGTTGGGGAACGCCGGGCCGATATATTGTGCCGTCAGTGTGCTTGCCAGACCCAGCAGCAACCCGCCGATCAATGCGCCCGCCGGGCTGCCGATACCGCCCAAAACGACGACGACGAAAGCGTTCAGGGTCCACATCGATTCGTCGGCCGGGGAGAACGGCAGGATGATCCCGATCACGATTCCGGCGGCCCCGGCGAAAGCGGCCGATACGGCGAAGGTCAGCGCATAGACATGGCGGACATTCACCCCGCAGAGCCGCGCTGCCAGCGTCTGCTGGGCTGTCGCCCGGATCACCCGCCCGAGCGGCGAATACTTCAAAAGCGCGGCGAGGCAGCCCAACAGAACCAGACTGGCGGCCAGTGCGCTGACCCGCACGGCGTCGAAAGTCAGTCCGGCGATATGAAACGAAACGAACGCATAGCTGGGGGTGATGTTCTTCATATCCGGGGAGAACACCCAGATCATGATATTTTGCAGCATCAGCGCGACGCCGAAGGTCAGTAGCATGGACCCCAGCCGGGATCGATCCACGGCATACTGGATCAGGAACCGTTGATAGGCGTAGCCGATGACGAATAACACCGCCATCACCAGCGGCACTGTCAGCAGTGGATCGATTTGCAGCATTCGGGAGAAAGTAAGCGCCAGATAGGCGCCGATCAGCACCAGAATACCGTGGCTGAGGTTGATGACGTGCAATACCCCGAAGATCAGCGAGAACCCGACGGCGGACAGCGCATAGATGCCGCCCAGCACCAAACCGTCCGCCAGGGTCTGTTGGATCAAGCCTTCACATCCCAGGCCCGGGCGGGATAGAGCGCGGATGCGGTTCGGGCCTCGACGGGGAATACGGTTTCCAGCTTGCCCTTTTCCACCTGGCCGATCATGCCGCCCAGAAGCAGGGCATCGCCGTCGCCCTGCGGCGTGAACTTGATGCGGCTGTAGAAGGTTTCGAAGTCGGCTGCCGCCAGTGCGTCGCGAACCGCCCGGGGTTCGATCGATTTGGCCTGCTGCATCGCCAGGACGTAGGTCAGGATGCAGGCGGCGGCGCCGGCGGTATGATACGCAATCGGGCGGGTGAATTTGCTGCGGTAATATTGGGTGAATTGTTTCGAATCGCCGAAGAACTTGTCCTTGTATGGAACTGTCTCGTCCCAGTAGGTCGAGCACATCAGGTCATCGGCGTATTTGCCCAAAGCCTCCCGGAATGAAGCCAACTGCGGACCGAGTCCCTGAAACAGCAGCTTCACATTGGTTCCAGTTGCAATCATTTGCCGGGCGATCAGCAGCGAGTCCTGATCGTGCATGACGCAAACCAGGATGTCGGGCGTTTTGGCCCGCACCGACGACAGCACGCCGGACACATCGGTCGGCTTTTGCGGCAGTTCGAACGTGTCCAGCAGTTTGAAGCCCGCTTCGTTGCACGACAGTTTCACCCCGTCGGCGGCGGCCTTGGAGAACGCGTCGTTGGTGAATATCACCGAATAGGTTCGCGGCGCCGGTTGCAGGCTTTTGAACAACGCGGCGGCGGCAACGAACTGGCGGGTGGCCCGGGGATACATGCCGAAGACGTATTTGAAGCCGCGGGTGAAGATAGCATCGGCGCCGCCGCCGGTCTGGACCATCGGCTTGCCCGCGCGTTCGGTAATGGCCGCGGTTGGCAGGACGATGTTGCTGCCAAACGAACCGAGGAAGAAGTCGGTGCCGTCGTCGATCTGGCGCTGGATCAGCGTGGTGGCACGTGCGGGGTCGCTGGCGTCGTCGAACAGTTTCAGTTCGATTCGGTATTTCTCGCCGGCGATCTCGACGCCGCCGAGGAGTTCGTTCAGGTAACTGACCGCGGTGATGTAGCCGTTGTTGACGTTCAGCCCCGTTTCGGCGGCGGCACCGGTCAGCGGGACCGACCCGCCGAAGACCAGCGTCTTGGCGGGAAGCGCCCGGGCAGACCCCGCTATCGCCGCCGCCGCCGCCCCGGTCAGAACATCGCGTCTGCGCATATCGGTTTTCCCTGCTGTTGCCGTCAGCTCAGACTGCCCGGATAATCCACCCAAATGCTGGGTTCGAGTGCAAGATACGTACCCGCTGGGTAGGTCTGCTGCCAATACCGCGCGCATTCTGTTCCAGTGGGATTCCATAAACCCGGAAATCCCCGCGCATGGGTCAGGAACCGATCCAGCACTTCCGCCCGGTTGCACCAGCCGCTGCCCTGCGGGTGCAGCGTCATCGAGAAATGACGGCCGCGTTTGTATTGCGCATCGAACTCCGCGCGCCAGTTTCGAAACAGGGAGTCGGCGTGTTCCAGGCCGGTCCCCTTGGGCGGGAACATGAGGAAAAACTGGTCATCGAAGTGGTAATAATAGGGCAGCGCCAACATTGCCCGCTCGGTGGCGAAGTCGGTGACCCAGTAATACGGAATATCGTCCGCCAGCCCGTTGCCGAACCATGCGTAACCCGCGTCGATCAGCAGATCGATGGTGTTGGGGCTAATCGTCCCCCCTGCGAAGGGATCGCCCTGGCGCGGCATCGAGTACCAACCGTCCGGCCGGCGTCCGATCGCCTCGGTTAGAATTTCGGTGGTGGCGGCGATGCGGGCGGCCTCGTCCTCGCGGCCCAGGGTTGAGACATCTTCGTGCCGGAAGCCGCTGGCGGCGATTTCATGGCCCTCCGCCGCCAGTTGCCGCAAGATTGGGGCATAGATCCTGGCCATGACCGCCGGCACCGCGAAGGTGGCGAGAAAGCCGTGCTTGCGCAGCACCAGCAGGACTTGTTCCAGCCCGTCGTTCAGCGCGAAGAATGCGTCCGGCCGCTGGATATCGGCAACGCGGATGCCGTCGGGGCCGCGCGCGACACTCAGATCGACGGTGATGCCGAAGCAAAGGCGATTGCCGTCGGGCCAGCGCAGGTCGGAGTCGGCCAGTGTCGTTTCATTCGAAATCGTATAGCCTTGCTTCCAGGGCATCTAATGCGCCTCCTTGGCCGCGAGTACGTGGCGGGCGAGTGCCTCGCAGGTCGGGAACCATACGCCCGGCAAGGTTTTCATCTTCGTGATCAGCCGGTCCAGCATCGCGATCCGCAACGCCCGCCCGGAGACGAACGGATGCAGGCAGATATTCAGATAACCGCCCTGCCCGTATTGGTGCATGAAAGCGTCCCACCACATGTCGAACACCCGGTCCGGGTCGGTGATGCGCTGCGCGTCGTTTCGGCTTCCCATCCAGGCGTAGCTGAAAAACATGGCATCGTCGATGGCGAAATGAAACGGCAGGTGCAGCAGGGTCGCGCCGTTCGAGTGCTGGTAATACGGCAGATGATCGGCGGAATGTTCCGACACGTAGATGAAACCGTTTTCCTGGAGCAACTTCAGACTGTGGCTGCTGCGGCTGCCGACGGGGCGTTTGCCCGTCAGCCGCTCCAGCGCCGCGCTGGTCTTCAGCAAATGGTCACGTTCCAGATCGGGCTCTTTCGGCACGCGGTGTTCCCACATGTGGTCCGCGACCTCATGCCCGCTGCGCGCTATGGCCTGGACTGCCCGGGGATACAGTTCGCAGATCCGGCCGGGAGTGAAGACCGTGGCCTTCACACCGTGCGAGTCGAACAGTTCGATCAGCCGCCAGATTCCCACGCGACCGCCGAATTCCCCTTTGGCGAGTTGCTGGGGCGGTTCGTTCATCAGGCGGCGCAGCAGCATGGTGTCGAAATCGGCCGTGAAGTTCACGGCGATCCGGACATTGGGCGGATAGGCGATTTTGGCGATGCGGGTGTGGGTGGCGGCGTAGCGTGTCGCGGCGGCGGCAAGATCGTCGATCTCCCGGGAAAGCGCGCTGTCCATCGATGCCCCCATGTCATGCGCGAAAACCCTAGCGGCGGCAAACCCAATGGTCCAGAACCAGTCCGGTCGCGGGCGTCGGCGGACACCTTGCCGGTGCTTGCGGGTCAGTGTTGAACAGCCGCCGCATTACACGCAACAGCTTGAACCGATACCTGGCACGATCGCGCTTTTACCCGCCGGGATCGGGGTGGTGATCGCGATCGGACGAGCGGCGAAAAAATCCGCGTCGGTGAACTGTTTCGCGAATACCCTCCAGCACCAGAAAACCCGACGCCAGTGGAAGCGATGCCCACCAGATCCAGACCCCGACGGCAACAAGCGCTATGCCTTGCGTAAACAAATCCCGGAGCCGGTGTGCGGCATCACCAAGTCCGCGCGCGGCCTCCGCAGG
>JAJZEV010000156.1 GCA_021805665.1 Pseudomonadota bacterium
GAACATCGATGCCGGCCGGGTGACGCATCCGGCCGTCGCCCTGGCGCTTGGCCTGCCGCACACGCCGTTGCGGGATGTGCTGATGCCGGGCGTCGTGGTTTAGGCCGCCGGGTATCCAACCCGGCGGGTGGTCGGACGATGTGATCGTTATGATTGCGAATTTGATTCCCGATGCGCGTATTGCCTGGCCTTGTATGGGGCGTCGGCGTGCGGGGAATTGAAAAATGTGGAGTCCTCAACTTTGGATTGCGATTTGTCCCGAAACCCGCCAGTTTTGCAGATGCTCCGCCCTCTCCGAAGTCATTTGGGCTCTATAAATCGATACATCAGCGTAAAATATAGCCAATTTATCAAAAATATTTATTTTATTTGTAACGCGAGATTTTTTGGAGATTTTCGCCTGGATGTTCTGGATCAAAGCAGGCAATTGCGTTATGAGTTGTCGCAGATGTGAACGGGGAACATTCAGTGACGGTTATACGCGGGTCTCTTGATGTCGTCTCTACTCTTGGTGCGATGGGGTGGGCGTTCACGGCCGATGTCAGACAAAAATTGACGATCCAGGCAATGCTCAACCATGCCATCGTGGGTGAGGCCATTGCTGACATCCATCGCGCCGATCTGGCCGCTGTTGGCATGGGCGATGGTAATTGTGGATTCAAGATTGATTTTTATCAGGAAATTGATCCGCTGTATCTGCCGTTTATTGTGGTCAAGATCAGCGGTGGCGATGTCGAACTGCCACGGGCCTCGTTGTCGGGCTATGCTGACTATTTCACCGCATTATACCAGAAATTTCCGGTCACAGCGCGCCATCGCAGCGTGTTTGGCGGACTTTGGACGGATCGAATCGATGCCTTGCCGATGATGAGGGATCGTATCGACATTGGTGTCCTCGATTCCGCCCAAATTCCGGCATTGTCGGCCTTCATCCAGTCTGGATACGCTATCGTCGATGCTGGCCCGGTTCGGGTGTCCGCCGCGAAATCCGAAGCAGCCGCCAAACGCAACGCCAGTATGCCCGGACGCGTGAAAACCCCCGACCTGACCGAAGCTGTAGGCGGATTGCTGCGATCCGGCCCTGTGCTGGACCTGCTGAAGCCGATCCTGGAAGGGCTGCCAATCGCGCTCAGCAGCCATGTCATCGAAGGGAGCGACGAAGGCTTTCGTCAGCCCAGCGCCATGGAAGCTCTCCGTTCCCCCGGGGAGTGCGTCAGTATAGTCGTTTCGCTGGACGACAAGCCATTCGAACTGGACATCGTGCGGGACAGCCACCTGTTCTCCGAATTCTCCGCCCAGTCCCAATCGCGCTGGACACATCCGTCGAGCGCGGTGGCAATCGACGTCGCCCTGAAAGAGAGCGGCCTTGTCGATCGTCATACGGTGTCGCCTGGCAGCGCCGCGATCGTTGGACCAGGGCTGATCCACCGCGTGCGCACCGAACCGGAAACGATGGCCGTCCGTGTGCATTGCATACCGTCACGGGTCGCTCCTCTCGATCGAATACTGGATGGCGCGTTGAAAGAAACCCAGTTGGAATCCGGCGCTCGGGTATGGAGATGACCCGCTGCAAAACCCGCCGATAGAGCCGGTTATCTATCATGGCGGATTACTCGGAATCTGTGGTCAGGGAAGCATTTTCATCCGCATTCGTGGATGAAGTGCTTTTCGCCGAACGCGTGGGCGGCAGCAAAACCGACCCGGTGGCCATTCTGCGCTACCTCAGCCTGCCGCTGGCCCAGCGTCCCGAGCTTTCGCTGTTTTTCGAGTCTGCGTTTTATCGGCGGCGCTACCCCGATATGGCAGCCGTCGATATCGATCCATTAGTGCATTTCGTCCTGTGGGGCGTCAGCGAGATGCGGATGCCCCACCCGCTGATCGACATCCAGCACATGGTGGCGACCAACCCCGATGTGCTGCCCGCCCCCCCGACGGCCGATGCCTTGCATGATGTGCTGTCCCGCGACCTCGCCGACCCCGGGCCGCTGTTTTCACGCCCATTCTATCGACGCCAACTCGACGAGGCCGATCAGGTCCGCGGCGGTCTGCTGCGTCATTTTCTAAGTGTCGGGCTGTTGCGCGGTCTGAAGCCCAGTCCGGGTTTCGACCCCATCGCCTGCTTCCGCCGGGCGGAGAACAAGACGCACGACATCCGCTCTGGCCTGAGTGAATTCGTCCTGTCGTCCGGCACCTTGCGGGATGCGTTGGACGCTCCTCCGAACGAAGACCAGGCCAATGCGCTGTCCCGAGTCAAAGCGGAAGCGGACCAGGTGTTCCGCAAGCGGAACCCGATCCGTTTCAATCTCGACGGCCCGCCCGCCGTCAGCGTCATCATGGTGGTGCGTGACAATTTCTTCCGCACCCTGAAGACCCTCGCCTCGCTCCGTGCGAATTATGGCGGCCCCATCGAATTGATCCTGATCGATGCCGGCTCCTCCGACGAAACGCGGCAACTGGACCAGTACGTCACCGGCGCCTGCCGCCTGCGGTTTGAAACCGATATCGGCGTCGTCCCCGGCTGCAACGCAGGGATGGAGATCGCCTCCGCCGACACGGTGCTGTTTCTCGGCAACGACATGGAACTCGCGGACGGCGCGATCGAGGCCGCGCTCCGGCGTCTGCTGTCATCCCCGCGGATCGGGGCGGTCGGCGGCAAGGTGATCCGATCCGATGGCACCCTGCGGGAAGCCGGGCGCATCATCTGGCAGGACGGCTGGACGTCCGGCTATCAGGACAATCAATCGCCGCTGCTGCCAGAGGCTAATTTCGTCCGCGATGTGGATTATTGTTCCGCCGATTTCCTGATCGCCCACCGATCGGTGCTGCGCGATGTCCACGGCTTCGACCTTGCCCTGGCGAAGGGCGGCTTCCATGACGCCGATCTGTGCGTTCGCCTCCGCGACGCGGGCTATCGCATCGTCTATGATCCCATGGTCGCCGCTTACCACCAAAGCGACCGAACCCCGGACTATGCCGCCACCGCCCATCAGGTCTTCGTCGGAAAGCATCGCGGCAAGCTGCGCCCCGCAAGCGACTCCGACCCCCGATCCCGCCTGTTCGCCCGATCCGCCGGTCAGCCGCCGCGGCGCGTCCTGTTCATCGAGAACCGCCTGCCGTTGCGCCGCCTGGGTTCAGGCTACGTCCGGTCCAACGACATCATCCGCGTGATGGCGGAGCTTGGATATCAGGTCGGCGTCTATCCCATCCATCGCAACGACCAGAACCTGGCCGCGGTGTACGGAGATTTCCCCGACACGGTGGAGGTTTTCCACGACCGCGGCCAAGCCGGCCTGGAAGCGTTCCTGCAAGCCAGATCCGGCTACTACGACACCATCTGGGTCGCTCGGAATCACAACCTGGATATCGTCCGCCCGATACTGGAACAATGCGGCGCCGATGTGCCCAACAGCCTGCGCGTGGTGCTGGACACCGAAGCGATCGTGGCCAACCGGGACGCGCAGATTCACGCCGCCGGCGATCGGTCCGAACCGTTCCGTCTGCATCGGGCGGTGCGGTCCGAGTTACGGAACGCGCCATACTGTCAGACCGTGCTGGCCGTCACCGAACACGAAGCCGCCCAGCTGCGCGCCCTGGGTTTGCCGGATGTGCGGGTGTTGGGGCATGTGCGGCCCCTGGCGCTGACAACCCGGGACTGGGCCCAGCGCGCTGGCATGCTGTTCGTCGGCGCGATCCACGGGACCGACTCGCCCAACTACGACTCCCTGTGCTGGTTCGTCGATGCCGTCCTGCCGCTGATCGAGCGGGCGCTGGGGTATGAGACGCGACTGACCATCGCCGGGTTTACCTCCGGCGGTGCCGATCTGTCCCGCTTCGCCGACCACCCCCGCATTACGTTGCGCGGGGAGGTGGCCGACCTTACCCCCCTGTATAATGCCAACCGTGTGTTCGTGGCCCCAACCCGGTTCGCCGCCGGACTGCCCTATAAAGTGCATGATGCAGCTTCGTTCGGCCTGCCCGTGGTCGCGACCGAGGTTCTGCGCCGCCAGTTGGGCTGGCAGAATGGACAGACCCTGCTGACCGCGAGCGTGAGCGATCCCGAGCAGTTCGCGGCGCATGTGGTGGCGCTGTACCGGGACCAGGCGTTGTGGAACGATATCCGCGCCGCCGCAGCGGAGCAGGTGCGGATTGAATGTGGGCGTGGCGCGTTTGGCCGCGTTGTGGCGGGGGTTCTGGGGTAGGGACGTGGGCGGGCGTTTGACTTTGACCGAAGCGTGAAAGCCTATTATTGCTGTAGCATGACCAAGGCTTCAGAAGCCGGTTGGGACCTGAGGTGCTGTCGAGGCCAATCAGCCTTTGCCCGTCGGACGGATGCCCGCGAACCCGCAGCAATTTTCTTATCTGGGTTTGCCCGAGGGAGGGTGCAGGGGCACCTGGTGTCGCCGCCGCGTGACTCGCGGTATCGCGATGGCATAATGTCGGTGGGCACGAGGCACGGGATGGACCGCCCAACTACGACATCCTAAGCTGGTTCGCCGATGCCGTGCTACCGCTGGTTGAGGAGCGAGTGGGGTATGAGATGTGGCTGAGCATTGCCTGATGTACCGATGAAGGGGCCGATCTGACCCCGCTGTATAAGGTGCATCGAGTCTTTGTGGCCCGGATCGGTTCGCCGCCGGGATGCCGCATAAGGTGAATGAGGCAGCGTCGGAAGCGGTTCGGTCGTCGCGACCGCGCCGCGGCACGGGAAGTTGGAGGGGAGAGAAGGGGCGGGATACGCTGGCTATCGACGTAACGGGCCACGGGCGTTTCGTGGCGCATGTGGTGGCGATCTACCCGGGGACCAGGCGCTGTGGATGGAGATACGGGCCGGGGCGACCGCGCGGGTAGCTTTAGTAATCCAGGTGCGACGTCATCATACGCGGTGTAGATAAATTGCGAGCCCGTTTTTGATGTGAGCGTGTTCGCGAAGAAGTCATCGGCGGGCGTCAAAATATTTGACCCAAGAATTCGCGAGATAGATAATGGGATGCTGTAACAATGATCTGGTCGAGTGGGCGATAACGAATGCCGAATGAAAAATTAACTCTCGTCGATGTGGGTGGTGCCGGCGGGATTCAAGCAAAGTGGCTTCCATACTCTGATCGGATAGCCCCAGTTGTTTTTGAGCCCAACCCATCGGAAGCCGTGAAGCTTCGCGAAACCCTCGTCAATGCGTTTCCGGACGGTATTGTGATCCAGAGCGCGCTAGCGCACGTTCGCGGGAATCATAAACTGAACATTGCCCGATGGTGGGGTTGTAGCTCTCTCTTGGAGCCCGATATGACTGTTCTTTCGAACTACAGGATCGGTGGGGCGTTCGAAGTCATTGGAACCGAAAGCATCGAAAGTATTAGATACGATGAACTTTTTTCAGAGAAGGTGGTTCCCGCCCCGGACGCAATAAAAATAGACGTTCAAGGGTTCGAGTACGAAGTTCTATTGGGTTTCGGGGGTCTATTGCAAAATTGCATTGGAATCGAATTAGAAACACATTTTTATCCAATTTATAAAGGCCAAAAAATTCTGGCGGATATAGTATCATTTCTCGCCGGCTTCGGATTTGTTCTTAGGAAAGTTGGGCCTGTACCAAGCTTCGATGGAAACGTCGTGGAGGCCGATGTTTGGTTTACAAAGGATATATCTCATTGGAGAGATTTCGACCCCGCACAAAAAGACAAATTTAGTCTTCTGTCGAACGTATGGGATGTCATTGATTACAAACGCATCGACCCGCACAAGCCCCATAACGAAATTGATCCGGCCTGAGGCAGGCTTAATTTATGGATAAGGACGTGTACCGACGTGAGTAACCAGGCCCCCCGATATGCTGTCCTGTACAAGACCCATTTTTGGGACGCTTTTGCCGACCGGCAATTTCACCGTCTTCTGGAGCGGGTGGGGCCGGGTGATGTCTTTATCGTAGTCGATGAAACGCAACGGGTCGTCAGCGGTATACCACACGGCCGAGTTATTCGGATGTCCGAAGAAACAGCACGCTGCGAGGGTTATCGATGCGTCCCGCCGGGAAATGTCTTTTGGTACAACACGGATTACCAACTATACCACTTCGTTGAAAAGTATCCAGATTACGATTATGTTGTAACGGTAGAATATGATGTATGCTTGAACATTGATATCGAGTTGATCGTCAGGACAATGTCCGACGAGCGTCTCGATTTTGTGGGAGAACCGATTAGAACACCGGCATCACTTTGGAATTGGGCCGAACAAGCCCGCCCGTTCTACAGCGACGACGTAACGATCGAAGGGCGCTTGGTTTGTTTTGCCGCTTTCAGCCGAGAGTTTGCCTACCAACTAGCGGCAGCCCGTAGGGCACATACGAAGTCCATTCAGGACTTGGAGGCGCCGCACTTGGCAGGCGGGGTCATGCCTTGGCCGAACAATGAGGCGTTCGTTGGCGCAGAAATTAACCGTCTCGGTATACGAGCGGCACCCCTCTCTTACTTTGGGGACACTTCGTCTTACGATTGGGCGCCCGCCCATGTTGAGTTCGAGTTGCCGAACACCGTCGGTTCTATCCTGGTGCATCCCGTCCTGGACGGTCCTCGGTTTTTCCGCTCCGTGAAGAGGTTTGGTTGGGATTTGCATGATGTTTGGCTTCCGGCGACGTATCTGGGAGGACGGATGGACCAATGCGATCCTTCAGTCGTCGTACCCGCTTTTCTCCAGCAATTTCTTGCGACAGGCGATACTGATGCGATAGAACAACTTCGGAACTATGCTTTGAATCGGGCGGGCGCGCGAAGTGAGGAATTTTTTAACATCGCCCTTCGCAAACCGGCGACACAAAGCTCGTCATGCACATGGTCCCGCCATCCGACCTCGTTGGCCCAGGACGCAAGTGGGGCTGTCGACGGGCATGCGACCGGGGCATTTGGATTTCATACAAATCTTGAATCGGCACCTTGGTGGTGCGTCGATTTGGAATTGGAATGTCCGGTAAGGGAGATACGAGTTTACAACCGGCTCGATCGTCCACAGCGAGCCCGATCCATGATCGTTAATGGATCACTGGACATGCGAATTTGGCGTACCCTATACGATCACCACGACAGTGCTCAATTTGGTGGCGCTGACGGAAATGCCCTTAGAATCAATTTTGCTGAACCCGTAAAAATGCGTTTCTTGCTGATACACTTGGCCGATTTTGAGATTTTGAATTTGGATCAGGTTGAAGTCTTTGTGTGAGTAAAAGGCACGTGCCAGAATTTCAGCCGCGAAAACCAATTAAAACGAATTTAGGGACGCATGCATCAGTGATTACCAGATAAGTATACAGCCCTCCGACAAATGGATATCCATCCCTCGAAGTCAATTTCTTCGTTTCTTGCCTCCAAGGATAATCTATCGATATACCCGACAAATAGGTTCTTGTGCCACGTCTCTACGAAACCATTAGGTCGAGCACCCTGCGTCAGACGAACGCATAGCAGTGTAGCATTACCGAAACGAGCGATCGCCTCAAATAGTCTGCGAATTTGCTCGTCTTGAAAATTTCCATCGCGCGGCTTGTAGACAAATATCTTGAATGGATCTAGCAAATCATGCACTAAGCGATCCCGCAGATAAGTGAGCCGACGGCACTGGCTGCGGAATAATGACTCGAAGTCGCGTTGGCCTTCCTTGATAAACGTATGCATCGTCAGGAATTGCCTCGTGTCGCTGAGGACGTATTCATCGCCCGGACGGCAGGTCATCTCAGTAAATTGCGGATCACCGACACCAACAAAATTCTCATCAAGCGCCTGAATCAAATGATCGACTTGGACTCCGCTCCACCGATACAAGCTGATAGGCTCAGCTCCGAAGTTACGTTGCACCAGACCGAATTCACAATTGTCTCCAAGGCCTTCAAATCTCATCAGCAGTTCGGCATCTTCGTTGGGAACGGAAGAGCCCAAAGACGACGCTGAAGCGTAAGGGGAAGAGGCGTTCAAATATTGATCATCTACGTGCGCCAATTGCATGTGCCACATGACCTGAGCAGCGCCAGCAACGATCTCCTTGTCCTCCGGATAAGCTTGATTGGCCAGCGCCCATCTCTCTGATGCTTCCTGCCATGCGAGGCGCTCGGTGGCCTCTCGGGCATGGGTAACAAGTACTTCGCGCTCTGTCGGAAAACGGTTTACCGCCTCACCTAGGGTGCAGCGAGCAAGCTCCAACTGTCCGGCCCGTGCGAAAGCCTCGTATCCAGCCGTATAGCCCTGGAAGGTATCTGGAAATCTATATCTAAATATGGTCCAGCGATCCGCGGCTGATTGCCAATCACCAACGTCGGATGCGTACGATGCGAAGTATAGTGCAATATCTTTTCGAGCTGGGAAGCGCTCGACAGCATCGGCTAGAAGCGCTTCCGCTTCCTGTTGCGCGCCCATTTCTCTAGCAGCTTCCGCGCCGCGCAAATATGCGTCCGGTTCTTCCGGGAACCGAGCGCGAATTTCAGCGAACTCCTGACGTGACAGTGCCCAATCGCGGCGAACAAAGCTTATCAGGGCCGCCTCGATCCAGAGGCGTGGGTAGTCTGGCAAAGCTAGCAGAAATTCCTTAGATTTTTTTGTCGCCTCGTCCAAACGTCCTGATTCACGTAGCGCCACTATCCACAATGCACGTTCTTCGGTTACGTCGGCGCCAGCAGATTCAAGGTCTTCCAGCAAGCGGAGCGCGTCGTCCCACCTTCTTTGATTTATAAGGAGCATTACGTCCGGTCGATTATTAGCCAAATGCGACTCCTCCGTTTCGACAACATTCTGGTTTTTGATGGGGGGGCGGGACTAAAGCCGAAACTGCCTCGTCGCCCTGTTTCATCATCCGAAAAGCCGCTATAGCGTGCTTTTGGCCCTCACGAGATTCGTCGCAGTCCGGAAATCGATCGTGAACCAAAGTCCATCGGTCCAGTTCCTCGCGCCAGTCCTTCCGACCGTGCGCATTTCGCGCATATTCAAGGTGTAAATTGAGATCTGAACTGATCGTATTCACTGCATCACAAAGTATCGCATCCGCATCATTGGGACAACCCATTAAACGAGCCGTGTCCGCGCCGGCCGTGTATCCTAGGGCAAGAAGTGGACTACCCTTGCGGACAGTGGCCCAGTGCTTCATTGCAGCCTCCAAATTCCCTCTTGCAGAGGCGATACTGGCCAGCTCTAGGTGAGCATGGGTATTTCCGGGCGAATTTTTAGATATTTCATCGGCGATCAATTCTGCCTCGTCGTAGCGGCCCAGCATCCGCAGGCATTCCGCCACATTGAGCCTAACCGCGGGTTGATCAAAACAGGTTCTGATTCGCTCCCAGCGGTGGAAAGCCTCATGCCAATCTTGCCGACGCATGGCATATCTGGCGTGCTCAACAAGCAAGTCGAAATCATACGGGAGCGAGCGAATCCCTCGCTCGATCAGGGTTTCCGCCTCTGGGGTGCGACCGAGGTCAAGCAGGCAAGCGGCCGCGATCGAATATCCTTCGCCCATACCGGCGAATTTGCGACGGAGGATACCACATCGGCGCAGCGATTCGTTGAAATCCCCACGCCGACGCGCAAGCTCAGCGTGCGCCACAGCAAAGTACCCGTAGGAAGGATGGTGCTGTAGCCCGTCCGCGACAATTTTTTCGATCTCTTCACGAGAGCAGAGATCAAACATAAGGTCTACTGCTGCCTTTGAGGCGAGGACGCGATGCAGAAATGGCCTAAGCGTTTGAAGCCAGATAAGAAGTGCGTTCCGACGATCCCCGGAGGCGAGCGCATCTCTGGCGCGGCCAGTCTCTTCTTCAAGATAACCTCTGGACATCTCGATTTGCGGTTTATCCAGCCCTCGCAGGTCCGCCAGGGCCCGCCGTCGGTCAAACCATGCTTTCAGTGCGGCAAACAAAACGTACGTACCAACCTGTCCTACCGAATCGGCGATGATAGCTAGATCTTGATGTAAGCTACCATAGACGCAATGCCCAGGTCTACGGTTGACAAGCGTCGGCATAGCGGAGACGAGTTTGGGTGATGCGGCCCCTTTATCGGGCTTGCCAAAGGCTTTCGTTCTGTCGGAGGCCTGGAATTTTTCCGTGCGTTGAGGTAGGTCCTTCATTTGTAGCGCCTACCGCTGAGTCAAATTCTGGGTGAAGATGATGTTCGATGAATTGCCGGTGGATGCAGGTTGCCGTTCGACATGGACAGGCCCTCTCACCTACGCGGACCCAACCAATTTTCCGTCGGTGGATACAGCTTCGCTAGCATCGGTCGGAGCTGGGATTGGCGCCGTTCTGGAAGGCCCATTCGCTTGGCGGCAATATCTTCGATACGCACCGGAATTCGTCGATGATCCGGACGGATGCGGGCTGTTCAAAAACCTCGGCGCTAGCGTCTATACTTCGTCGCCATGTTTCGTTGCGGTGGCCGATGACGCTGCCCTGGTGGGCTATCGAACGATCGTCGCAGGGGGCCATTTCTTCAACGATGAGGTTTACAAGCGCGATGAGCTCGAAGTCTATCTCAATGGTCTCAGCAAGTCGGACTCGTTTTGGAACGAGGACACCCGCCTGAGGCGGCAAGTCGGCAGCGACATATTCCACTTGGAACAAAGCGGGCAGCCCTGGCGACGGTATGAGGGGGCCGCGGTTATCCTGGCTTCGCAAGAGCCATCTAACTACGGTTCATTCCTCTTCCGCGTTTTACCAAAAGTACATGCACTCAAGCGCTACGGCTTGGCCAACCTGCCCGTGGTCTGCTGGGACATCAAACCGGCAACAAGCCACCTACTGGAAATAGCCGGCATCGATCCGGGTAAGATCATCTTTCAGAACACCCAGACTATCAGCGTGTTCGATCGCGTGATCATTCCATCATTGCGAAATCGAAACGCGCTCTTGGACTACGAAAGCCGCGACATATACCGACAGATCCGCCATGAGTATGGATCGCCCGAAGGGGGCAAGCGCCTTTACATCTCTCGCTTTTCGCACAGCAGAAGGGGTGCCTCCGGGCGGGTCATGGCGAATGAAGAGGAACTCATCGCGCGTTTGTCCGCCATCGGGTTCGAAATCGTCGAGCCCGAAAAGCTCTTGGTCCAGCAGCAGATAGCACTGTTTTCATCAGCCGAAATCATCGTAGGCCCGTCCGGCGCGGGGATGTTCAATATCGTTTTCTGCCAACCAGGCACAAAGGTGATCGACATAGAAAGCGAACCACATTGGATTTATGCCCACGCTGGTTTGTTCGCGTCGTGCGAACTGCGTTACGGAATTTTCGTAGGTCAAGTAGACGAAACCGATGAACGCACGACGCATCGGCGGTGGAATGTCAACGTCAATGTATTGATCGACCGGGTTCAAAGCTTCTTGCGGGCGTGACTTTGCGCGACGTCGCGGACAGGGCCAGCCAGTTCCTTCAATCCACGCCCAATCGTGCTGCGTGAGATCCCGGTCGCTCGAGACCCCGCAGCACTCCCGCTTTGCCCGGCTGTCTTGGCCTCCGCCGCCACAAAGAGACGGCGAGACCGTTCATTCAAGCCGCCGCCGACCGTGATGTATCGTCCGCCAATCGATCCTTCAGCGACCACCCGGTGATTCTAGGCAGCAATTATCCGCGTCGGAATTCCCGCCTATGAGTCCGTCAATCGGGCGGCTTCATGAGATTCGTTAATTCTTCGCGTCGCCTAACATCATATCAACCCATGTATTCAAATCGCTGCGCTCGAAGTCAATTTTCCTTACGAAAAAGGCCCCCCCGGTATCAATGGTCGATAGCTCCGAAAGCGTTTTGAACACTTTCGGTGGCGACGGAACTGACCAGTCAGCATGCATGAGCGGACGCCATTCGGGAATTTCTTGCTCCGAAAGAATCGTGTGAAAATAAGCTTCATCCGGAACCTCGGAGAACTCAAACGATTCTCGCAGCCACGGGTCCGTTTCCCAGCTCTCAAGGATGGCATCGACCGAGGGTGCAGTTAGTGCCATCCACTGGGAGCCATGATAGTGAACGCTGCAAGGTTTCTTTCCACGCCTGCGCAGCGCCATCAGCCTCTCGCACCGATGAAACATTTCCTCGGTCACCTCTCGATCGACGACCGGAATCCAGCGAACCTGAGTCGCTGGGCTATCTAGCATCAAGAAACGCTCATATCTAATTTTCAAAGCGTCGTTCACAGGCCTTACTTCAATATAGTCGCAATCCAATTCTAACTTGTTGCGGAGCGCGGCTGGGTCCAATAATGGAAGCGAATCATCCGATATTATGACGTAGCGGTCATAGCTTCCGCGAAGGCGCGCGGCCTTCAATAAGGCGATTGTGGCCTGGACCATAGTGAAGCCACGCCAAAAGACCGGAACGCGATCCGCTATGAAGATTACGGTCCCGCGCGATTTTTTTGCTGCCTCCCGAAATGGCTCGTCGCTAATTTTGGCGTCAACATGGACAAACATGTCGATGTCGGCGGCTGCGAAGAATTTTGATAAGGCTTCAACGCCATCGGGGTAACGATATGCAAGTACTAGTGCGGCTATAGACGGGGACATTTGTCTGCTCCTGATCCTACTTGCGGGGCTAAGTCGGTCCTTCCCACTCGCGACAGTCAATATGTCCTCGTAGACATAGACCCCATTAAATTCGACAAATACTTCAGGCTCGTATTTTTCCCAAAAGACAGTCAGCTTTCTGCCTTCCAGTTGGTATGTGCCACCACTGTCGTGGCCTTCATGACGAACCTCATTCGTCGAAGTAAACAGCCTTAGGAAGCCGTTCCACGCCGGGTGGCTCGCCTCAACGCGTGTGAAGTCTAGATTTTCCACCTTGCTAGTTCCTTACGTCCACGACGGCGACTACGACACAGCCCCGGAATGCGGGATGCTTCGTGCCGAAGATCGAGTTCCCAACACCCGCATCCTTTAGGCTTTGTAAAAGCCATCGGCCGAGCCGCGTCTAACTAACTCCTCGTCGATCCGCAATTCTGAACCCAGTTTGATTCCGGATCGGCCCGCAACGGTCACGCGCCCTTCAATGAACATCTCATTGTGCCGGTTCACCGAACCAAAAAACTTTTATCTATCGCTTCTCCTAACGAAGGTTCTTATCGCGGATGCGGTGGTCAATCAACCGGACTTGTTCCCGGGGGGGGCGAAGGAACGCCCCGCGCCCAAATCCGGGGCAGATGAAAGGTCCTTGACGTCTTGCGGAACCCTGATCTCGAAATTGGGCGGGGAAATTATCAGGCTTCGATGGCCCGTTCAGCTGGCGGTTCGACGGGCAGCCGGGAATTCTATTGACTTATTTCCCAAATATCTCTATATATAATCCTATGCACGCCCATCTCAGCCATATCATCCGCGCATGCCGATATGCGCGCGTGAGACCTTAACGCTGCTCCAACCAAGATTGTCAATTTTGGCCTGCCTACAGCCTTTGCCGTGGCGGAGGTGTCGGCTTTCCACCCGCACAGTCTCAAATCGGAAATTCACCACACAATGACAAAAAATAAGATTCAACACTCCAACACGAGTTCTGGGACAACCATTAGACCACCAACCCCCAGCCCGACCCCTCGCACAGTTGGGGAAATCCACCTACACGAACTCGCCCGCCGCCAGCTCCGCCCCCGGCAGGCAGTCATCCTCTCATCCACCCACGCCAGCCAAATGCGCCCGCCCGACGCACTCAATCGCGGCAGCGCATACACCTCAGCACCGAAATCACGCAAAAAATAAGACGGGGTATCATTCCGCGGTTCCTGAGACGCCAGTTAGACCGCCAAACCGGCGTCCAAGACCCTAACCCGCGTTCGCCCCAACCACCCGGTCGAACGCGGCGCCCGAGATCCCAATCGACTCCGCCGCCGCGCGAATATCCCGCCACGTCGTGTCGTCCACCTCGATCCCATCCACCATCCGCTTGGCCGCGTAACGCCGCTCCGGCTCCCCGGGCGTCAGCACGTCGTCGAACCCCGGCGCCGGCCTTGCCGACTTCACATGCGCCTTCACCGCCTGGATATCCCCAGCGATCTTCCCCGCGTCCCCCAGCTTCGACAAATCGATCACCGTGGCCAGCATGGAGTTCAAAATCCCGCCCTTCGCCTCATGAAACGCGCCCTGGCCCCCCGCCACCGCGCTGGCCATGATCTCGCACATCACCGCCAGCCCGGACCCTTTATGGGTGCCAAACGCCCGCAGCGCCCCGGTATGATCGCGGATAAACCCGGTCGGGTCGTTCGTCGGGTTGCCGTCGGCATCGATCAGGCAGCCATCGGCGACCGGAACCCCCTTATTATACGCCACCCGCGCCTTACCGGCCGCGATGGTGGTGGTCGCCATATCCAGCATCACCGCCGGCCCATCCGCCCCCGGCACCGCCGCACAGAACGGGTTGGTGCCCAGCCTGGGCTCCGCCGCCCCCCAGGTCGCCTGCACATCGTGATGGTCGGCCACATTCACGAACGCCGTAAACGCACACCCCTCCGCCGCCGCCAGCTCCGCATACGTGCCGATCCGCCCGATATGGCTGGAATTCCGGAACGCCAGCACGCACGCCCCAACCTCTTTCGCTCGGGCAATCGCGCGCCGCACCGCGTCCGCCGCCATCCGCTGGCCATAGCCACGGCGCGCGTCGATCACCAGCAGCGCGCCAGCGTCCAACACGGTTTCGGATGTTTGATTGGGAACCAGCAGCCCCGCATGCAGCAGCCGCACATAGGCCGGCAACATGCCCACGCCATGGCTGTCATGCCCCGCCAGATTCGCCCTGACCAGATGGTCCGCCACCTGTTCGGCTTCCCCATCCTCGCTGCCCATACGGCGGGCGATCAAATGGGTAACGGCTTTCAACGCATGGGGGGACAACGTCGGCATGGGGCAGAGGCACCTGATCCAGGGGTTTGTCGCAGCGGACCCGCGCCCGCCGCGACAAACATACTACCTCGGCGACAGCACCATGACCATCTGCCGGTTTTCCATCCGCGGCATCTGCTCAACCTTGCTCGTCGTATCCATCTCCGCTCGGATACGCTCCAGAACGCGCACACCGATATCCTGATGCGCCATCTCACGGCCACGGAAGCGCAGCGTCACCTTGACCTTGTCGCCCTCCTCGATGAACGACTTCATGGCGCGCATCTTCACCTGATAGTCGTTCTCATCGATGTTCGGGCGCACCTTGATCTCTTTGATCTCGATGACTTTTTGCTTCTTCTTGGCCTCGTTCCGCTTCTTCTGCTGTTCGTATTTGAACTTGCCAAAGTCGAGGATCTTGCACACCGGCGGATCGGCGTTCGGGCTGATTTCCACCAGATCCAGGCCAACCGCGAAGGCGCGTTGCATCGCCTCACGCACGGTCAGCACGCCTTGCATTTCGCCATCCTGATCGATCAGGCGGACTTGCGGGATGCGGATTTCCTCGTTTACGCGGGGGCCGTCGCGGGTTGGCGGGGCGGCCATTGGTCCTCTGGCTATCGTTCTCTCCTGTCTCTGTTACAAAGGTCAGCGACCCGGCGTGCCGTTGACCACTTGGTAGTGTGCGCGGAAATGGGGCCTAAAATCAAGCCACGTTGCCTGGAATTAAGTCGGGCGGCGTCGCTTCCGATGCAAGTCTGCCAACCGCTTCCTCCAGCGACAGGATTTCCTGCCCCTGGCTGCCCAGCCGGCGCAGCGCCACGGTGCGGGTTTCCGCCTCTTTCCGGCCGACCACCGCCAGCACCGGAACCAGTGCCAGACTGTGTTCGCGCACCTTGGCATTGATCTTCTGGTTGGTCAGGTCGGTATTCACCGCCAGCCCGGCCTTGGCGAACGCCGCCGCGACCTCGCGGGCGTACTCGTCCGCGTCCGACACGATGGTCGCCACCACCGCCTGCACCGGCGCCAGCCAAAGCGGGAAACGCCCGGCATATTGCTCGATCAGAATGCCGATGAACCGCTCGAAACTGCCGAAAATCGCCCGATGCAGCATGATCGGCCGGTGACGGGCACCGTCTTCGCCCACATACTCCGCGTCCAACCGCTCCGGCAGGTTGGGATCGACCTGCAACGTGCCGCACTGCCAGTCCCGCCCGATCGCATCGCGCAGCACGAACTCCAGCTTCGGCCCATAGAACGCGCCCTCGCCGGGGTTCAGCTCATAGCTCACACCCGCGATCGCACACGCGTCCCGCAGCGCACCCTCCGCCTGGTCCCACGCTGCGTCGCTGCCAATCCGCGCCTCCGGCCGGTCAGAGAACTTGATCCGGAAGTCGCCGAACCCGAAGTCGCGATAGACCTGCGACAGCAGCGTAATGAACCGGGCGGTTTCGGACGCGATCTGCTCCTCGGTGCAGAAGATATGGGCGTCGTCCTGGGTGAACGCCCGCACCCGCATGATGCCATGCAGGGAGCCGGAGGGCTCATACCGGTGGCACGACCCGAACTCCGCCATCCGCAGCGGCAGTTCGCGGTAGGACCGCAGCCCGTGCCGGAAGATCTGGATGTGGCAGGGGCAGTTCATCGGCTTCAGCGCCAGGAACTTATCCTCCTCCTCCACCTGCGCGATGAACATGTTCTGGCGGTAGTTGTCCCAGTGGCCGGACTTCTCCCACAGCGAGCGGTCCACCAACTGCGGAGTCTTCACCTCCTGGTAGCCATTGGCGTCCAGCCGCCGCCGCAGATAGGCTTCCACCGTCCGGTACAGCTTCCAGCCCTTCGGATGCCAGAAGATCGACCCGACCGCTTCCTCCTGGATATGGAACAGGTCCATTTCCTTGCCGATCTTGCGGTGGTCGCGGCGTTCGGCCTCTTCCAACTGATGCAGATAGGCGTCCAGTTCCTTCTGGTCGCGCCACGCCGTGCCATAGATGCGCGACAGCATGGCGTTGCGATGATCGCCGCGCCAGTAGGCGCCGGCCACCTTCATCAGCTTGAACGCGGTGCCCACATCGGCCGTGGAGCGCAAATGCGGGCCGCGGCACAGGTCGATCCACTCGCCCTGGCTGTACAGCGTGATCGTCTCGGTCGCCGGCAGGTCCTGGATCAGTTGTGCCTTGTATTTCTCGCCCTTGGCCTGGAAGAACGCGATGGCCTCGTCGCGGTCGATGACCTTGCGTTCGAATTTGGCCCCGCAGGCCACGATCTCGCGCATCTTGGCCTCGATCGCGCCGAAATCCTCCGGCGTGAACGGCTCGTTGCGGGCGAAATCGTAGTAGAACCCGTTTTCGATCGAAGGGCCGATCGTGACCTGGGTGCCGGGATACAGCGCCTGCACCGCCTCGGCCAGCACATGCGCGGCGTCGTGGCGGATCATCTCCAGCGCGTCGGGATCGCGGCGGGTGATGAACACGACGTTCGCGTCATGCTCGATCGTCGCCGACAGATCCACCGTCCTGCCGTCGATCTTCATCGCCAGGGCCGCCCGCGCCAGTCCGGGGCCGATCGCCTCGGCCACCGTGGTGCCCGTCACCGGCGCATCGAACTGGCGCACGGAACCGTCGGGCAGGGTGATCGCGGGCATGGGTCGTGCGTCCTCATTGACATCGAAAGGCGGTGTCTATGGCGAACGCGGCGCTTCCCCGCAACCCTTAGCTGCGTGTTGCAGCCATCGGCCGGGTGCGCGACGATAGCGGCAACACGACCTTGGGACAGACTCATGACCAAACCATCCATGCGCGCCATCCTGAACAAGCCCGGCATCCTGACGCTTCCCGGCGTCTTCGACGGCATTTCCGCCCGTGTCGCCAACAGCCTCGGCTTCCCGGCGCTCTACATGACAGGCTACGGCGCGGTCGCCTCCGCCCTGGGCGTCCCCGATGCCGGCGTGGCCAGCGTGACGGAAATGCTGGACCGCGTCGCCTGCATCGCCGCCGCCATCGACGTGCCGTTCATCGCCGACGGCGACACCGGCTATGGTGGCCTGCTGAACGTCGCACGCACGGTGCGGGCCTACGCCGCGGCCGGCGCGTCGGGCATCCAGTTGGAAGACCAGGAAATCCCCAAGAAATGCGGCCATACGGAGTTCCGCCGCGTGGTCCCCTATACCGACGCCATCCGCAAGATCCAGGTCGCCGTGGACAGCCGCCCCAGCGAGGATTTCCTGATCGTCGCCCGCACCGACGCCCGCTATTCGGAAGGCATGGACGAAGCCCTCCGCCGCGGCGAGGGCTTCCTGAAGGCCGGCGCCGATATCCTGTTCATCGAAAGCCCCGAGTCGCCCGAGGAACTGCGCCGGGTCGGCGAAACCTTCAAAGGCGCCGCCCTGCTGGCCAACATGGTGGAAGGCGGTCGCACCCCGTTCCTGTCCACGACGGAACTGGAAGCCATCGGTTTCAAGGTCGCACTGTTCCCCGCAACCGGCTTCCTGACCGCCGCCCGGGCCATGCGGGACGGCTATGCGTTCCTGCAAGCGCACGGCACCAGCACCGGCGGTCCCGCCCAACTGCCGTTCTCCGACATGAACGCCCTGATGGGCTTCCCGGCGGTGCATGCGTTCGAGGCAAAATGGGCCGGCTGAATCCCTAATCGACGGTGATCGTGCCGGCCATGCCATCCCAGTCATGGTCGGCGCAGGTCAGCCCGTACTGCCCCCGGGCCGGCGCGATCAGCAGAACCCGCACCGTCTTGCCCGGTTGCACCACGATGTCGGTGCCGCCGTTCGCCAACACTTTCCGGTCCCGCACGGTCGCCGCCTTCAGAAAGCCCGGCGCGGTGAACTCGTGCATCTCCTTGCCGCGATTCTCCAGCCGCAGGGCATAGACCCGGCCAGCGTGGAAGGTCAGGCGATCCGGCTCGAACCGGTTATCGACCATGACCACGGTCAGTGTTTCCGCGCCATCCCATCGATCGGCGGCACTGGCGGTCAGCGGAAAGCCGCCGCACAGCGCAACGACAGCCAGCGCGAGCCCAAACTGCATATTCTAAACCCAACCTGTCCAAACCGCTTTCAGATGGCCTCCGTCGCCGAACCGACAAGCGGCAATGCAGCCAGGCCCGCCGCGATTCGTCATGCCGGCCCCGGTTGCGGACCGGCACCGGCCGGAGTATCGGAACCGCCAGCCTTCACCGGCTACAGCGCAAGGATGCCGTTTGTATGGACATAAACCGCACCGATCTGGGCGAACGGACTGACATCACCGCGGTTGCCGCCCTGGTCGCTGTCGAAGGACTGAGCGTGGTCGATATCGGTTGCGGCCCCGGCAAGGTGTCGCGCGACCTCGCCGCGGCCGGCGCAACCGTCCTGGGCGTGGAACCGGACCCGATCCAGGCGGAGAAAAACCGTCAGGCTCCGTCGGTTCCGGGCCTTACCTTCACCGAGGGCCGGGCGCAAAGCCTGAAGCTGGAAACCGGATCGGTGGATGGTGTGTTCTTCTTCCGCTCCCTCCATCACGTCCCCCTCGACCAAATGGACGCCGCCCTGCACGAAGCCGCCCGGGTGCTGAAGCCCGCAACCGGGTTTCTGTGCGTCTTCGAACCGGGCATGACCGGCACCCATTTCAAGGTCATGCGCCCGTTCAACGATGAAACCCGGGTGCGCACCGAAGCGCAGGCCGCCCTGGCCCGCATCTCCGGCCGGCTGTTTCGAACCGAGGCGCTGTACCGCTATGTGCAGTTCCCCCGTTACCCGGATTTCGAGGCCATGGTGACCCGGGTAACCGGACTGACCTTCATCGATGTCCAGCGCAAGAACGTCGAAACCGACGAAGTCAGAAGCCTGTTCGAAGCCGAACGCACCGCCGACGGGGACTATGTCTTCGAACAGCCGATGCTGGTGAATGTCTATCGCGGCCCAGTCGTTACCCAGCCCTGACCCGCGCGACGGCGGCAACCGCCGCCGCCAAAGCGCCTTCCAGGTAGCCGCCAAATTCGGCGGCGACCTCGGTGCCCGCCAGGATCACGCGCCCGCCCGCGGCTGCGATCCCGCCGGACGGCGGACCATACTCCGGATGGCTCGCCGGCGGCTGGCCGTCAGCCGCCGTGGCGGTGTGCGGGTCCTGTGCCCAGTCCGCCACGAACACTGCCGTTGGCCTGGCCGCGTCCGGTCCGAACAGCCGCACCAGTTGCGCCACGGTCATCTGCGTCAGTTGCTCCGGCCCCATGGCCCTCCGCGACGCGGCCGGCAAGCCCACGAACCCGAACAGGGCAGGGCGGCCGTCCGGTGCCGAGGCGTCATGTATTTCCATCAACGGGCCGACATAGCTGCTGGCCGTCCCGGACAGTCCCTGCTCCTTCCAGAACGGCCGGTCATAGATCGCCACCACCTTCGCATGCCCGGCCATCCAGGTTGGGACGGCCGCCAGTTCGGCACGCAAACCCTCGGGCAATGCAGGGGAAAAGGCGATCGTCTCCGCGACCAGCCGCGGCGGCAGCGCGAGTATGACCGTATCGGCCAGCACGGTCAGGGGTTCGGAGTCACCAACCGTATCGATCCGAACCGGGCCGGATGCGCCGTGGTGGATGTCCGTCACCTGAACCCCGCGGCGGACGGTTTCGGTGGGCAACTCCCGGGCGACGGCGTCCACCAGGGCCTGCATGCCCCCGATAAGCCGCATCGACCGCGGTTCGGTGTCGAACCCGCGTGCATATCGCTGCGGTGGCCCGGACCTGGAGCGTTCCATCACCACCCCGCCTTTGGTGTCTTGCGGGAACGCCGCCAGGCCGAGTTCCTCTACCAGCGAAAGCATACGCGGCTGCATGTCGGGCCAGAGCCACGCCGGGCCTAAATCGTATCGGGCATCGCCGTGCGATGGCCCGGCCGGCACCGATAGAATGCGCCCGCCGATCCGGTCGCGGGCTTCCAGCACCACGCATGACCGTCCCGCCCGGTGCAGCAGCGCGGCGGCATACAGTCCGCTTAGTCCCGCGCCGACAATGGCCACATCGGTGCGGATCAACGCCGCCGCCCGGACGCCGCGTTCATCGCGCCGATGCTTTCGGCGGCGCGGGGGGGCAGCGCCAGATGGCCCGACTTGACCCACAGGCGGGTGCCATGCGGCCCGGCCGCCGCCCGCAGCGTCGCGCCGGGCGGCAGCCGCAGCCAGGACCGCGCGGCGAATGCCTCGCCACCCTCGCGGCACTCTCCGTCCAGGACCAGCAGTTCGATCCCGCCGGGTACCGCCAGCACGATGTCCGCGTTCGGTGCCCACCGTTCCAGCCGGACATCCTCGCGATCGTCCCTGAACAGCGGCACGGTCTCTACCCCGAACCGGTTCGGGGCGGGCAGAAACGGCAATGCCGCCGTATCGGTGCGAACCTCGGTGCGGTCGGCCGGGTCGAACTGCCAAAGCTTGACGAAGATCGTACATCCAGGCCCCGACCCCGGCGTGTGCCGGGACGTCGGCGGGTTGCGGATATACGATCCCGCCGGATAGTCGCCGTGTTCGTCGGAGAACACCCCGTCCAGCACCAGGAATTCCTCCCCACCGTCATGGATATGGGCGGAAAAGCGTGAGTTCGGGGCGTAGCGAACGATCGTGGTGGCGCGGGCGACCTCCGCACCGATCCGGTCCAGCATGCGCCGATCCACCCCGGCGACGGGCGACGCCATCCACGGCAGTCCTGCCGTATGCACGGCGGCGCGCCGTGAAAAATCCGCGTTCAGTTCCAAATCCTTCACTCCGGCCCTGGCATTCGACCCAATAGCTTCTGCTCGATCTCGTTCAAAGCCTTCCGCACCTCGGCCAGGATCAGCCGGTCGGCCGCCGCCTGATCGATGTCCGGCACATCCCAATCGAATATCGCTCGGTATTTCTCGATCGACGTCCTGACATCGGCGGTAATCTGGCCGCGATGGGCCGCCAATTCCGGGTCTTCGATTTTCGCCACCGCATTCTCTCCTCGATGTTCGGATCGTGGCGATGGCCGGCGCGGGTTTGCCCCGCGGCCGTCGCTCGTTCCAGCCGCCACGGTCTCCCGGTTGCCGTATCGGCACGGCCGGATCGATCGCGGCTATCTGGGGGGCATGAAACGGCCCTTCCGATTGCAGAATTGGTTCGGCCCGTCCGTCCGCGCAAGAGCGCGCGCGGGGCATCGCCCGCCATGGCGGTGCCCGCCGCGACGATGACAGTCCGGCGGCCGATCCGCCGATGTCGAGGCAAACCGTTACCCCGGTCGCGATGCGCCGGGGGCCGGCATGAGTAGTTTCCGATCCTGCCCGCCTTAAGCCGAACCGTTTATGATCCAAGATGTGCGAACGGCGGAGCAACAAGCGGCAGATGACGGACCCGGGAACGCTGAACCAACCGATGCGGCTGCTTCCAGGGCGTCCGGCGGTATCGCGGCACAGGCTTTTAAGATGTCTCGTTCTATTCAATAGGCAACGATGAAACAGATGCTGACAGCAACCCACCCCACCGTTGCCAAGGCCAGAACCGGCATCGACGGACTGGATGAAATCACCGGCGGCGGCCTGCCCGCCGGGCGCCCAACCCTGGTCTGCGGCAGCGCCGGATCCGGCAAGACCATGCTGGCCATGGAATTCCTGGTACGTGGGGCAACGCAATTCAACGAACCCGGCGTGTTCATGATGTTCGAGGAAAGCGCCGCCGAAATCACCGCCAACGTCCGTTCGCTCGGTTTCGATCTCGACGCCCTGACGGCCCGGGACCTGATCGCCCTGGATTACGTGCATATCGAACGCAGCGAGATCGAGGAAACCGGCGAATACGACCTTGAAGGCCTGTTCATCCGCCTCGGCTACGCGATCGACAGGATCGGCGCCAAGCGCGTGGTGCTGGACACCATCGAGGCGCTGTTCGCCGGCCTGCCCAATCACGGCATTCTGCGGGCGGAACTGCGCCGCCTGTTCCGCTGGCTGAAGGATCGCGGCATCACCGCCATCATCACCGGGGAAAAGGGCGAAGGCAACGCCATCACCCGCTATGGGCTGGAGGAATACGTCGCCGACTGCGTCATTATCCTGGACCAGCGCGTCAAGGACCAAATCTCCACCCGCCGGCTGCGTGTGCTGAAGTATCGCGGCACCGCCCATGGCATGAACGAATACCCGTTCCTGATCGGCTCGCACGGATTCTCCGTACTGCCAATCACGTCGCTGCAACTCGATCATCCGGTGTCGCCGCTGCGCGTATCCATCGGCGTTGGCCGGTTGGACGAAATGCTGGGCGGGGAGGGGGTGTTCCGCGGCAGCAGTGTGCTGATTTCCGGCGAGGCCGGCACCGGCAAAAGCAGTATCGCCGCGAAAATGATCGAAACCGCCTGCCAACGCGGCGAACCGGCCCTGTATTTCGCATATGAGGAATCGGCCGCACAAATCGTCCGCAACATGCGTTCGGTGAATATCGATCTGGCACCCTGGGTCGAAAACGGGCTGCTACAGATCCATGCGTCCCGCCCAACCCTGCACGGGCTGGAGCAGCATCTGGTCATGATGCACGATGTCGTCCGCGCCTTCCGCCCAACGATCGTCGCGGTCGATCCGATCAGCAATCTGACAATGGCCCGGGACGATTGGGAGGTTAAGCCGACCCTGATGCGGCTGATCGATTTTCTGAAAATGCAACAGGTCACGGCCGTCTTTACCAGCCTTACGGCCGGCGGCGATGCCGGGGCGATCCCGGATGACTTGCAGGTTGGCGTATCCTCGCTGATGGATACCTGGCTGCTGTTGCGTAATGTGGAATTCAGCGGCGAACGCAACCGGACGATCTTCGTCCGCAAATCCCGCGGCATGGCCCACTCCAACCAGGTGCGGGAGTTTGTGCTCGGCGACAACGGCATCGATCTGGTCGATGTGTATCTGGGCGGGGAGCGCCTTCTGACCGGCAGTGCGCGCATTGCCCAAGAGGCCCGGGAACGCCTGGCCGCCACGCTGCGCGACCAGGACCATCGGCGTAAGCTGCGCCAACTGGCCAGCAGGCGAAAAGCCATCGAAGCACAAATCGCCGCCCTGCGGGCCGAGGCCGAGGCGGAAACCGCGGAAGTAGACTCCGCCATGACCCGGGAATCGTTGCAGGTGACAGCCGTGCGTCAGGATCACGCGGCGATGTCGCAGCAGCGCGGCGTGCCGAACGGCCGGCAGGATACCGGGGCATGAACACAACCGCTGTCCCGGTCGCGCAGGACGATACCGCCGCCGGTATCGCCTACCAGTTGCGGCTTTATGTGGCCGGTCAGACCGCGAAATCGCTGATCGCCTTCGCCAACCTGAAGCGGATTTGCGAAACCCACCTGGCCGGCCAGTATTCTCTGGAAGTCATCGACCTGACGCAGACCCCGGCGCTCGCCGTCGGCGATCAAATCCTGGCGATCCCAACGCTGGTGCGGCGGCTGCCGGAACCGATCAAAAAGATCATCGGCGACCTGTCCGACGAGGAACGCGTGCTCGTCGGCCTCGACGTGAAGTCCGTCGTTAGATGAGCAAGAGCGCCTCGCCCGAAACCGGACCGAATGCCCTTGAAGGCGCCGGAGCGGCGCCACCGGCGGATCGCTACGTCCTGCGGCTTTACATAACGGGTTCCTCCCCGCGGTGTATCAGGGCGATTTCGAACATGCGGAGGATTTGCGAAGTCTATCTGGAAGGCCGCTACGATCTCGATATCGTCGATATCTCCCGCGACCCGATCCGCGCGGAAACCGAGCAGATCATTGCCGCGCCGACGTTGATCAAGGCATTCCCGCCGCCGCTGCGCCGCTTCATCGGCGACATGTCGGAAACTGACCGTATTCTGACCGGACTGGGTCTGCGTCTCTTGCCCCGGCCGGGGCCGCTGGCCGGAAACGCCGAATCCCCATGCGCCTGAACCCCCGCCCCCAATCGGCGATACTGGACGAAAATGCACATCTTCGCGCCAGGCTGGCGGAAGCGGAGGATACGCTGCGCGCCATCCGCGCCGGGGAAGTGGATGCCCTGGTGGTCCAAAGTACCGCCGGGCCGCGGATATACGTCCTGCAGGGTCAGGACGCGGAAGCCACCCGCATGCGCGGTGACATGCTGGCGCAGGTGAGCGATGCCGTCATCGCGGTGGGCAACGATTCCGGCGTCATTTACCTCAACGCCGCCGCCGAGCGGTTATACGGCCTGGCGGCATCGAAGGCGCTGGGGCGCGATCTGGCGGATATCTTTGAAACACGCTGGCTTCAGCCCGGTGACGAAGCAGCCGCCGCGGCGAGCCTGAGCAAGCACAGCGAATGGCGCGGCGAAAGCGTCCATGTAACCCATGACGGCCGCGCATTGAATGTCGAATCGAGCATAACGGTTCTAAGGGAAATGGGCGGACAGGCAAGCGGCACACTCGCTGTGATCCGCGATGTGACGCAGCGCCGACATCATGAAAATGCGGTTCTGGTGTCCGAAATACGCTATCGCCGCCTGTTTGAAACGGCGCATGACGGTGTGCTGATCATCGACCCCGGCACGCGACGGATCGTCGATGCCAATCCGTTCATGACGTCGTTGCTGGGCTACCCGCACGACCAGTTGGTCGGGAAGGAACTGTTTGAGATCGGGTTGCTGAAAGACCAGGCCGAGAGCCGGGAAATGATCCGCGACCTGAACCGGGTCACCCGGGTTCGTTACGACAATCTGCCGCTGAAACGCCACGACGGCCAGCATCAGGAGGTCGAGGTCGTGGCTAACCTATACGACGAGAACGGGTCGCCGGTCATCCAGTGCAATATCCGCGATATCACCGAACGCAAGCGGGCCGAGGCGCATGTCCAGTTGCTGATGGCGGAAATCAACCATCGCGCCAAAAACCTGCTTGCCGTAGTGCAGGCCGTCGCCCATCAAACCGCGAAATACGGCGATCCCGCGAACTTCGCGTCCCGTCTGGCGGACCGTATCGACGGTTTGGCGGCGGGGCAGGACCTGCTGGTCAAAAATCTGTGGCAGGGTGTGGAGATCGCGGACCTGGTCGTGGCCCAACTGGCCCATTTCAAGGATCTGATCGGCACACGCATCCTGATCGATGGCCCGGAGGCGCTGCTGACGGCCGCCGCCGCGCAAGGCATCGGGATGGCGCTGCACGAGTTGACCACCAACGCCGTGAAATACGGGGCGCTGTCCAGCCCCCGGGGGCAGGTGCGCATCGCATGGCAAACCACGGCCGCCGAGGCCCCTGTGTTCGCCATTTCGTGGCTGGAGGAGGGCGGCCCGAAAGTGGTGGCACCGACCCGCAACGGCTTCGGCCAGGTCGTCATCGGCCGCATGGCGGAGTTCTCGGTCGATGGCACCGTCGAGGTCGATTTTCGCGAAGGCGGGCTGGCATGGACATTAAGCGCGCCGGCGGCGAACGCCCTTGCACTGTTCGCGGCAACGCCTTGACCCGGAAACATGGCCCGGAATCATGGCCTGGAATCATGCAATGACCGATAATCCGCCGGCCAACATCCTTATCATCGAGGACGAGCCGTTGCTGGCGTTTGTACTTGAGGAGTTGCTGACAGAAGAGGGCTTCAAAATCGCCGGCGTGGCAACCAGGCTGAATGCGGCCCTTGTCATGATCGCGGCCGGCGGCTGCGATGCGGCGATCCTGGATGCGAACCTGGCCGGGGTCAGCGCGGCCCCGGCGGCGGCGGCGCTGACAACCCGCGGCGTGCCGTTTCTGGTCTTGTCGGGGTATTCGCCCGAACAGCAGAAGGACGCCTTTCCAGGGGCACGGCTGCTGCAGAAGCCATGCCGGCCGGACACGCTGATACAGGCGCTGAACGATATCCTGCGGGCGGGCCCGGCGTCTGGACAATAGCGGCGGACAGCGGGCCAACCCCGGTGCGGTTGCCGAATTCCGGGGTTCTCGCCGATCCGGTTGCGATCCCGTCCGTGCTGGTCAATCCGGCGGCCGCGTACGCGGCGTTGCCAACGGACAGGATCGCGACGAATGGCCACCACTCTTTCCCATTCCAACGGAACCGGGCTAGCGTCTCCTGATTGGACCAATCTATGGCGGCAAAAAATCATGCTTGCTCCAGACCAAACCCGGCAGGCCGCCGTGTTCGACCATGTTCGTCACAGCATCCTGACCGGTGCCCTCCCTGCTGGTGGCCGCCTGCCGCCCAGCCGGTCGCTGGCCCATGAACTGGGGGTCGCGCGCCAGACCGTCGTGCTGGCCTACGAACGTCTGGCGGCCGAGGGATATGTCCGCGGCCGCACCGGCAGCGGCACTTACGTCGCCACCGATCTCCCCGATCAGGCCCCGGAGCCTGCCGCAACCCCGCTCCTCGCGGCGGCGTCCCTGTCCAATCGCGGCGCCCGCCTGGCACGGGTTCCGGCAACCGCATCGGCCCGCGACCCGGCGCAGGGCTTGCTGCTGGCCGGCGGACTGCCGGCCCCGGACCTGTTTCCGATCAAAACCTGGGCGCGCTGCGCATTCCGCGTGCTGAAGCCCCTGGCCGGCGAGTTGTCCAGCTACCCGCCGCCGCAGGGCCTGCTGGTCCTGCGCGAACAGATCGCCGCGCACCTGGCCTCCACGCGCGGACTGGCCGCCGATCCCGGCTGCATCGTGGTCACCAGCGGCACGCAGCAGGCATTGCGCACCGCGGCCGACCTGTTGCTGGACCCGGGCGACCCGGTCTGGGTGGAAGACCCCGGTTATATCGCCGGCCGTGGCGCCCTGCTTGCCGCGGGGGCGGAGATCGTTCCCATCCCCTCGGACGCCGAGGGCCTTGATGTCGCCGAAGGCGTGCGGATCGCCCCGGCCGCGCGGCTGGCCCTCGTGGCGCCTTCCCACGCCACCCCGTTGGGTGGCGCGCTGCCAATCAGCCGGCGTCTGGCGCTGCTGGACTGGGCCCGCCGAGCGAATGCCTGGGTGCTGGAGGATGACTGCGATTCGGAATTCCGGTGGGAGGGTAAGCCGCTGCCGCCGCTGGCGACCTTGGATAAGGCCGGGCAGGTGATCTATTGCGGCACCTTCAGCAAAACGCTGGCCCCGGCATTGCGCATCGGCTTCGCGATCGTGCCCGCGCCGCTGGTCCCGGCGTTCGTGCGGCTGCGCACGCTGACCGACCGGGGCACCGACGCCTTCACCCAGGCCACCCTGGCGGAGTTCATGCGCCAGGGCCTGCTGGCCCCGCACATCCGCAAGATGCGCACCGAATACGGCCGCCGCCGCGAGGCCCTGCTGGAGGCGATGACCCGCAACGTCCGGCACGCCACCGCCCTCGCGGCCCCTGGCGGCCTGCATATGGTCGCCAGACTGGCTGACGGACTGGAGGAGGCAGCCTCAGTCCGGGCCTGCCGGGCGCGGGACCTGGCGGTGTCGCCGCTGCGCGCGTACTACACGGGCACCCCGCGAATGAGCGGGCTGGTCATCGGGTTCGCCGCCACCCCGGTATCGATGGCGGGCGAGGTGTCGCGCCGGCTGCAGGCGGCGTTGGCCACCGTCGGATGAACACCGCAAGCGACGATGCCCGGATTTATCTCCACCCCGGTATCGGCGGCCAAGTGCCGCCTCGTTACGGTGCCACCGTCATTGCCATGCCGTTTTGTATGAAACCTTCGACAGCGTCTGTACGCGACAGGACGATCCCGTCACGGTGCCCGGCAGGCCGAGCCGCGGCACATGCCCTCGGACATGAACATCGGCGTCAACAAGGAACAAAATCATCCCGCTCGACAAAGTGGAACAGCACCCCGCCGAAAGCGGCCGGATGCACAAACCCGATCCTCGCCCGCCGGGATCCCGGACGGCCGGTGTGGTCGATCGTGCGGGCGCCGGCGCGTTGCATCGCTGCCAGCGCCGCGTCGATATCGGGGGTTTTCAGCGCGACGTGGTGCAGTCCCGCCCCGTACGCCGCGACGAAGCGGGTGATCGCCCCCTGATCCTGCCTCGTATTGCCCGCCGCCCCGTGGCTCAGCGCCGCGTCATGCGACGGGTCGAAGTTCTGCAGGAACTCCAGTTCGCAATCCCCCGCGGTCAGGAATGCGACCCTCAGACCGCCCACCGGACGGGGCGTTCGGCTGTGGTAAACCACGCCATACTTGTCCGAGGTGAAGCTCTCGATCGCGGTTTCGACCTCTATGTCGGTCTGCTGGCTTTCGACCGGCAGCCCCAATTCGCCGGAGAACACCGCGATCGCCGCCTGGTTGTCCGCGCTGGCAATGCCGAGGTGATCGATCCGCTCCACGATGCCCCCGCCGCGCGGAATATCCAGAACACTGGCTAGAGTTGCTTTCTCTACGTCAGCGAAACTAGCTTATGCATCATGCAATTTGGATTCGAGATTCTCGATGCCGCACACAACCATCCAACCGCTCTATGATGCGCTTATCACGCGAGGAGATTCTAGCCCACGAAACCTGAAAGGGGGCGACATCGCCGAAAAGTTGATTGCCGTTATCCGCGCGAGCAGGCAATTTTTGGATAACCTCAATCGGCGCGAGCTCATCTCAAAAATACCCGGCAAGCGGTATTTCATGTTTGAGTCGGCTGACAGACGCAAGACATCGAGGTCTGTTAACGAGGACCTATACATCGATCACCTGGACATAGAACAAGTCCGATTGGCCCTGTCACGTGACCGCCAAAATTTGAGTTCGCAAGATTTAACGCGTATCGTTTATACTGCGGCGATATCTTATTGTTGCGCGGCAGATATATTAAAAAAAAGTGATCAGAAAACACCGGGAACATTTTTTGAGATATTGATCGGCCATATCGTTGCCGTGGCGCTGGGTGTAAATCCAGAGCAGCAAATTCGCGTTCCGACATTGGATATAAACGTAACCATTCCGACCGATTATGTTTTCGATCTCGGAGAATCGAAGAACCGCGTCCATCTTCCTATTAAAATCTCAACCCGCGAACGTGTGGTTCAGGTTTGGGCCCATCAACGTGTTCTTGATGGTATGCACGGCGTTGCGCGTTTCAAAGGAGTGCTTGTCGCTATGGCAGAGACCAATAAGCAGAAGGACATTTCGGTGGTTGAGGTCTGTTTACCTAACCAGTGGATGGCTTATCAAATGTATATCGCCCAGATGTTTCGTGTCTATTACTTTGACGTTCCGCAAGTATATTTACGCCTTAAGGAGAAATACCCATTTATTCAAGTTAAGCCTTTTGGCGAATTTTACAGCGAGATCGACAAGATCGAAAAAAGCGGCTTGGCTTAGCTATTCGGCGGCCACCAACAGGATGGATTTCCTCCTGGAGTGCCCGGCAGAAGCAGGCTTAACTGTTCCGGTTGCTTCCTCCAGCACCTTTTTTATCGCCGCACCCACCGCCCGCCCGAGCGGTGGTGGTACCGCGTTGCCAATCTGAAGGCGGATGTCGTACCGTGTTCCGTAAAACCGAAAATTGTCTGGAAAACCTTGCAGCCTGGCGCCTTCCCGAAGCGTTAGGGAGCGGTGCTGCTCTGGGTGCCCGTAGCGTCCACGGGTGAATGAATCGAACCCTGCCGTGATCGTCGGACATTGACCTTCCCACTCTAGGCGACCGTACACATCAGGCCACCCGCCTTTCGAAGAGTCGACCTCGTTGTGGCAATCGAGGCGCAAATTTGCCGGAATATCTGGCCATCCCCCGCCTGGAGGCACATGCCGAAACCGTTCCTCATTAAGCGCGGTGATCCGGCATTTAATATGGTTCGGTAGAGTCGCGTGTTCGGTATAGTCGTCAGGTGGCGGCGGCAGATCGCCAATCACATCCCGGATTGTGGCTCTTTTGATGGAATTAGTCAGTCTCGGCCGCTTATCCGAAACATCGCGATGAATACCGACCATGATGAACCGATCTCGCTGCTGAGCAAGGCCAAAATCGGACGAATTCACAAAATAGCGATGGACCCAGTAGTCGCTCAGCGCATCCTCAAGCTGGTCAAGAATCCGCATGCCTCGCTTTTGGCCAAAGATTTTGACGTTCTCGAACAAAAATGCGCGCGGCTGGATTTCAGAAACCAGCCTTGCGTATTCAAGGACCAGACCATTTCTTTCATCCAAAGCTAAATGGGCTCCGCGCTTTTGCTTCGAAAAGCCCTGACACGGCGGACCGCCGCTCAGGATATCGACAGAGGCTAGGTCGAGTTTGCGCAGCAGTGCGCCCCCGTCCAAAAGTCGTACATCAGCGACTTCGGCATGGTTCGAGATATTTCTATTATAGGTCTCGACGGCCCAAGAATCGATGTCGCAAGCATACCGCACATCAAGACCCGCCTGACGCAGGCCGAGCGAGAGTCCCCCAGCCCCGGCAAACAACTCGATGCAGGTCATTGGCGCCGCCAACGATGGATTCGATATACTCATGGGTGAGGATACAGCCATATGCGATGCTATGGGTCAAGCACTAAGAACAAAAACGCAACATGCGACTGCATGTTTTATCACACCACGAAACCGACCTCGTTCACCCGGCAATATCGACGAGAGGGCAAACCCATTAAGAGTAGTTGATTTCAACAGCTGACCCGGTAAATCGGCAGCCTAGCCAGCACCGGACACTCGTCTTTCCGAAAGTCCTTTACGCCTTTGCCTCCGCATTGAACACCACCACCGCCAACGTGCGTACCCCGGCCGGCTCCCCGATCGCCTGGCGGACTCCGCCGCCAAGCCCGGCCCGAACCGGACCGGCGGCCGGCGGCGCATCGCCATAATCCAGGCCGATATGATGCACCCCGGTTCGCGTCGCGCCGTCCACGAACGGATCGCCGGGTGCGAACAGCGCCAGCGCGGCCTGACCGGTGGCGAATACCGGAACCATCCCGTCGCCAGCCGGAAGCATCGCGCGCGGCAGCCCCAGAACCTCGCCCAGCAGACGGTCGGCGGTGGGTATGTCGCGGGAAATGAGGGCGGCGTAGGATAACCGGGGTGCGGCGATCATGGGCTTGCTCCAGCGGGATGGAACCCGTTCGACGGGCGGTATCGCGTCCATAGCGCATGCCCCCGCATGCGGGAAACCGTTGGCGATCCGGCAGCCATTGACCTGTATCAATGCCGTCCGACGGGCACGGTGCTTGTTGTATCGCGCGGCTGCGGCATTCGGCCCTTCGTCCCGGCCCGCGCGGGAATTGGCCTCCACGCAGTCCCGGCAGCCTGGTTCGACGGGCGGCCCGGCCATCGGGATCGAGACATAAGGGGGATAGATCATGACATTTCGGGTTGTTTTTGCCACGGCACTGCTGGTGGCCGGTGTCGGCATGGCCGTCGCCCAGCCCGCGCCGGGCCAGCACGGCGGCCCTGGTTCGGGTATGAACGCCGCGGGAATGTCGGGGAAGGGCGGCGGCATGATGCCGGGATGCGAGACGATGGGGGCAGACCGGATCGAGGGACATATCGCGTCTTTGAAGACCAAGATCGGCATTACCGCGGCCCAGGCGCCGCAATGGGAGGCGTTCGCCGACGCGCTGCGGGCAGGGGCAAAAGACCATCATGCGGCGATGGCCGATTGCGCGTCCGCCGCGCGGGCGCAGTCGGCCCCCGCCCGAACCGAGGCCATGATAAACCACATGGCTGCGCGGTTGGAGGCGATGAAAAACATCCTGGCAGCGGAAAAGCCGCTGTATGAGTCCTTGTCGGACGAACAAAAGAAAACCGCCGACCAACTGCTGACGCACCCCGGCATGGGCATGGGCATGGGCATGGGCATGGGTCAGGGCATGGGCATGATGAACAGCCACCCATGACGGCGGTCTGGCACGGCCCCGGAATCGCGGGGCCGTGCGGATACCCGGCCGCTCCGCCCGCCGCCGTTAACCCATCGGTAAGGATTTGCCGCTAGCCTTAGGTCCGGCGAACAGGTTCGGACCCCCCCATGAAAGGCTTCATCGACAGCATCCGCAAGCTTGGCATGGTGCGTGTCGCCATGCTGGCGGGCGTCACCCTGGGTGTCCTTGGCGCGTTCATCTGGCTGGAAGTCCAAGGCCCGGCCCGCGCACGCAGCACCCTGCTGGCGGCCGACCTGGACCCGCAGACCATCCAGCAGGTCGCAACCGCCCTGACCGGCAAGAAAATCCCGTTTCGTCTTGACGGCAGCCAGATATTCGTCCCCGACGCCGATATCGCCGCCGCACGGACCCTGCTGGCCACGGCCGGCGTGTCCACCGAGGGGATCACCGGCTATGAGATTTTCGATCGCGGCAACGATTTCGCCGTCACCGATTTCGACCAGCAGGTCAAACTGACCCGGGCGCTGGAAGGCGAACTGGCCCGCACCATCGTCTCCGTTCACGGCATCACCCATGCCCGGGTGCATCTCGTACTGCCGCACCGGGAACCGTTCGCCCACGACCGGCTGCGCGCCCAAGCGAGCGTCATGCTGACCGTGCCAGGCCGGCAGACCCTGTCGCCCGAAGCGGTTCAGTCGGTCGTCAACCTGGTTGCCGCCGGCGTACCCGGTTTGCGGCCGCAGGATGTCACCGTCGTGGACTCCAACCTGCACCTGCTGGTTCAGGCAGGCGACGGCAAGGACCCCCGCGCCCAAACCGCCTTGGAAGAAGACATCCGGCAAAAAACCGAGGCCCGCCTGGCCCAAGCGGTCGAACTGATGCTGGAACGCTCGCTCGGACCCGGCCATGTGCATGTCGAGGCGTCGATCCGGATGAACTTCGACAAGATCAACGAAACGAACGAGAAATACGACCCCGACGGATCGGTGGTGCGCAGCACCCAGACGGTGGCATCGAACTCCAAGACCACCGACAAGACCGGGCCGGTTTCGTTGCAGAACAATCTGCCCAACGCCGATGCGGGTTCGCCGGCCTCCGGCAATCAGGAAGGCCGTCAGGAAGAAACCACCAACTACGAAATCGGCAAGACCGTCCGCGCGATCGTGCATGATCAGCCGCAAATCGAGCGCGTGTCCCTCGCCGTCATGGTCGATGGCACCGATCAGGTCGATGCAGATGGAAAGCATACATGGAAGCCGCGCGATCCGGCGGAACTGGACGAACTCGGCAAGCTGGTGAAGGGCGCCGCTGGGTTCGATGACAAGCGCGGCGACCACATGGATATTGTCAGCCTGCCGTTCGTAAACCCGATCGACGCGGCGGAAGGCGCCCCGGCAGCGCACCCCGCCAAGGCCAACCGCGATCTGATAACCTTTATCCAGATGGTTGCGTTCGGCGTGGTGGGATTTGGCATCATCGTCCTGACCGCACGGTCGATCTTGAAGACACTCGGCGGCCCCGGCGTCAGCCTGTCGGTCCCCGGCACCCCGGCCGGGGAGATCGCCGCCGGCACGTCCGCCGCGCCCGGCCGCCAACCGGGGGTGGCCCAACTGGGGATCGAACAGGCGGCGGGCCAGGGTCCGGAGGACGATACCGTAACGATGAGCAACATCCAGGGTCAGTTGCGCGCATCGTCGATCCGCAAGGTGACCGCGCTGGTGGATCGCCATCCGGACACAACCTTGGGTATCATCCGTGGCTGGATTTCCACCGACACCGGGTAGCCCCGAGCGGACTCAGCCGCTCGGGGGGGGATTTAGCTGTGGTGGTGGTGCGTTGCGCCGCTGACATAGGTGGACTGCTGCGAACTCCACAACGCGGCGCTGTTGCCCGGGGTCGTGCCCGAGGTTGTGCCGGTCGTGGTGCCGGTGTTCGCGGCGGCCGGCACACTGAAGTCCTGCGTGCTGGGTGCCGAGCCGCTGACACCGGCCGCTACTGCCGGCGTCGTCCCCACCGTCGCTCCAGTGGACCCGCCAGTGGACCCGCCAGGCGGCGCGCCAGCGGACCCGCCAGTGGACCCGCCAGTGGACGTGCCAGTGGACGTGCCAAAGCCGGAAGTTGTCGTCCCGGCCGTCAGGCTGGCCGGGGTGATGGCGGCATTGTTCCCGGTGGCGGCCGCGCCGTCGCTGGCGAACAGCCCCGAACCCGCGCCGGTCGCCGCCGGGTTGGTGCCGGCCGTAACCGAGAATGTCTGAGTGCCGTCGCTGGACAATTCCCAAGGTGCGCCGGCCGCCGGGGCACCGCCGTCCAGGCTCATGCCCATCACGTACAGATTGCGATCCGCGGTATCCAGCGCCCACTGGCCCGTGGCGGGAAGCCCGGGCGTGCCAGCGGGGTAATAGCCGCCGACCTTATCGTTCAGGAACGTCACCGCCACATTATGCGTGCCGGAGCCGAAATTGCCCTTGACGTCGAACTCCTGCGACTGGCCCTCGCCGACAACCGCCGTCGTGGTCTGTACCCCGCCGACCTGCTGGCCATCGACCGACACCGTAAATTGCGCATCGCCCAGATAAGGGTCCTCCGCCATGTTCAGCGCCAGCGTGTCCGCGCCGCTGCCCACCGTGACGGGTGCCGGCGTGCTGGTCGGGTTGCCGGTAAAGCCGGCGGGCAGCGCCGTGGTGTCATTCACCGCGAACGTCGCGTTGCCGTAAACATTGCCTTGGTTGGAATTGGGCGGAAACAACGGCGACTGGTAGATCGGCGTGGTGGTATTGGATACGGTCTGTCCGTCGTACGTTACGCCATCGACGTAAAGATTACGATCGCCGGCCGTTCCCGGGTAAAGGAAGTTGTTGGCGAAGGTGACCGTGACGTTGTGCTGGCCGGGAGCCCAGTCGCCATTGAATGTGAAGGTGTTGGTCTGTCCCGACGATTGCGCCGCCGTCGCGGTCTGAACCCCGCCCACCTGCTGACCATCGACGTTGACGGTGAACCGCGCATCCACGCCCTGCGCCTGATCCTCCGCAATATTCAGGGTAATAGAATCGGAACCAGAACCAATTATGGTGCTGTTATTCGTCGAACCGGACATGGAATGTCCCCTATTTCGTTGCATATGAAACGTGATACCCGGCGCCGAGTCAGCGTGGGGTATCAGCCGGTCCCGGGGGCCGCAACCGGGCCCGCGGGTTTAACCGCTCAACGAAGGGGATTTAGCCGGTTTCGCTCTGTGGATAAGCGAAGCGGTGGGGATTATGGTCCTAATTCGGGTCAGACGGCCTCGGCCGACAGCCGCCGTGGCATGCAGCACGCGCAGCCGCCCGCATGCGCCGCCGGGGCCGGACCGGATGACGCTTCCTTCGCGCCGCCGGACAGCGACGGCGCGGTCAGCAGGCGCGGCGCCGGCTGGGCACAATCCGGGCAGGGCTGGGGGCGATCGTATTCCGCCATCGGCCGCACCTCGGAGAATGGGCCGCAATCCTGGCATTCGTAGTCGTAAGTAGGCATCCAAGTCCTCCGTCGTCCATTATCCCCACATTGCCATTTTCCAGGCGGTCCGGCCAGCACCCGGGTTGCCGCCCGGCGAAACCGGCGCCATGTTGCGAAGCACAATGGTTCTTGAGGAACGCGCGTATGATTGCACAAGTGGATCTGACCCAGTTCGCCGAGGAACGATATGCCGTCGGTCAACCGGTCCCACGCAAGGAAGATCCCGTCCTGCTGCGCGGCGAAGGCCGCTACTCCGACGATCTGAACCGCCCCGGACAGGCATATGGCGTCATGGTGCGCTCGACTGCCGCGCACGGGTTCATCCGCTCTATCGACACCGGCGCGGCCAAGGCGTTGCCCGGCGTGCTGGCCGTCCTGACCGGGCAGGACCTGATCGACGCGGGTATGGGCAGCATGCCGTCCGGCATGTCGTTCAAAATGCGCGACGGATCGAACATGCCCAAACCCGTGCAGCCAGTAATGACCACCGATAAGGTCCGTTTCGTTGGCGATCCGGTCGCCTTGGTGGTCGCGGAAACAGCCAAGCAGGCCAAAGATGCCGCCGAAGCCGTATTCGTCGAAATCGATACGCTGCCAGCCGTCACCGATGCCGCCGAAGCCGCCGCCGCCGGCGCCCCGCTGGTGCATGACGCCACCCCGGCGAACGTCATCCTGGACTTCCACCACGGCGACGCCGCCGCCGTGACCGCTGCGTTTGCCGGCGCCGCCCATGTGACGAAGCTGAAAATCCGCAACAGCCGTGTGGTCGTCTGCCCGATGGAACCGCGTTCCGCGATCGGGGAGTTCGACGCCGGAACCGGCCGCTGGACGCTGCGCCTTGGCTGCCAGGGCGTGTTCAACATGCGCCAGTTGCTGATGGGGCCGTTGAACGCGCCCGTGGAAAACATCCGCGTGCTGACCGGCAACGTCGGCGGATCATTCGGAATGAAATCCTCCTGCTACCCCGAATACCCCGCCATCCTCTTCGCCGCCAAGCTGCTCGGGCGGCCGGTGAAATGGACCGACGAACGCGGCGAAAGCTTCCTGTCCGACAGCCACGGCCGCGATCACGATATGGAGCAGGAAATAGCCCTGGACGCATTGGGCAAAATCCTGGCGCTGCGGGTGACGGGCTATGGCAATATCGGTGCCTATCTGTCCAACGGCACCGTGCTGCAACCCACCGGCAACATCGTCCGCAACACCATCGGCGTCTATGCGACCCCGCTGCAGGAAGTGCGGACCAAAGCGATGTTCACCAACACCAGCCCGGTTGGCCCGTATCGCGGCGCCGGCCGTCCGGAGGGCAACTATTACATCGAACGCCTGCTGGACACCGCCGCCAGGGAGATGGGGATCGACCCCGCCGACATTCGCCGACGCAATCACATCCAGCCCGACGCGATGCCCTGGAAGACACCCGCCGGCACCACCTATGACAGCGGCGATTTCCCCACCATCCTGGAAAAGGCGCTGGCCGCGGCCGACTGGGACGGCTTCCCGGCGCGCAAGAAGGACAGCGCCGAACGCGGCAAACTGCGCGGCCGCGGCATCGGCCAGTATCTGGAGGTCACCGGCCCGCCCTCCAAGGAAATGGGCGGCATCCGGTTCGAGGCCGACGGCACGGTGACCATCATCACCGGTACATTGGATTACGGTCAGGGCCACGCCTCGCCGTTCGCCCAGGTGCTCGCCTCCCGCCTCGGTATCCCGTTCGAAAAGATCAACCTGCTGCAAGGCGATTCGGATGAACTGCTGGCCGGCGGCGGCACCGGCGGGTCCAAATCGCTGATGGCCAGCGGCACCGCGATCGTCGAGGGCGCCGAGAAAGTGCGAGAGGCCGGCCGGAAAATCGCCGCCTACGTACTCGAAGCCGCCGAAGCCGATATCGAATTCGAAATCGCTCGGACGGGCGGCCAGTTCCGCATCGCCGGCACCGATCGGAGTATCGGCATCATGGAACTGGCGGACCTGATCCGCACCGGTTCGGTGACGCTGCCTGACGACGTTCCGCAAACCTTGTCGGTGTCCCACGTCGCGGAGGGGCCGCCGTTCGCCTATCCGAACGGGTGCCACATCGCCGAGGTCGAAATCGATCCGGAAACCGGCGTGTCCGAGGTCGTTCGCTATCACATGGTCAACGATTTCGGCGTCATCGTGAACCCGATGCTGGTCGAGGGCCAGGCCCATGGCGGCATCGTTCAGGGCATTGGGCAATGCTTCCTGGAGCATGTGGTCTATGACGAAAGCGGCCAGCCGATGACCGGTTCGTACATGGATTACGCGCTGCCGCGGGCGAACGATGCGCCGATGTTCCACTTCGCCTCCCACCCCGTGCCGGCTAAAACCAACCTGCTGGGGTCGAAAGGCTGCGGCGAGGCCGGCTGTGCCGGTGCGCTGCCGTCAGTGATGAACGCCGTGGTGGATGCGCTGTCGGTCTATGGCATCAAGCACATCGACATGCCGGCGACCCCGCTGCGTGTGTGGGAGGCCATCCGAGGGGCTGCCTGACCCAGAGCCACGGACCTTGCCCCGCATCCGTCGGGGCAGGGCCGTGCTCCGCGGATCACGCCCTGAAGCGAGGCTCAAATACCGGTTGCGGCAAGGATGCCCGTGCGATCAGCGAATCCTGAACCCGGTACAGCAATTCGGAATGATCTTCTTGCGATACATTATCGCTGCGCATCACCATCTGGATCAATGGATCGCGCAGCATGGTCGCCAATGTCAGCGTGCTGATTGTCGTCGTGCACATCACCGTCACCATTCCCGTTCAACCGCTGAAGCAGTATAGCCGCCTCTGACCAGCACTATGGAAATGAATTGTGTCTTAACCTAGCCGGTGCGTGGGCATTTTTTTGAGGGAAGATGCCATATTGTGGCGGCCGCGTGGCAAATCGGTATCATTCCAGGCGGAGAGCCGCGCAAAAGGCCAAGGACAGCAGTAAATAAACGTTAATGAATTACTAAGAAATAATGCACCGCGCCGCCAATCCAACCGGCGGCGCGGCGGTCAATCGTTCTACTCGGCGGCTTTCGCCTTGCGCGCGGGCCACTCATCGACCGGAATGCGCGGCAGATCGAACCGGTCGGTCACTCGTGAATACCACCCCCCGCCATGCAGGCGCCCGATCAGGTCCAGCTTGGGCGTGTCGATGTAGCAGCGTTCCTTGTCCAGCACGCAGTCGTCCCGAACGTAAACCGCCAGCACCTTGCCCAGCACCACCGCCCGGTCGATACCGACATCGACGATCACCAGACGCTCGCACTCGAACGACACCGGCGCCTCGGCGATGCGTGGCGGCTTCACATGCAGGGAGGGCGCGGTGGTCAGGCCGGCTTCTTTCAGCTCATCGACGCCCTTGGGGAAGTCGATGGCGGTCACGTTCATCGGCTCCCGCAGTTCATAGCTGACCAGGTTGATCACGAACTGCCCGGTGCGGCGGATATTGCCGCCCGTGTCCTTCACATCGCCCGGCCCACGGCCGCCGATCCCGAACGCCAGCACCGGCGGGTTGCCAGACATCGCGTTGAAGAACGAGAACGGCGCCGCGTTCACCGTACCGTCGGTATCCTGCGTGGTCACCCACGCGATCGGGCGCGGACCGATCGTCGATGTTAGCAGCTTGTAGATATTCTCGTTCTTGGTGTCCTGGAAATCGAACAGCATGGTCTGCCTCTGATGATTGCTGGCCGCAGCGTTACGCGGCACGCGCCTGACTGTCCAGATTGCGATCGAGGCACGCGTCGCGGCCGTCGCGCCCCGCCGTTTTGCCGCCGATGCGGCCCCGGGGGCGCATCGGCGGCCCAAGCCCATTGGCTTCCTTCCGGTGTTTGATTCATCTCCTTGCCGGACCAAAGGACTCCGCATTGCCCGGCATGCTCGGTTTCGTCACAAGACTCCCCGCCGCCTCGCGCAGCCGCCTGAATTGGGCAGACGCCGGGCTTAGCGCGATCTTCGCCGCCCCGTCGTGGCCGGTCTGGGCCTGATGCTGCTGGGGCAGATGGTACTGCACAGCGTCTATGGGAACCCGACGTTTCTGTACGCTCCGCATTTTCTGCCGCTGCTGGTGGCACTCGCGGCACTGTCGTGGTTCACCCCGGTGCGCTGGCCGGCACTGGCGCTCGCGGCCGTGGTCTGCGTCGCCGGTGGCGTCAGCAATGTGCAGACGTTCCAGTCGGCGGCGGCGCTGGCCAACCAGGTCATCGCCCGGGGCGGCAACGCCATTCAATCCGCGTTTCCGGCCAACGATGTTCTG
>JAJZEV010000263.1:0-7419 GCA_021805665.1 Pseudomonadota bacterium
CGCGGCAGGTTATCGACTATCAGATATCGAACCGAACGCGGATCGCGACCGCGCTGGCGGTCTGACACCGGGGGCCGACATTTCCAGCGATCAGGGCCCCTCGTCGCAGCCCAGACCATCGGCAACAGGTCGAACCGTCCGCGCAGGGGAACTAAACCGTTCTTCGCGTCTGCGAAACCGCGAACCGAACCAGTTCCTCCCGCCGCACCTTGCCGTTTGGGTTGCGGGGAAGTCCCTTGATCTGAAGAATGAATTTCGGCGCGGAGGCCGCCAGGCGCTGCTGGCACAGCGCATTCAGCCGTCCCGCGTCGATCGGCGTTGTCGCCACGATCGCGGCCCAGATCTGATCGACGCCCATGTCATCTGGAACCCCGAATGCCGCCGCATCCGTGACCTCGGGCAGCGTCAGCAGAACGTCCTCGATCACATGCGGGCTGATTTTGACGCCGCCGCTGTTGATGAACTCGCTGACGCGGCCGGTGATCGACATGATGCCGTCCCGCGAGACGGAACCGACATCGCCCGAATAGAACCATCCGTCCCGGAACGGCGACACGGTTGCCTCGGTGTCGCCGAGGTAGCCCGCGATGGTATTGGTGCCGCGGATCCGCAGCGTCCCCTCGGCCGAGGCGGGCAGCTTGTTGTCGTCGGCATCGACCGCCTGCACCTCGACACCGGCATGGACGTAGCCGACTGCCTTGCCATCGCGTGGTAACGCCGCCACCGGCGCGGATGCGACGCCACCAGTCTCCATCGATCCGAAATAGGACACGATGTTGTCGCAAAGTTTCTGCCGGGCAAGGTCATGGAGCCGGGGAGGCAGAACGCTGCCGCCGACTTCGATGGCCTTCAGAGACCCCGGTCTGCCCTGGCCGGGCGGAACCGTAGCGAGGATCGCCTGAAGCGAAATCGGTGCGATCACCATGGCATTGACCCGATGACGCCGGATAGCGGCAAGGGCCTGCGCCGGATTGGACAACACCAGCGTGGAACCAGCCCACAGGATGCGCAATGCGGTGGCGAAACCCCAGGTGATCCCCAGGCTGACCGCACAGATATAGACAGGTTCGGGCGGCCCCATCGACAGCGTGTTGCCCAATACCCTGCTGACCATCGTTTCATGGCTGATGGCGGCAAATTTTGGCATACCCGTGGTGCCCGACGACGAGAATATGCGGCAAACCGTCGATCCGCCCGGGCTGGTGCATACGTCCGGGGCGGGCGAGGCGGGGGAAATCCGGGTCCAGGACGAGTCGAACGTGACGCACCGCGTGCCAGATTTCAGCGGCGCGCCAACCGGCAGGAAACAAAAGTCCATCCGCTCGGCCGGATAGGACATTTCAGCCGTGATCGCACCCGCCCGCGCGAGGGCCAAAGCCAGGACAAGCGCCGGATATTCGTCAGGGCCGGTGACGCCGAGACCTGCCGTTTGGCCCGCCACAACGCCCATGCCACCGACGCGCTCGACGACCGCATCGATCGCTCGGTCTAGGTCGCGATACGGTATCCCGATGTTATCCACACCGACGACCGCGATGGCGGATGGATGCAGGCGCGCGACCCGGCGAATGGGATCGGTGATGTTCATGGGTTTATCATACCGCTTGTGTATCTGACCCGTATCGGGTGCGGCAAACATCTTTACGGCGCGCGCCCGATGTTCCGGAACGCGCCGCGATGCGCTTGATTAGACGGGGGGCGACTGCGCGCGCCGACGTTTGCGCGCGGCGCCCGTGGCGAGTGCGCCTATGGCGAGAAGGGAGATGCTGACCGGTTCGGGCGCAGACGCGGGCACCACGAGGTCCCCGCTGATGGCGAACAGCGATCCCGGCATCCCCGCGGTCGTTGAGTACTGGTAACCCGAATCGATCCCGTACGGCGACCCGAAAACCGACCCGCCAAGTTCAGCGGCCGAGTCGCCGACGCCATAGTAGCTTGTTGTCGTGCCGGAGGTGAATGACGCCTCGGTTCCGCTGCTGTTGGTGCCGGTCCAGACATAGCCGTTACCGGCCGCGGCGCCGTTTGCTGTCACATCGATCGGCGTTAAAATCGAAACGCTGAACAAATTGGTTGTCGATGTCGCGACCTCTGAGCCTGTAACCAGGAAAATCGGGTCGTTGGCGCACGACGGGGTGCAAGCGATATTGTTGATTGCGTTCACCGTATCGGTGCTGACGATCGCGCTCCAGTTCGTGCCAAGTCCGGCGTTGGACGCCTCAGTCTGCACAATGGCATTGTAGATCGAAACCGCGGTGGACGTCGCGTCAGTCGTCGTTTGGGTCTCAAACGCCAAACGATAATGCGTGCCAGGCGCCAGACTGGATAACAAGACGGTGGCGTTGGCTGCCGCGGGCAACGCCACCATACAGGCCATGGCAATGACGCTCGCACCCGTCAGCCGGCCTTTGAACGATGTAGAATATTGTCTCAGACGACCGATCACCTAAGTCTCCTCCAGCAGCCGAGTGACCTGAGCAAAATTCATACCGTTCGGGATCGTGCAATCGGATCAATGGTCCGTACTGGCGGAACGGCAACCGCCGGTAGTAATGTGTAAAGAAATCCGACGGTCAGATCCGGGGCAATCGGCAAAGCGCGGCGGCGACCTCCTGGTTCGGTAAGCTCCCTGCATTCCCATCCGGGATCACGTCGTAAAGAAACAGACACGGCCGATCCGCGTCCCCGGGGGATTCATCGCCTTGCGCGCCGGTTCCCGTGTTTGCGGGGACCCGGTAGCCCCGATCGACCCGGCCCTTATCAACGGAAAGACCGATAAAGACGCGAAACCGCGGCGGCCGGGTCTGAACCGGGCACCGATGGCCGGTTCGGCGATCGCCCTACTCGACCGCCGCGCGTAATCCCGCCCCGGCCGCCAGCGGGCACAATGGCACCGCCGCCGCCAGCATCGCCGCCAGCAGCAGCAGGTGCGGCCGGGCGGAGAATCCGCCCGCGGCGGCGTCGGCAGCGGCGGCGCCGAAGATCAGCACCGGGGTGACCAGCGGCAGCACCAGCAGCGGCAGCAGCACGCCGCCACGCCGGGCGCCCAGCACGATCGACGCGGCCATGGTGCCGAACAGCGACAACAGCAGGCTGCCTGGAAGCAGCCCCAGCAGCAGGACGGGAATGGCGTCCTGTGGCATGCGCAGCATGATCGCGACCGGGCCGGCCGCCAGCAGCAGCGGCACGCCGGTCACCGCCCAGTGCGACAGCGATTTTGCCGCCGCGATGGCGAACGCCGGCAGGCCCGACAGCAACAACTGGTCCAGCGATCCGTCGTCCAGGTCGGCGCCGAACAGCCGGTCCAGCGGCAGCAGCGCCGCCAGCAGGGCACAGACCCATACGATACCGGGCGCGATCCGCCCCAGCGTGTCCGGTGCCGGCCCGATCGCCAGCGGAAACAGCGAAGCCGTCACCATGAAGAACAGCAGTGCCGCCAGCGTGTCGGCGCCGTGACGCAATGAAAGCCTCAGGTCGCGGGCCAGGAGCGCCCAGAAGATGCGCATCAGCTCAACCGCAGTTCGGTCGCTCCGGGCAGCGGCAGCGGCACATGGGTTGCCGCCACGACGATGCCGCCGCCTTGCCGATGCCGGCCCAGCAACGCACCGAACCGGTCGATGGAGGCGGTATCCAGACCCAGTGTCGGTTCATCCAACAGCCATAGAGTGGCGGTGGAGAGCACCAGACGCGCGATGGCGAGGCGGCGCTTCTGGCCGGCGGACAGCATCCGCGACGGCAGATCGGCCAATGCCTCCAGCCCAACAGCCTCCAGCGCCGCCGGAATTGTTCGGCGGGAAACGGCGGCGGCGAATTGCAGGTTTTCGGTCACCGTCAAACCCGGCTTCACCGCGTCCTGGTGCCCCAGATAGGCGACCCGTTCGCCATGCTGGGCAAGATCGGCGAAGGCATCGGCGCCATCCCACAGCACCAGTCCGGCCGCCGGTCGCACCAGACCGGCCAGCATACGCAGCAGCGTGGATTTGCCGGAACCGTTGGCGCCGGCCAGAATCAGCGCACCTCCGGCCGGCACGGTCAGCGACACATCCCGAAAGACCAGCCTTTCGCCGCGAAATACCGCTACCTCATCCGCCGTCAGCACCACGAACCTTTCCGGCTTCCCCGGCGGACACTTCCGCCGCGACGGGCGCGCTGCCCGGATCGCGTGCATATTGCATCCGGCGCCAAGGCTCCACCCCCGAAACATCCCGCAGCGCACAAGGCCAATGGACGGCTACCGGCCGGTGTGGTTAAAGCCGGGCGTCGTGAATATTTCATACGCGGCGTGTCATCCCCTCACGCCGCCTCAACGGAAGGCGTCTCGCGAACCGAGGCGATAGCAGCGCATGACAGCGGTCGGGCAGGATACCCTTAAAACACGCCGTACCCTCACAGTCGAAGGCAAGGGTTACGACTATTTCTCGCTCCCTGAAGCGGCGAAGAGCCTCGGCGATATCTCCCGCCTGCCGGTCAGCCTGAAGGTTCTGCTGGAAAACACCCTGCGTTTCGAGGACGGCCGCAGCTACACGGTCGATGATGCCAAATCGATCGTCGGCTGGCTGGAAAAGGCGTCTTCCAGCAAGGAAGTGCCGTTCAAGCCCGCCCGCATCCTGATGCAGGACTTCACCGGCGTGCCGGGCGTGGTCGATCTGGCCGCGATGCGCGATGGCATCGCCCGGCTGGGCGGCGACCCGCAAAAGGTCAATCCGTTGATTCCGGTCGATCTGGTTATCGACCACTCCGTGATGGTCGACTTCTCCGCCACCGCCGACAGCGAGACCAAGAACGTCGATGTCGAGTTCGAGCGTAACGGAGAGCGCTACCGGTTCCTGCGCTGGGGCCAGGAGGCGTTCAACAACTTCCGCGTCGTGCCGCCCGGCACCGGCATCTGCCATCAGGTGAACCTGGAATATCTTGGCCAGTGCGTGTGGACGTCCAGCAATGGCGGCACCACCTTTGCCTATCCGGACACGTTGTACGGCACCGACAGCCACACCACGATGGTGAACGGCATCGGCATCCTGGGCTGGGGCGTCGGCGGGATCGAGGCCGAGGCCGCGATGCTGGGTCAGCCGATCGCCATGCTGATCCCCGATGTGATCGGCTTCCGCCTGACCGGCAAGACGGTGGAGGGTGTGACCGCCACCGACGTGGTGCTGACCGTCACCCAGATGCTGCGCAAGAAGGGCGTGGTCGGCAAGTTCGTCGAATTCTTCGGCCCCGGCCTGGATCATCTCGGCCTGCCGGATCGGGCGACGATCGGCAACATGGCCCCGGAATACGGCGCCACCTGCGGCTTCTTCCCGGTGGACAAAATCGCCCTGGACTATCTGCGTCTGTCTGGCCGCGACACCCACCGCATCGCACTGGTGGAAGCCTATCTGAAAGCGCAGGGCATGTTCCACGAGGCCGGTAAGCCCGACCCGATCTTCACCGACACGCTGGAACTGGACCTGTCCACCGTCGAACCCAGCATGGCCGGCCCGAAGCGCCCGCAGGACCGGGTGCTGCTGAAGGATATCGCCTCCAGCTTCAAGTCCGACCTGACCAAGGGTCTGGGCGTGCCCGCCGCCGATGTCGGCCTGTCTGTCAAGGTAGAGGGCAAGAACTACGAGTTGACCCACGGCGACGTGGTCATCGCGGCGATCACGTCCTGCACCAACACCTCCAACCCGTCGGTGCTTGTTGCCGCCGGTCTGGTGGCCCGCAAGGCGCGCGCCAAGGGCCTGCTGCCGAAGCCCTGGGTGAAGACCTCGCTGGCGCCGGGGTCGCAGGTGGTGACCGAGTATCTGGACAAGTCCGGCCTGTCCGCCGATCTGGACGCGATCGGCTTCCAGACCGTCGGCTATGGCTGCACGACCTGCATCGGCAACTCCGGCCCGCTGGACGATGCGATCGTCGATGCGATCGAGGACAACAAGCTGGTCGGCACCGCCGTCATCTCTGGCAACCGCAACTTCGAAGGCCGCGTGCATGCCAACGTGCGCGCCAACTACCTGGCCTCGCCGCCGCTGGTGGTCGCCTACGCGCTGCTGGGCAAGGTGACGGTGGATATCACCACCGAACCGCTGGGCACCGGCAACGACGGCAAGCCGGTTTACCTGAAGGACGTGTGGCCGACGAACAAGGAAATCGCCGACACGATCGCGTCTTCGCTGTCGCGCGACCAGTTCCTGAAGCGCTACGGCGAGGTGTTCAAGGGTCCGAAGCAGTGGCAGGAAATCCAGGTGGAGGGCGACAGCGCCACCTATCGCTGGTCCGACGGGTCAACCTATGTGAAGAACCCGCCCTACTTCGACGGCATCACCATGGAGCCGAAGCCGGTTGGCGACATCTCCGGCGCACGCGTGCTGGCGGAACTGGGCGACAGCATCACTACCGACCACATCAGCCCGGCGGGCAACATCCGCAAGGCGTCTCCGGCCGGCGAGTATCTTGGTCAGCGTCAGGTGCAGCAGAAAGATTTCAACAGCTACGGCGCCCGCCGCGGCAACCACGAGATCATGATGCGCGGCACCTTCGCCAACATCCGCATCCGTAACGAGATGCTGAAGAATGTCGAAGGCGGCATGACCAAGCATCTGCCGGATGGCAAGGAAATGCCGATCTACGACGCGGCGATGAAGTACAAGGCCGAGGGCGTTCCCTTGGTTATCTTCGGCGGCAAGGAATACGGCACCGGCTCATCGCGCGACTGGGCCGCGAAGGGCACGATGCTGCTGGGCGTGAAGGCTGTGATCGTGGAAAGCTTCGAGCGTATCCACCGCTCCAACCTCGTGGGCATGGGCGTGCTGCCGCTGGTGTTCAAGGACGGGATGGACCGCAAGTCGCTGAACATCACCGGCGATGAGATCATCGACATTACCGGCCTGGACACGATCACCCCGCGGATGGAACTGAACCTGGTGATCCACCGGTCCAACGGCACGACCGACACCGTGCCGGTGATCTGCCGTATCGATACGGTGGATGAGGTGGCCTACTACCAGCACGGCGGCATCCTGCAGTACGTACTGCGCGGGATGGCGAAGGCGGCTTAAAGTCTCCGCCCGGGGGCGATAATACCGAACCTCCTGGCCTGCATGCGGGCCAGGAGGTTTTTTAGACTGGTGGCGGCGGTGGGCTGGCCATGGCAGCCGGTCGATCCAACGGCTATCGACCAATCCCCCGGGAGCCAGACGCGCGTGCTGGTAACCCGGCGACCTTCAGGCGAACGCCCGGTCAGTCATCGATCCGATGAATATCGTGGACGCTCAGGCCGTTCTGGCCTTCGGACACGCGCAGCCAGTCGCTGTGGCGCAAGGTGCGGATGGTATCCTGATAGCCGCTGTTCCAGTGTTCCCGCATCGAGCTGGCGCTGAATTCATAGTCCTTCGCCTGTGTTTCATAGGCGGCCTGCTGATAGATCATCTCCAGGATCGTCGC
>JAJZEV010000263.1:7934-11069 GCA_021805665.1 Pseudomonadota bacterium
TGGTGTCGTAAAACGCCGTGGCGGCCTTGGACCCGCGCGGGCTGAGCCACGGGCTTGTCTTGTTCGGCGAGAAGAAGCCCGGCTGACCCAGCGCGGTGGTCAGGAACGCCGACCATGCGTTGGTTGCCTTGCGAAATGCATCGCCATCCCAGGAAAACAACGAGACGGGGCGGGCGGTGATACCCTCCCAGAACGCGCGCAGCCGTTCGACCCGGCGTTCCGGACGGTTGCCGGCGATGATGGCGGCGTTGATGCCGCCGATGGACACGCCGGCGACGGTGTCAGGCTGCAAGCCGGCTTCGTGCAGCGCCTGATAAATCCCGGCCTGATAGGCCCCAAGCGCGCCGCCGCCCTGCAATACCAGCCCGATATGGTCGCAACCCGGCGGCTTCCACGGTTTGCGAACCGGCTGCAGCGGCGGGAGTGGCGGTGAATATCTAAATACGTCCATGGGATCCCTTCGGTGCCGTATCCATTAGGGGGTCCTATGACACGCGACAATGCCGAGGCATGATGCGCTGCGGCATAACAAGCCCAATTAACGACATTGTAAGGATGGAGCCATGAGTCTCAGAGGGAAAGTCGCCCTGGTCACCGGTTCGACCAGCGGCATCGGGTTGGGAATCGCCCGTTGCCTCGCGGCCGAGGGGGCGGACATCATGCTGAACGGATTCGGCGATGCCGCCCAGATCGAGGCGCTGCGGTCGGAGATGGAGGCATCGCACGATGTGCGGGTTGCTTACAGCGGCGCGGATATCGGCAAGCCGGACCAGATCGGCGACATGGTCGCCGATACGGCGAAGGCCCTGGGTTCCGTCGATATCCTGGTCAACAACGCCGGTATCCAGTTCACCGCCAATGTGGAGGATTTCCCCACCGAACGGTGGGACCAGATCATTGCCATCAATATGTCCGGGGTGTTCCATGGCATGAAGGCGGCGATTCCGGGTATGAAGGCCAGGGGCTGGGGCCGGATCATCAATATCGCCTCGGCGCACGGACTGGTCGCCAGCGCGCAGAAAGTCGCCTACGTGGCGGCCAAGCATGGCGTGATGGGCATGACCAAGGTGGCGGCGATCGAACTGGCCAACTCCGGCGTGACCGTCAACGCGATCTGCCCCGGCTGGGTGCTGACCCCGCTGGTGGAAAAGCAGTTGCAGGATCGCGCCGCCAAGGACGGCACCACCATCGAATTCCAGTCGCACGCGATGGTCGCCGAGAAGCAGCCGATGCACAAATTCACCACGCCGGAGCAGATCGGTGGGCTTGCTGTGTTCCTGTGTTCCGACGCCGCGGCGACGATGACCGGTGTGCCGCTGTCGATCGATGGCGGATGGGTGGCACAATAACCGCCGGTTGATGTAGAACCCCGTTGGTTTGCTATCCAACGGGGTTCGCATGACGACAGAAACCGCTCGCTTCGCGGCGATGATGACCAAATCGGCCGATTTGAAGCGGCGCATTGCCACCGAACTGGCCGATGCCGTCATCAAGGTGGTCGATATCTGCGAGGCCAGCCTGCGCGGCGGCGGTAAGCTGATGTTTTGCGGCAACGGCGGATCGGCGGCCGACAGCCAGCATCTGGCGACGGAAATGCTGATCCGGTTGCGGCCCAACTCCGAACGCCAGTCGATCGCGGCGCTGGCACTGACGCTGGACCCGGCGATGCTGACCGCCTGCGGCAACGATTACGGCTATGACCGGGTGTTCGAACGCCCGTTGCGCGGACTGGGACGGCGCGGGGATGTACTGTTCGGGATCACCACCTCCGGACGGTCCGCCAATGTGATCAAGGCGATGGAAGCGGCCCGCGAAATGGGGATCGTCACCGTCGGCTTGCTGGGTGGCAGCGGGGAACCGGCATTGAGCCAGTGCGACCTGGCCTTGCTGGTGCCCGATACCGAAACCGCTCGGATTCAGGAGTGTCACATCGCACTGGGTCATGCGGTTCTTGAACTCCTTGAGGACCGTCTGATCGCCCGGCCATATCAGTGAAGGTCCTCGTTACCGGCTGCGCCGGTTTCATCGGCTACCATGTGGCCGAGGCATTGCTGGCGCGCGGCGATTCGGTGGTCGGCGCCGACAATCTGAACGACTACTACGATGTGCGTCTGAAACAGGCACGTTTGGACCGCCTGCGGGACAGGCCCGGTTTTGTGTTCCAGCGCACGGATATTTCCGACAGGCAAGCGGTCGGCGATCTGGTGGCCGCGCACGCCGAAATCGAGGGAATCGTGCATCTGGCGGCCCAGGCCGGGGTGCGTCATTCGCTGGTCGATCCGTATGCATATATCCAGTCCAACGTGATGGGACATCTTGCTGTGCTGGAGGCCGCTCGGCGATTGCCGGCGCTGCGTCACCTTGTCTATGCCAGCACGTCGTCGGTGTACGGTGCGAATACCGAGATGCCGTTTCGCGAGACGGATCGAACCGATACGCCGATGTCGCTGTATGCGGCCACCAAGCGGGCCGATGAGCTGATAAGCTACGCATACGGGCATCTGTTTGGCTTACCGCAGACCGCATTGCGGTTTTTCACCGTCTATGGGCCGTGGGGCCGGCCGGACATGGCGTACTACAGTTTTGCGAAGGCGATCGCGGCCGGTGAGCCGATCACCTTATACGATGGCGGGCGACCGCGGCGGGACTTCACTTATATCGACGATATCGTAGCGGGCGTGGTCGGTGCGTTGGACCGGCCGCCGCAGGGCGCAACGCCGCCGTTGCGGGTGCTTAACATCGGCAATCACCGGGGGGAGGCTGTTCGTACGCTGGTTACCCTGCTGGAGGAGGCCCTTGGACGCCGAGCGGTCGTGCGGGAGGTGGCGCTGCCGGCGACGGACGTGGCAGAGACGTTCGCATCGGTGGACGCCATTCACGAGCTGACCGGTTTCGTGCCGGCCACTGGGCTGACCGAGGGGATACCCCGGTTCGTGGCGTGGTTCCGGGGGTGGCACGGCGTCTGAGAGGGCGTCGGATGATTGGGGTACTAAAAAACCCGGCCTTCCTGGCCGGTTTTTTGATATCTAGGGTATGAATATGACGGATTAGGGAAAAAAGATGGAAAAGGTTGTTGACCTGTTTGGGATGGTGGCCTAAACCCCCGCTCACCGCTGGCGACGACGCCTCTTGCTT
>JAJZEV010000268.1:0-18239 GCA_021805665.1 Pseudomonadota bacterium
GCTGTTCGGCAGGCCGTTCCTTTCAACGTCCGGCAGTCAGTCCGGGCGAACCGTACCACGGGAGATTTTGATATGATCAAGTTAACGGCGGCTTCGCTGCTGGCCGCAACGATCGCCTTGCCTGTCATGGCGCAGACATCGGCGCCCGCGTCTGCGCCCCTTGGGGCCAATCATTCGTCGGCGGCCCTGAACGCGCCCGCAACGCTTGACACGTCAGGCAGTCCATCGGGCGACGGGTATAATTCTCCGTCCGACCGTAACAGTGTCATGACCGATAACGGCGCCATGCGCACCAGCAAGATTGTTGGATCGTCGGTTTATAACGACCACGACCAGAAGGTCGGCAGTATCGACGACCTGATTATCAGCAAGGACAAGGCGGTGCATGCGGTCGTTTCGGTCGGCGGATTCCTCGGGATTGGCAGCAAGATGGTTGAAGTGCCGTTCGACAAATTACAATTCGGGAACACCAAGGCCAGCAGTGACAACCGGATCGTGATGCCCGGGGTCACCAAGGAGTCACTGACCTCCATGCCGGGTTATCACTACAGCAATCACGGCTGATCATTCGCCGGGAGACGCCCGTGACGGCGGCTGGACACCGCCGTCACGGCATTTCGGCGTGGCTAACGCAGACCAAAGAAACTCAGCACCGCGACGACCACGACGACAAGACCGACGATATAGATAATGTTGTTCATCTGTTGCCTTTCAGCGACGGCGAAATGCCAGTCCTACGGGAACCAAACTCCGCCACGAGGATGTCCGTTGCTTCAAGAACCAGTGCTTGATCCGGCATTGCCTTGCAGGGCCGCGGGCAACATGATCGCTGCCTCAGTTGAAGGATCGATCCACTTTCCATGACCGTTCGTGCTGTCTGCTTCGATGTCGGGGAAACCCTGATCGACGAAACTCGCCATTGGCTCGAATGGGCTGACTTCCTCGGCGTTCCCGCGATGACACTGTTCACCGCGATCGGCGTCACCATGGAACGCGGCCAGTCGCTGCGCCGGGTGTTCGAGATTTTCCGCCCGGACATGGACCCCGGGACCGCCCGCGAAATGCGCGCCGCACAGGGCTGGTGTTACGATTTCACCGCCGGGGATTTGTATCCGGATGCGATCCCATGCCTGACCGCACTGCGCGCCGCCGGGTACAAAGTGCTGGTCGCCGGCAATCAACCGGTCGAGGCCGAGGCGGCGCTGGTTCGGCTGAACGTACCGGCCGATCTGATCGCCAGCTCCGCGGGCTGGGGCGTCGCCAAACCGGACCCGGCGTTTTTCGCCAAGGTGGTCGATGCGGCGGGGGTGCCGGCCGACTCCATTGCCTATGTCGGCGATCGGCTGGACAACGACGTGCTGCCCAGCCTGGCGGCGGGTATGAAGGCTGTGTTTGTCAGACGGGGACCTTGGGGATGGATGCACGCGGACCTGCCGGAGATGGATCGGGCACACATCAGGTTGACCAGCCTGCTGGACCTGCCGGATCGGCTGGCAGCACTGTGAGCGGCTACAATCACGCCGCCGAAGGATGGCGTCCCTTGAAAGCCGCCCCGTTGCCCGGTGGCATGGGCGTTCCGTGGGCCAGGAAGACAGATGGTCTATGGTCCTATGGAATGCCGACCACCGGCGAGCACATCAACGTCAATGGGGTTGTCCACGGCGGTGTGCTGATGACGTTCGCCGATCACGGCCTGAGCCTGCTGGCATGGGAAGCGGCCGAACGCGCGCCCTGCACGACCATCCAGCTCAACACTCATTTTCTGGATGCGATCAGGCCCGGCGAGTTTATCGAGCTGCGCGGCGAAGTGGCACGGCGCACCCGCGGCCTGGTGTTCCTGCGCGGGGTGATTCTCGCGCGCGGACGCGACGGTAGTCGGGATGTCGGTTCGGTTGATGGAATCTGGCGGGTGCTTCGGTCAGGTTGACCTTTCGCTTTCACCCGCGCAACCCCATCTGGCCAGCAGCAGCAGCAGGAAGAACGGCCCATGGACATCAACACCGCCCCGTCACGTCACGCTGGCCCGCTGACCCTGGCGATCGATATCGGCGGCACCAAACTGAAGGTCGGGCTGCTGGACCAGTCCGGCGACATGATCGCCGGCCCGAACCGGACGGATACGCCGGCCAACGCGGCCCCTCGGGCGGTGGTGGAGGCGCTGGTCAATCTGGCGACGCCGCTGGGCCGTTTCGATCGCATTTCAGTCGGCTTTCCCGGCGTCGTGCGCGGTGGCCAGGTGCTGACCGCGCCCAATCTTGGCACGTCGGAGTGGCGGAATTTCCCTTTGGCCGCCGCCTTGACCGACAAACTCGGCAAGCCCGTGCGGATGCTGAACGACGCCGAGGTGCAAGGACTTGGCGTCATCACCGGTAAGGGCCTGGAATGTGTGATCACGCTGGGGACCGGGATGGGGTTTGCCCTGTTCCTCAATGGTCGTCCGGCGCCGCATCTGGAGTTGAGCCAGCATCCCATCCACAAAGGGAAAACCTACGACCAGTTCATCGGCGTCGCTGCGTTCAAAGAGGTCGGCCGGGCGCGCTGGAACAGGCGCCTGCGGCGCGTGCTGGCGTGCATCACGACGCTGGTGGGGTTCGACGCGTTGTATATTGGCGGCGGCGACGCCAAGCAGGTGGACCTTTCCCTGCCCGGAAATGTCCACCTCGTTTCCAACGAAGCGGGCATCACTGGCGGCGTGAAGCTGTGGGGCGAGACGCTGAACCAGGAATTCGCCTGTGCAGGAGTTGTCTCAAAATAAACAGATGGCGTGACGGACGCGATCAGCCCTGCTTGCGCCAGCCGGCTTCGGATTGCTGCCAGTAGGTCAGCGTGTGCCCCCCGGCCTTCGCGCTTTTCCATCGAAGCCGAGCGGCGGCGACTGAGGCGGGATCGTTGCCGTCGAACAGGTCGAAGACACGCTCGAACGCCGTCAGCCTGTCGGTTTCGGCGCCTTCGACCATGAACAGAAAGCGCGCGCCGTTCAGCGGTTCCGGCTCCGTGCTCAGCCAGATTGGCTGTAGATCAGGGTCGCCATCGGCGGCGGTGCCGTGCGGCAGCCAGGCCGGCTGCGCCCACAGTTCGGTGCTGAGCGCATCCAGTGCGGCTGGCGACGGCCCCAGAACCAACGCGCGCTGCCCCGCCCCAAGCGTCCGCACCAACAGTTGCGGCAACGCCCGGGACAACGGCGATCGGGTCAGATGGTAGAACCCGATCTCGCTCATCAGCTTTCGTAGTTGTCGGCGACAAGACGATCCAGCAGCCGCACGCCGAACGCGGTGGCGCCTTTCGGTGTGACGGGCGCGTCCTTGGTGCTCCAGGCCATGCCGGCGATATCCAGATGCGCCCAGGGCTTGCCGTTGACGAAGCGCTGGATGAACTGCGCGGCGGTGATCGATCCGCCCGGCCGGCCGGCGACATTCTTCATGTCGGCGATGTCGGACCGGATCTGCTTGTCGTAAGCCTCGTCCAGCGGCATGCGCCAAACCCGTTCCCCGGTGGCCTGACCGGCGGCGGTCAGTTGCTGGCACAGGGCGTCGTCGTTGCTGAACAGGCCGGCATATTCGTGACCCAGGCCGACGATGATCGCGCCGGTCAGCGTGGCCAGGTCGATCATGAACTTCGGATCGTATTTCTGCTGCGCGTACCACAGCACATCGGCCAGCACCAAACGCCCCTCGGCATCGGTGTTGATAACCTCGATCGTCTGGCCGGAGTAACTGGTCACCACATCGCCCGGTCGCTGGGCGTTGCCGGATGGCATGTTCTCCACCAGGCCGACCAAGCCGATGGCGTCCACCTTGGCCTTGCGGCCGGCCAGCGCGGCCATCAGGCCGATGACGGTGCCGGCACCCGCCATGTCCCACTTCATGTCTTCCATGCCGCCGGCCGGCTTGATGCTGATGCCGCCGGTGTCGAACGTCACGCCCTTGCCGACGAACACGACGGGTTTGTCCTTCAGCTTGCGGGCGGTGCCGCTGACGCCGTTCCAGTGCAGCACCACCATGCGCGGTTCCTTGACGCTGCCCTGGGACACGCCCAGCAGCGCGCCGAAGCCCAGCTTGCCCATCTCCTTCGGGCCGAGGATTTCGACCTTCAGACCCAGTTCGGCCAGCTTACGGCAGCGTTCGGCCATTTCCGGGGGATCGAGCACATTGGGCGGCTCGCTGACCAGATCGCGGCTGATGAAAATGCCCTTGGCGGTGGCATCCAGCGGCTCCCACGCCGCCTTGGCCTTGGGGACTTCGGCGGTCAGCACTGTCAGCTTGGCCAGTTTCGGTTTGTCTTCGGGCTTTTCCTTGGTGCGATAGCGATCGAAGCGATAGCTGCGCAGAACCGCACCCAGCGCAATTTCGGCGGCTTGGCGGGCAGTCAGCGCGCTGTTGGCGACGGCGACGGCGGGTTCCCGCGACAGGTTGGCGACGATGGTCCCGCCAGCTTCCTCCAGGATTTTTTGCGTGGTTTCCGCCGGTTTGCCCAGGCCGACCGCCAACACGCGGGTAAGGTTGGCGCCCGGAGCCAGAATCACGCAAACCTTGCCCTTTGCGCCGCTAAACTCGGCGACCGCGAATGCTCGGGTAATAGCGCCGCTGGTGGCTTCGTCGAGTTGCGCCCACAGGCCAGAGGGTTTCTCGCCCTCGTGGATCAACAGGGCAAGCGCACCGGACTTCGGCAGGGCCGGTTTGGCAAAGGCGATTTCGAGCATTGGGGGACGTCTCCGGTCGATCGATTCGTCACAGTAAGGCGGTTTGCCTGCAACTGGAAGCATGCGGACAGGCGTGCTTTGCCACATCGGGGCAAACTCGCTATGCGCGGCATCATGACAGAGTTACTTCAGGCAGACCCGGAAGGGGTGACGCGGGCGGCGGCGATGCTGCGCGACGGCAAGCTGGTCGCGTTCGGAACCGAAACGGTGTACGGGCTGGGTGCCGATGCGACCGACGCCGATGCGGTCGCGGCGATCTTCCTGGCGAAGGGACGGCCGCGGTTCAATCCGCTGATTTGCCATTACCCGTCGGCCGAGGCGGCATTTCTGGACGTTGTTGCCGATGCGCGGGCGCGGGCTGTCGCGCGCGCGTTCTGGCCGGGTCCGCTGACCGTTATTTTGCCGCGCCGGCCCGGCTGCGCGGTCGCGCTGCTGACCGGGGCGGGGCTGGACACGCTGGGCGTGCGGGTGCCCGACCATCCGGTTGCAAACTTGCTGCTGCACCGGGCCGGTCGGGCGATCGCCGCACCCTCCGCCAACCGGTCGGGGCATGTCAGCCCGACGTCGGCGGCGCATGTGCTCGACGGGCTGGATGGCCGGATCGACGCCGTGCTGGACAGCGGGCCGTGTGCGGTCGGCGTCGAATCGACGGTGCTGGACCTGAGCGGTTCGCAACCGGTTCTGCTGCGGCCGGGCGGCGTCACCCTGGAAGCGCTGGAAGCCTGCCTGGGGCCGGTTCAGCTTGGCGCCCCGATCGACGGTGCGGCCGGCAGCGGGGCGCTGCGATCGCCGGGGCTGCTGGCGTCACACTATGCCCCCAGCCTGCCGGTCAGATTGGACGCGGTGTCCGTGGCCGAGAACGAGGCGCTGCTGGCGTTCGGGCCACCGCCCGCGGGCGGGCGTTGCGTGTTCCAACTCAGCTATAGCGGCAGCACTGCCGAAGCCGCCGCACGGTTGTTTCAAGGGCTGCGGTGGCTGGATGCCGAGGGCGCGCGGTTGGGCGCCATTGGGATCGCCGCTATGCCGGTTCCCGATAAGGGTCTGGGGGCGGCAATTCAGGACCGGCTGCGGCGGGCGGCCGCGCCTCGTGGCCAGATCGGCCGGGAATAATCCGGAGCTACCGGCGCGACAGGCGGCGTGCGGTGCGCAGCAGCATCTGCCGATCCTCGGGATCGCATTCCCGGTAGAGACGCAGAAGCGCCAGTTCGTCGCCCTGCCGCACCTCTCCGGCGGCGCGTTTGTCGTCGCCGTACATCAGATATTCGACACTGACATCCAGGACGGCAGCGAGGCGCGACAGGTTGCCCGTGACCTGTCCGGCACGCCCGGTTTCCCACTGTGCGACGGCGCTGCGCGACACGCCGACCCGGTTGGCGAAATCGTCCTGGGTCAGGCCGCGTTCGCGCCGGACGGCCTGGATGCGGGCGCCAATGTCTTGAGGGGTGCTCATGATAGTTAGTATAAATGACAATTCCCGTCGATTCCAGGAAATTCTAACGTCGCTAAAGGACCATAAGCCAGAGCTTCGGGTTTAGGGGGCGCGGCGAAATAAACGGGCTGCGCCGCGGAGGTCTTTGGCCTTCTGCAGACCGCGCCTTGCGGTGGCGGTCCCGGGACAGGCGTGCCCCGTTTAGCGTCGGGGAAAAAAATCCCTCAAGGAATGTTATTTATATTGACGGACGCAGTCATATTATCTAACTAACGTCTTGTTCCCATAATGTTCCAAAGGAGACGCCCAAATGCCTAGGAAAGCAGTCTGGACCCCGGGCCAGGATACTCAAATCCGACGCCTCCGCACCGAAGGCGCCAGTTGGGACGTGATCGGCCTGACCCTGGGTCTGGCCCGATGGACCGTGATCGAACGCGCACGCGCCATCGGCGCCGAACGGGCGCCGGTAAACGCGGTTGCGGAGCTCGATGAATCGGATCGGGCACCGCTGCCCGCCGGGCATCCGGATACCTGGGGGGCGATCAATCGCGAGACGGAACTGGAGAATGTGCCGTTCCGGGCGCCCGGCCTCCGCCGTTGAACCCCGGCTCCGCAACCGCGCAAGCCGCCTGAAAGCACATCCCGGAAGGATCGCCCACATGACGCGTTCACCCGCCCCGACGACTGCTGTCCTTCCGCGCCCCGCGTCGCCGGATGGCTACGCAATCGACGCCGATTACATCGTCTATCGGCTGGAGGAGGCCGGCGCGACACTGCTGGCATTACCCGGTACCGGATGGACCACCCAGCTGCGCACGTCCTCTTTGGAAATCGTCCGCACGGCGCTGGAGGCGTATGGCTGGGGCGAAGCGCGCATCCGCCCGCCAGTCCCGTCCGCCGAAAAGATCACCCGGATGGACGAGGCGATGGGGTGGATCCCCCTGATCCCCCTCGACCGCTATGTCCTGCGCCGCGTGGTTGGCGCCCGGAGTCTGGTTCACCCCGTCACCGACCGCCACCTGTTCCCCTGGCGGCGTCTGGGTAAGGCACTTGGCGCGGATCACAAGGCGATCCAACGCTGGCATGCACAAGGTATCGGAATGATCGTGACGGCGCTGAACGCGCCGGGCTAAGCCATGGGGCCTCTTTGACGGGTCAAACGGCGCAGATCGGGCGGCCGGCCGCCGGGCGCCAGTCGCTCCATTCCCCGGGTACACCTGTTATTCCCGCGCTTCGTGGGAATTGGAGGGGTGCATTGATCCAGATCAATGCACCCGGGTTTTTCCATTGGGATGCTGAGCGGTGCCGCTGCCCTGCAAAATAGGTAAAGAGGTACGTCTTTCGGTAAATAAGTTCCGCAATCAATCGATAAAAGCCAGGGACGACGGATCAAGTCCTACCCCGGCAGGAGGACCGCGCATGAAGCCGACCCTTATCCCGGGCATCTCGCGTACCGAATCGCTGATCGTCGATCGCCCCCGCACGATCGATTTCATGGGCGAGGACTTGCTGATCTACGCCACCCCCGAAGTCTTGCGCGACATCGAACTCACCTGCCGCAACCTCCTGCTGGAACACTGCGATCCGGGTGAGGACTCCGTGGGTATGCGGGTCGAGTTCGACCATTCCGCCGCCACGCCGATCGGCATGCAGGTCCACGTCACCGTCACGGTGGCCAGCGTCGAGGGCAGGCGTGTCGTTCTCGACGTCAGTGCGCGCGATCCCATCGAGGAAATCGCCCGTGGCCGGCACACCCGCTTCATAGTCGATATGGCCAAGGCGAAACAGCGGCTTTCAGCAAAATTGGCCAAGGGAGCGGCCGGATGAGCCACGCCCGCACGCTTATCGATCCGCCGGCTTCGGCGTATCGCTTTCAACCGGAAATCGAAACAATGTCGCGGGATGCATTGTCCGCGCTTCAGTTTCGGCGATTGCGCGCGATACTCTCGCGCACCTATGACCGCGTCGCACCGTATCGGGCAAAATGCGACGCTCTCGGTGTGCGGCCGGACGATCTTCGCGGTCTCGACGATCTCGCCAAATTCCCGTTCAGCCTGAAGACCGACCTGCGGGACGCATACCCGTTCGGTCTGTTCGCGGTGCCGCGCACCGACGTGCTGCGCTTGCACGCCTCTTCCGGTACCACCGGTTTACCGACCGTGGTTGGCTATACAAGCGGCGACCTCGGCATTTGGGCCGAACTCGTTGCTCGCTGCCTCACCACCGCCGGCGCCCGGCCCGACGATGTCATCCATAATGCTTACGGTTACGGACTGTTCACCGGCGGACTCGGTTTTCATGCGGGCGCCGAACGGTTGGGTGCCACCGTGGTCCCGGCTTCGGGCGGCGGTACTGAGCGCCAGATTGTTCTGCTGCGCGATTTTGCCGCCAATGTGCTGTGTGCGACGCCCTCCTATGCGCTGAATATCGCCGAGGTGGCGGAACGGGAAGGCGTCGATCTCCGCTCTGGCCCGCTGCGGCTTGGGTTGTTCGGTGCCGAACCATGGTCCGACGGGATGCGTGCCGAGATTGAGGCAAGGCTCGGAATCGTCGCGCGGGATGTTTACGGCCTTTCGGAGGTGCTGGGGCCCGGCGTGGCGGTGGAATGCGAGGCCGCCAACGGTCTGCACGGGTGGGAAGACCATTTTATCTTCGAAACAGTCGATCCGGACACCGGCGCCGTGCTGCCGGCGGGTTCGGCCGGGGAGCTGGTCATCACCACGCTGACCAAGGAAGCGTTGCCGATGATCCGCTATCGTTCGCGCGATATCTCGCGGCTGGAACGCACGCGATGCGCCTGTGGAAGGACCCATGTGCGGATCATGCGGATCACCGGACGCAGCGACGACATGATCATCATTCGCGGCGTCAACGTCTATCCGACGCAGGTGGAAGCGGCGCTGGTCGATGTCCCGGGCGCCAGTCCGCACTACCAACTGGTGCTGGAAAACACCGGCGGGATGGACCGGATGACCGTGGAGGTGGAAGCCGATCCAAGGCTGGATCCTGTTGGCTACCCGGCGCTGGCCAGCGAGATCGCGCACCGCGTCAAGTCGCTGGTCGGTATCAGTGCCGCCGTCGTGGTGCTGGGGGCAGGGGCGCTGCCGCGGTCCTTGGGCAAGGCAATCCGCGTGCGCGATCTGCGTGGCGCTGCGTTGGGAAACAGCAATGTCCGTAACTGACGCCGGCTCGGTTCGTGAGATTCCGAGCTTTTGCTACAACTGTGTCGCCGGGCCGGACTTGATGACGGTTCGGGTGGTGAACGGCGTCGCAACGCGCATCGATCCCTGTCACGCGGCCGCGGCGATCCACCCCGGCCTGGGCAAGATCTGCGTCAAGGCATTCGGCCTGGTACAGAAAACCTACAATCCGCACCGTGTGCTGACGCCGATGAAGCGGACCAATCCGAACAAGGGGCGTGACCAGGACCCGGGGTTCGTGCCCATCTCCTGGGACGAGGCGCTCGATACCATCGCGGGCCGGCTTAACGATATCCGTGCGCGCGGGCTGCTGGATGAGGCGGGCCTGCCACGGGTAGCCGCCACGTTCGGCCATGGCGGCACGCCGCAAAGCTATATGGGCACTTTTCCTGCCTTCCTCTCTGCCTGGGGACAGATCGACTACAGCTTCGGCTCCGGCCAGGGCGTCAAATGCGTCCATTCCGAACATCTGTATGGCGAGTTCTGGCACAGGGGCTTCACCGTCTGCGCCGACACCGTGCATACGCGGTACATCATCTCCTGCGGCAATAACGCCGAGGTTTCGGGTGGTGTCTGCGCCGTCCGGCGCCATGCGGACGCGCGCATTCGCGGGGTGAAACGGGTGCAGATCGAACCCCATCTGTCACCGACCGGTGCGTGTTCGGCGGAATGGGTGCCGATCCGGCCGAAAACCGATCCCGCCTTCCTGCTCGCGCTGGTGCATACGATCTTGTTCGAACATGAGCGGAGCGCGCTCGATCTGCCGTTCCTGCGCGACCGCTCGGCGGCGCCGTATCTGGTCGCCGACGATGGCTACTACATGCGCGATCCCGCCAGCGGTAAACCGCTGATGTGGGACGAGGCCTCGGGCGCCCCGGTGCCGTTCGATACGCCGGGCGTGCAGCCCGCGCTGGAAGGGCGCTTCATCGTTGCCGATGCGATGACACGCGGTCCCGACGACGAAATCCGGCCGCAACGCAGCGCCCCGGCCCGTACCGCCTTTACCGCGATGGCCGATAACGTGCGCCTCTACACTCCCGAATGGGCGGCGGAGATATGCGACATTCCGGCGGAAACCATTCGCCATATCGCCAGCGAATTCCTGGAAAACGCCTGCATTGGCGAGACGATTGAAATCGACGGCGAGATGCTGCCGTTCCGCCCCGTGGCGATCACCCTCGGCAAGACGGTCAACAACGGCTGGGGCGCCTATGAGTGCTGCTGGGCGCGCACGATGCTCGCGACACTGGTGGGTGCGCTTGAAGTTCCGGGCGGCACGCTGGGCACGACCGTCAGGCTCAACCGGCCGCACGAGAACCGCCTGCTCAGCGTCAAGCCGGGCGAGGATGGTTTCATGGTGTCGAACTTCAATGCGACGGGCAGCAATAGCTGGCTGTCGAAACCAAGCGGGCGCAATGCGCATCGGACATTGGTGCCGATCGTAGGCAATTCGCCCTGGGCGCAGGCGCTGGGTCCGACCCATCTCGCCTGGATGTTCTCGCAGGACGCGCCGAAAGAGTGGCCGAAGCCCCCCTTGCCGGAGATATGGTTCGCTTTTCGTACCAATCCGGGAATTTCGTTCTGGGACACCGCGAAGCTGTCGCGGGCAATGGCCCGTATGCCGTTCATTGTCGCGTTCGCCTATACGTTCGACGAAACGAACCATATGGCCGACATCCTGCTGCCGGATGCGACCGATTTGGAAAGCACCCAGTTGATTCGGGTCGGCGGCACCAAATTCGTCGAACAGCACTGGGACCATATCGGCGTGGCGCTGCGTGCCCCGGCGGTCGAGCCGCGGGGCGAGGCGCGGGACTTCACCTGGATTTCAACCGAACTCGCCCGCCGTGCCGGCCTGCTGGAACGTTACAACGCCGCGCTGAACAAAGGTGCGGCCGGCACGCCGCTGAATGGCGACGGCTACGATTTCAGCCTCGCCACCGACCAGGTCCACGATGTCGATACGATCTGGAACGCCGTTTGTCAGGCGTCCACCGTCGCGCTGGGCGGTACCGGGGAGGTCAAGGACCTCGATTGGTTCAAGCAGCACGGCCACTACGTCGTGCCCTTCAAGCGCGAGGACTGGTACCTCTACCCCACCATGAAACGGCTTGGTTTGCGCTTCGAGCTGCCGTACCAGGAACGATTGCTGCGGGTCGGCGAGGAACTTGGCCGGCGCCTGCATGAACAGAACATCCATTGGTGGGACAGCCAGCTGGATGAATACGTGGCGCTGCCGCAATGGCATGACGTGCCGGAGCGCTGGGTCCAGTCGATCCGCGATACGGGCGGGGATCCCGCCGATTATCCGCTGTGGGGCATCACGACCAAGGTCATGCCCTACACCACGGGCAACAACGCTGGCATTCCCTTGATGAATGAGGTCAGCGAGAACCTGCGCGGGCATGGCGCGGTCGTCATCAACGCCGCGACCGCCGCGAAACTCGGCATCGCCAATGGCGACTGGGTGGAGGTGCGCTCCCCGATCGGTGCGACCGCCGGCCATGCGGCCGTCGTGCAGGGGTGCAGGCCGGACACAATCGTCATCCCCGGCCAGTTCGACCACTGGAAGACGCCGTTCGCCAAGGACCTTGCGTTCCCGTCGCTGAATACGGTTGTGCCGTTGTCGCTGGCGCTGACCGACGCCACCGGGTCGGGCGCCGATGTCGTCCGCGTCGCGGTGCGTAAGATCGACCGGCCGGTTCGGGCAGGTGCGGCATGACCCGTTATGTAATGGTGGCCGACCTTCGGCGTTGCGTCGGCTGTCAGACCTGCACCGCCGCCTGCAAGGAAGGCAACGGCACCCCTCCTGGCGTGCAATGGCGCCGCGTACTCGATCTGGAAACCGGCACCTATCCAGCGGTGAACCGCGTGTTCGTACCCGTGGGGTGCCAGCATTGCGCCAATCCGCCGTGCATGGAGGTTTGCCCAACCACGGCAACGCGCCAGCGGACGGACGGGATCGTGACCATCGATTACGATCTGTGCATCGGCTGCAGCTACTGCATCATGGCCTGCCCATATGACGCGCGCAGCCTGATCGACCAGACCGGCTACGCCTTTGGCGACACACCGACCACGGCGGAAGCGGCGCGGACCGGACGGGAAACGGCCGGCGTCGCCACCAAATGCAGTTTCTGTGTCGGGCGCATCGATGCCGGCCTGGCGCGCGGCCTGGTGCCGGGTCTGGACCCCGATGCGACGCCGCTTTGCGTCAACAGTTGCATCTCCGGCGCGCTCAGCTTCGGCGACATCGAAGACCCCGCCAGCCCGGTGAACCGCCTGCTGGCCGAAAACCAGTCCTTCCGCATGCATGAAAGCGAGGGAACCGAACCCGGCTTTCACTACATCTGGGACAAGGGAACGCTATGACCCCGTCCATGACATCCCGTCACCAGCGCAACTGGGATCTTCGTGCGGCGGGGAATTTCATCGGCGGCGGCACCGGGTCGGGGCTGTTCGTCACGGCGGCACTGGCGGCCGCAGCGGGCGCGCCGTTCCGTCTGGCGTTGGCAATCGGTCTGGCATGTGTCATCGCCGGCCTGTCGCTGGTGTGGCTGGAAATCGGCAAGCCCTGGCGCGCGCTGAACGTATTCTTCCATCCGCACACCTCCTGGATGACGCGGGAGGCGATCGTTGCCGGGATTCTGGTCCCCGCGGGCCTGATCGGTGCCGTGGCCGGCAGTACGGCGGTCACCGCCGTCGCGGCGGTGCTGGCGTGCGGATTTCTATATTGTCAGGCGCTGATGCTGCGTGCGGCGCGCGGTATTCCGGCATGGCGCCAACAGGAGATTGTCCCTCTCATTCTCTCCACTGGGCTCGCCGAAGGCAGCGGCTTCTATCTGCTCGTTGGGGCACAAACCTCGAACTGGCTGGTATTCGCGCTGTTCGCCGGCCTGCTGCGTGAAGTCGCGTGGCTGGCCTACCGCGCCGGCCTGGGCCGGACCCCGGCCGCCGCGCGCAGCGTCGCGGTGTTTGGTACGCCCCCGGCCCGGTTTGTCCGCGCCGCGCAACTGGCGGGCCTGGTGCTGATCGCCCTCGCACTCGCTGCCGCCGTGCTCGCGGCTCCCCCGGCCGTCATCCTGGCCTTGGCCGGGGCTGGCGGCGCCTTGGCGGCGCTGGCGGGATGGGGCTTGAAAGTCATGCTGATTACACGGGCTGCGTTTACCCGCGCCTTGGCGATACCGGTGATCCCGATCCGGGGCAGGAGCACCCATGCCCGCCAATCCTGACAAAACATGCCCCGGGCGCAGCCGGTGACGGCAATGCGCGCGCCCCGGTGTGCCCGCGCCGCCGCGTCAGCGCCCGCGCCGCACCGTTGGGCGCCTCGGCTCAAGCGCTATGGTGGCCCAGGGGCGGCGAACGATCAGCTTCAGCATGGTCGAGATGGTGATAGACCGCAGCGTCGCCACCGATTGCGTATCCAGTTCGGTCAGCACGAAGCGCAGCCCCCGCGCGATCTCCTGGCCCGCCTCCTGTGGCGGCAGTTCGTCTGTATCGGCGCTCACATCCTCGAACAGGCTGATCACGTCCATCAAGGTCAGCCGCTTGGCGTCGCCGGCGAAGCGATAGCCGCCGCCAACGCCGCGCACCGAATCGACCAGCCCGCCGCGGCCCAGATCGCGCAGCACCTTGGCCAGATGATGGGTGGAAATCCCGTAGCGCTCCGCGATCTCGACCGCGGTCAACTGGCGTTCCGGGTCGATCGCCAGTTCCAGCACTGCGTACAGCGCGATTTCCGTCGCCTTCTGCAACCTCATGCCGGCACCGCCGCGCCATCGGGGATGTATCCGGGACAATCAGTCAAGGCGCATTTCCAATTCTATGAAGGGGCCGGCCATCATACCCTGGCTACGAAAGAAACTGTGGATCTCGGTATTGTCCGGCGCCACCATGGTGCGGATGCGATCGACGCCGGCTGCACGGAAACTCTCGCAAACCGCCTCGAAAAGCCGCGACCCAAGGCCCTGCACCCGCAGCCGGGACCGCACCTGCACCGCGAAGACCCAGCCGCTGGGGGACGAACCGAACTCCCAGGCGCGCACCTCGCCAATGATAAACCCGTCGATCCGGCCATCGGACTCGGCCACCAGGAACACCCGCGATCCCCCGGGCCGCGCGCCATACCGCTCGAACATGTCGCGCCAGTACGCCGGCTTCAACAGGCCCGTCACTTCCTCGTCCAGTGCGATGACACCCGGAACATCCATCACGGTGGCCACGCGGATCGGCTCAACTTCGGCGCGGTTCGGCCGACGGGTCTTTGTCATGTCCTGCTCCATTCGACCCCCCGGCGGTGCCGCGGCGGTCAGTCCCCCGTCCGCCACGGCGGCCGTCACCGGGAAATGCGGCGGATTCGCTGTCTTAATCTGGCATTAAAGCACTGTTTTGCTTCGATGCCCATACCAATGCCGGCCCGGCGTCATGCCGCCCGGACAGGAGGAAACGATGCAGGATAACACAGTCATCATCGAACCGGGTCCGGCCGGCAGCCGCCTGAATTTCGCGCCCCGATTCAACGCGGCCGGGGTCTTCATAGACCGCCATTCAGCCGAAGGGCGAGCCGAAAAAATCGCGATCCGCACGGTCGCCGAGGATGTCACTTATGCCGAACTGGCCGACCGCGTAGCCCGTTGCGGCAACGCGCTGCTGGGTCTCGGCATACCGCGCGGTGGCCGTCTGCTGATGGTGATACTCGACGGACCTGCGTTCTTCTATGTGTTTTGGGGCGCGATCAAGGCCGGCATCGTCCCGGTGCCGATCAATACTCTGCTCCGTGCCGCTGACTACGCCTACATGATCGACGATTCGTTGTGTTCCGGCGTGATCTATTCGCCGGAACTGGCAGCCGAGGTGGAACCGGCCATCGGCCTGGCGAACCACCACCCGTCGGTCGTGCTGCGCACCGAGGGCGAGGGGCGGAGCCTGCGCACGCTGATGGGCGAAGCGGCCCCTGTACTCGAAACAGTGCCGGCGCGATCGGATGACGATTGCTACTGGCTGTATTCCTCCGGTTCGACCGGACGGCCGAAGGGTGCCGTGCATGCCCACCGGGATCTGGCTCTGACCAGCCAGCACTACTCAGTGGAAACCCTCGGCGCCACCGCCGATGACGTGTTCTACTCGGCCGCCAAGCTGTTCTTCTCCTACGGCCTGGGTAATGCCATGAGCTTCCCGTTATGGACCGGCGGCACTACCGTGCTGATACCCGGCCGGCCGACCCCGGAAGGCACTTTCGCCGCCATCGAACGCTTCCGCCCCACCCTGTTCTTCGGCGTCCCGACCTTGTTTGCCCGTCAGAACGCCGAAATCCCGGGGCGCCGCCCCGACCTGTCATCGATACGCTACTGCGTTTCGGCCGGTGAAGCGTTACCGGCGCATATTCTCGAAACCTGGCGCCGCCTTACCGGGATAGAAATCCTCGACGCCATCGGTTCCACCGAGGCGGGCCACATGTATATCTCGAACCGCCCCGGCGATGTGACGCCCGGCAGCAGCGGCCGGCCCGTCCCGGGCTACGACCTGAAGGTGGTTGACGACGACGGCGCCGAACTGCCGCCAGGTTCGGCCGGCCGGCTGTTTCTGCGCGGCGAGTCGATCGCCAAGTATTACTGGCACAATCCAAAGCCTACCGTGGTCGATGGCTGGTTCGACACCGGCGATATCTACCGTCAGAACGCAGATGGCACATTCGCCTACAGCGGCCGCGACGGCGACATGCTGAAAGTAGGCGGCATCTGGTGTTCGCCGATCGAGATAGAATCGGCGCTTATCGAGCACCCCGATGTGCTGGAAGCCGCGGTGGTCGGGCGGGAGGACGCGGACGGGCTGATCAAGCCGGAAGCGTGGATCGTGCCCCGCGAGTCCGGCCGCACCATCCCGATCGGCATCGAGGCCGATCTGGTAAGCCACTGCAAGGCTCGGCTTGCGCCATACAAATACCCTCGCTGGGTCTATCTGGTGCCCGATCTGCCGAAAACCGCGACTGGCAAGATCCAGCGCTTCGTGCTGCGCCAAAATCCGCCCGTCCTGCCCGCATCCGGCATCGGCCGCGCGGCCGTCGGGATACAGCCGGTGAAGTAACAAGACAATAAAGGGGAAAGTGCCATGAATGTGCAGTCCGCCACAGTTGCGATGGACACCGAGGCGCCGGGAATCCTGTTGGCCCGCATCGACCGGATACCGGTCTGGGCGTTACCGAGCCTGTTCTCCGGCATTATCGGGATCGGGTTCCTGTTCACGTTCTACGATATCTTCGATATCAACGTGTCGTTCATTCAGACCTGCATGCAACTGGTCCCGGGATGCACGCCGCACACATCCGCGCAATATATCGGGCTGCCCGTACTGCTCAACCTCGCGGGCTATGTAGTCGGGACCTTGTTCTTCAGTCCGCTCGCGGATCGGGCCGGACGGCGCGACTTGCTGCTGATCACGATGGTGGTGACCGGCATCGGCTCCGCGCTGACCGCGGTGGTCGATAACTACACGTGGTTCGTTGTGGCCCGGGCGATCACCGGCATCGGCATCGGCGCCGATCTGGCGATCGTCAATACCTATATCGGCGAAATGGCGCCGCGCGACGGCCGGGCGCGCTACACCTCGATGATCTTCATCTTCTCCGCCCTGGGTGGTGTCCTCGGCATCTGGCTCGGTCTCATCCTCACCACGCCGCCAATGGCCCTGCCGATCGGCCTGCCCTTCGCGATGGCTGGCGAGGGCTTCGAGTATGGCTGGCGGCTGATGTACCTGGTCGGCGGTGCATTGGCCCTGGTCGGTGTGCTGTTGCGCTTCCAGTTGCCGGAATCGCCGCGCTGGCTGATCTCTCGCGGGCGGTACAAGGAAGCCGCCGAAGTGATCTCGGAAATGGAGTCGCGCGCCCATGCGATTTCTCCGCTGCCGCCGGTCGCCGAACCCGTGGCGCCGCCGCCGGAGGCCGGCCAACGAATGCCTTTCGCGGCGATTTTCCGCAACAAGGTCTATCGTCGGCGCACACTGCTGCTGGTCGCCATGTGGTTCAGCGCCTACGTCACCGTCTATGCGTTCGCGGCAGGCTTCACGACCCTGCTCTCGGCCCTGGGCTACCCGCCGCCGGAAGCCGGGCTGATCACCGCGATGGGAACGTTCGGCTTCGTGCTGTGCGCGATCGTGGCGTATGCCTACGGCGAGCGAATGGAGCGCAAGACCTGGGTGCCCCTCGCCGCCGCCATCACCCTGATCGGCGGCGTCATGGTCGCGCTCGGCGGCGCAGTCTTTTGGGTCGGGGTCGTTGGCTCCATGGTTGTCTTTTTCGGCTTCAACGTATGGGTGCCGATCGCCTATGCCTGGTCAGCCGAGAATTACCCGACCCGGGCACGCACCACCGGCTTCGCGCTGGTCGATGGAATCGGTCATTTGGGCGGCGGGGTCGGGTTGATTTTCATCGCCCCGCTGATCCCGAGCCTGGGTGTGCTGGGGGCGATGCTGCTCATCTCCGGCTTTCTGGTTCTGGCTGCTGTCATCGCCCAGTTCGGCCTGGCGACGAAAGACCGGTTGTTGGACGATATCTCACCATGACGGCGATTGGCGGGGCGCTTGATCCGGCTCAAGGCGCCCCGTCGCGGCATCGGTAAAAACGTATAGAAGTACCGTTTTATTTCTATATAAACGCTGGCGTGGCTAGACGTTAATTCCAAGCGAGGCAGCCCATGAAATCGATTTTAACCCTGACCGTGAATGGTCGCCCGCGCGAGGATCTGGTGCCGGACGGCATGCTGCTGCTGGACTACCTGCGCGAGCATCTGGGATTGACAGGCACCAAGCAAGGCTGCGACGGCGGCGAATGTGGCGCCTGCACCGTGTTGGTGGACGACAAGCCCCGTCTTGCCTGTTCCACCCTGGCCGCGCAGATGCAGGGTCGCCGCGTCGAAAC
>JAJZEV010000268.1:18800-40054 GCA_021805665.1 Pseudomonadota bacterium
GTCGCCGCGATCGACGAGGCCACCGCCGCCCGGGCAATCAGGCTGATCCACGTCGAATATGAAAAACTGCCGGCCTATTTCGACGCCAGCAAGGCGATGGCGCCTGGCGCCGAAACGATCCATGCGGAAAAGCCCAACAATATCCTGCGGGAAGTCCACAATGAGTTCGGCGATACCGAGGCCGGATTCGCCGCCGCCGATCTGGTGCGCGAGAAAACCTGGCATTTCGCCGAGGTCAACCACGCCCATATCGAACCCAACGCCACCTTGGCCGAATACGACCCCGAACGCGGCCGCCTGACGCTGCATACCACCACCCAGGTGCCGTATTACGTGCTGCTTCATGTGGCGAAATGCCTGGAAATGCCGCAGTCGCATATCCGCGTAACGAAACCGTTCGTGGGCGGCGGCTTCGGCGCCCGCACCGAGTGCCTGCACTTCGAGATTATCGCCGCCCTGTTGGCTCGCAAGGCAAGGGGCAACGTGCGGCTTCTGCAGACGCGGGAAGAAACCTTCCTGGCCCACCGCGGCCGTCCCGAGACCGACGTGACGGTCAAATTAGGCATGACCAGCGATGGCAAGCTGACCGCCTGCCATCTGCGCGCCACCCAGCGCGGCGGCGCCTATGCCAGCTACGGCATCATCACCATCCTCTATACCGGCGCCCTGCTGCACGGGATCTACGATCTCCCGGCGATCAAACATGACGCCTGGCGGGTCTATACCAATACCCCGCCGTGCGGCGCACAGCGCGGCCACGGCACCGTCGATCCGCGCGCGGCGTTCGAGGCGCTGATGAACGAAATGGCCGCCGAACTCGGCCTCGATCCCTTTGCCGTCCGCCGCATCAACCTGCTGCGAACGATCCCCCACGTCACCGCCTACGCCCAGCGGGTCATGAGCTACGGGCTGCCGGAGTGCCTGGACAAGGTCATGCAGGCCTCCGGCTGGGCCGAACGGCGCGGCAATATGCCGAATGGCAGGGGCTTGGGCCTTGGCTGCTCGCATTTCGTGTCCGGAACCACCACACCCAGCCACTGGACCGGCGAGCCGCACGCCACCGTCAACCTCCGGCTGGATTTCGACGGTGCCATTACCGTGCTGACCGGTGCGGCCGATATCGGCCAGGGCTCCAGCACCATGGCGGCGCAGATGGTGGCCGAGACATTGGGCGTGGACTGGGACCGCATCCGCGTGATTGCCGCCGACAGTGCGCTGACGCCGAAGGACAACGGTTCCTATTCCTCGCGTGTCACCTTCATGGTTGGGAATGCCGCGATCGAGGCCGCCGCCGAGCTCAAGCGCATCCTGATCGCCGCGGCCGCCAAAAAGCTGGAGGCCAGACCCGGGGATGTGGAATGCGAGGGTGAAATTTACCGCGTCGCCGGCCAGGACCGGGGCCTGCCGTTCACCGAGGTGGTCAAGGCGGCGCTGATCGACAGCGGGCCGATCACTGTCAAGGGCACCTTCACCAGCCCGTCGGAATTCATGGGCGATAAGAAGGTCAGGGGCAGCGCTATCGGGGCCACGATGGGCTTTTGCTATGCCGCCCAGGTGGTGGAATGTTCGGTTGACGAAGTCACCGGCAAGGTCACTGCCCACAAGGTCTGGGTGGCGGTGGATGTCGGGCGCGCGCTCAACCCGCTCGCGGTGGAAGGCCAGATCCAAGGCGGCGTATGGATGGGCATGGGTCAGGCGATGTCGGAGCAGACCCACTTCGACCAAGCCCGCATGATGCACGCCAACCTGTTGGACTACCGCGTGCCGACGATGATGGAGAGCCCGGATATCGAGGTGTTCATCGTCGAGAGCATCGATCCAAACGGCCCGTTCGGCGCCAAGGAAGCCAGCGAGGGCATGCTGGCCGGTTTCCTGCCGGCCGTGATGGACGCGGTGCATGAGGCTGTGGGCATTCGCCCCGACACCCTGCCGCTGACCCCCGACCGTATCGCCGCGTTGCTGGACGCCAGGGAAGGAACCCGGTCATGAACCTTCTGCCGGATTTCCGGTTTCATCGTCCCGCTTCCCTGGAAGAAGCGGTGCGACTCAAGGCCGCCACGGCCGGGACGCGCTTCGTGGCGGGCGGGACCGATCTGCTGGTCAACCTGCGACGTGGCCTGGGTGAGCCGTCCGGCCTGATCGACCTGACCGCCATTACCGAATTGTCCGCGGTTCGCAGGGACGGGGGGTCGCTTTGGCTGGGGGCGGGTGTGACGCTGGCGGACCTCGCCCGCCATCCCGAAATCCTCTCCGATTACCCCGCCTTGGCTGAGGCGGCGTTGGCGGTCGCCGGTCCTACCCATCGGGCCGCGGCAACGCTGGGCGGCAATCTGTGCCAGGACACCCGCTGCATCTTCTTCAATCAGAGCGAATGGTGGCGCGAAGCCAACGGTTACTGCCTGAAACACCGGGGCGACAAATGCCATGTGGTGCCCAAGAGCGACCGCTGTTACGCCACCTATCACGGTGACATCGCGCCCGTGCTGATGGTGTTGAACGCCCTGGCGGTAGTGGCTGGGCCGGACGGCGTGCGCCATATCGAAATGACCGCGTTCTTCAACGAGGACGGTAGCGCCCATCTGAATCTCGCAGCCGGCGAAGTGCTCGCCGCGGTGGTCCTGCCAGCGCCCGGCGGCTGGCACGCCGGTTACGCCAAGGCGCGGGTTCGCGACGCCATCGACTTTCCGCTGGCCGGCGTGGCGGTGGCGCTGAAACGCCATGGCGGCGTCATCGGCGCGCTCAATGTGGCGATCACCGGAACCAACTCCGCGCCGCTGGCCGTTTCCACCGGCGATCTGATCGGCCGGCCCTGGGACGGCGACACCGCCGCCGCCCTGGCAAAGTCCTTGCGGGCGAAGGCCAACGTGCTGCGGACCACCGTGATGGGGTCGGTTTACCGGCGGCGCGCGATGCAGGCCATGACCCGCCGGCTGATTGACACCTTGTGGGACCGGTGACGCCGGGAAAGGCAAGCAAGCACATGCAGACCCATATCGCCCGGTCGTTGCACGACGAACACATGGCCACCGTGGCACTGCTCGCGCGGCTGGAGGCGTTGCTGGGCCGCTATGGTCCCGCCACGCTGCCCGATGCGGCGGCAGTCCCGCTGCTGCGGGACTTGGTGTTCGCCGTGGAACTGGAAATCGGGCCGCACTTCGCATTCGAGGAATCCCATCTGTTTCCGCTTCTGGCTGAATCCGGAGAGAACGAGATGGTGGCGCTGCTGACGGCGGAGCACGCAGATATACTCCCGTGTGCGCAACGGCTTGCCGGACTCGCGCGGCAGGGGCAGGCGACAGGGTTCGCCCCGGTGACCTGGGCTGCGTTCCATAGCGTCGGCGCGATGCTCACCGGGTCGCTCGCGGCGCATGTGGACAAGGAGGAGATGGTCCTTCTGCCGACTCTCGATGCATGCCTCGATAGCGAAACGGACGGCAGGTTCGCAATGGAATATGCGGCGTTGCGCTGAGTGCGCGAGGCCGTCAGCCGGAAAGGGGCACGACATGGCTGAAAATGATATCGTTGACGAAAACCCGGCCGCCCGGGCGGATTTGGTGCATATCCGGCCGTTTCATCCCGACGACCTCGATGCCGCGGTCAGGGTCGATCGGGCCCTGTCCGGCCGCGGCCGTCGCGGCTTCTTCGCACGCCGCCTGGATCACGCGGTTCACGATCCGGCAGCCTTCGTCGGGCTCGCCGCCGAACATGATGGCCGCTTTGCCGGGTTTATACTGGCGCGCATCCAGGAAGGTGAGTTCGGCGCCACCATGCGGGAAGCCGCGCTCGATGCGATCGGTGTCGATCCGGCCCTTGCTGGCCTGTTCGGAATCGGCCGCGTGCTGCTGGACGCTCTCGCCAATATTTTGCGCGCCCGGGGAATTAGCGAACTCGCGACCCAGGTTGACTGGACCAATCATGGGCTGATCGGATTTTTCTCGCGCACCGGGTTCGTCATGGCACCGCGCATCGTGCTGGAGCGGGAAGCCGGAGAGCGGGTCCCGGAAGCCGGTGCGGACGAGGGGCAGACCGGGGACGAGACAGCCGAGTCGATACCGGGCGATCGCCCACGGGTACGTTCGATGAAGCGCGACGATCTGGCGGCGATCATTGCGATCGACCGCCGCATTACCGGACGGGATCGGCCAGCCTATTACACCAGCAAACTGGACGAAGTCTTCAACGAATCGGCGGTGCGGGTGTCGCTGGTGGCCGAGATCGATCGGCATCCGGCCGGCTTCGTCATGGTTCGGGTGGATTTCGGCGAGTTCGGACATACCGAACCCGAAGCGGTCATGGACACCATCGGGGTCGATCCGCGACACGGCCATGAGGGGGTGGCAACAGCTTTGCTGTCGCAGCTTGCAGCCAACCTTGGGGCGCTGCGCGCCGAATCGTTGCGTACCGAAGTGAACTGGGACCGGTTCGACCTGCTGAACTTCCTGAACCGGATGGGGTTCCACCCGCACCGCCGGCTCGCCCTGCGGCTCAGCCTGAATTGAGTACGGAAAACACCAGAAACCGGAGGGATACGACATGAAAAGTCAGTTACTTCGGCGGCGCGGCGTTATAGCTGGCGGTTTGCTCGCCGCCGGACTGCCACGACCCGCCCGGGCTCGGGACGCCGGCACGATCAGCATCGGCGTCTTGAATGACCAGACGGGTCCGTATTCCGATTCCGGAGGCCCCGGCTCCGTTCTGTCTGCCCAGATGGCGGTAAACGACTTTGGTGGAACCATACACGGCAAGCGGATAGAAATACTGAGCGCGGATACTCACAACAAACCCGATGTCGCCGCGAGTGTCGCCCGGCAATGGTATGACTCCGGGGTGGACGTCATCGTTGACCTGCCGGTCACACCCATCGCGGCCGCGGTCCAGGAAATCGCCCGTGAGAAAATCCGTTCCGTGATGATCTCCGCTGCGGTGGTCACTGAATTTACCAGCAAAACCTGCGCCCCAATCAGCACCCATTGGGTGGACGACACCCATTCGATGGTCAGCGCGACGACCAGGGCGGCGGTCGAAGATGGCGGCCGGAAATGGTTCTTTGTCACGGTCGATTATTCATTCGGACATGGTCTGCAGGCTAGCGCGACCGCATTGATCGAGGCTGCCGGCGGGAAGGTTATCGGCAACGCTGTCTTTCCAATCGGCAATACCGATTTTTCTTCCCAAATCGTGGCAGCGCGAAGTTCTGGCGCCGACATTATTGGATTGGCGGCGGTCGGGAACGACCAGGTCAACCTCATCAAGCAATTCGGTGAGTTTACGGCAGGTGCGGGCCGCAAACAGCGGTTGGCCGGGTTTCTGGTTTATATCACGGACATTCATGCGCTTGGTTTGCCTCTGTCGCAGGGCCTTACCTTCGGGTCTGGTTTTTATTGGGATCAGAACGATCAAGCCCGCGCCTTCGCCAGGCGTTTTGAAGCCGGACGCAAGGCCATGCCAACCAAAACCCGGGCGGCGGTTTATACATCCTGCCTGCACTTCCTCAAATCGATGCAGAAGGCTGGCACAAGCGATCCGATAGAGGTCAATCGGGCAATGCGCTCGTTACCGGTCAACAACTTCGGCCGTCCTGCCACCGTGCGCGCCGACGGAAGGGTGATTTACGATCTAACCCTTTACCGCGTGAAGAGCCCAGCTGCCAGTCGGGGTCCTTGGGATTACTTCGAGGCGGTTGGTTCTATCCCCGCCGCCGAGGCTTTTCTGCCAATGACCCGGGTTTGTGAGACCGCCGCCTGATCGCGGCCTATTCCGAATAGACGGGCGGATCGGGATCATCGGCCCGATCCAGCTCATCCGCGGCGAATGTCTCTAACCACTGATCGACCCATGAGACATGCAGGCGCTCGTCCGTGGCCATTTCCGCGGCAAACGCCGAAATCCGGGGATCGGTCGCGGAGGCGGCGATCGATTCAAAATAGCGCGCGGCGCGTTCCTCGTTGAACCGGGCCAGTAACAGGGCCTGGCGAGGCGTCATCAGATAATGTACGTCCTCGAACGCGATCGCTTCGGGGCCGTCGGGGTTCGTCCAACTGACATCGGCTGGGATGCCCGTCGGCAGCGTGTCGCCCGCACGCCGGACGATCTCTCTGCGATGTTCCGATTCTATCGCGGCCATCTTCAGAAAAATCGCGGCAATCTCCTTGTTGTTATGCACCTCCATCTGATCGGCCAGCAGAGTGTAGCGTTCGGCGGCCTCCACTTCGATGGCCAGCGCTTGCGCGAAGAATGCGGCGACGCTGTCGAACGCCGCCGGTTTCCCGCCGTTCATAACGCGAATTCCGCTTCAAGATGGGACGGGGCCAGGTAAGCCTTGGGCGCGGGCTGATACGGCTCCCGTTTTCCCCGATAAAGAACGCCGATGTTGAACCCGTCGTCCGTCATCAGGCGGCGGGCAGCGCGGGCCGGGTCATCCGTTTCCGGCACGGCGGCCGGATGAACGAGATCCTTCCAGCCGCGCTGCTGGTCCGGACGAAAGGTTACGCAGGGACTTAATATCTGAACGAACGAAAATCCCGGTGTGCGCACCGCCTCGGCGATCAGCTTTGCACAGCCGCCGATGTTGCCCGCAAATCCACGCGCGATGAAGTTGGCACCCGACGCCAGCGCAATGACCAGCGGGTGGAACGGGCTGAGGCCGGTGCCGCCCGGCGAGATCGCGGTGTCCCAATCCGGCTCTGTCGTTGGCGATGGCTGGCCTTTTGTCATGCCGTAGATTCGGTTATCCATGACGATGTAGGTCAGATCGATGTTGCGCCGGCAGGCATGCAGTAAATGGTTGCCGCCGATCGAAAACCCGTCGCCATCGCCGCTGGCGACAAGCACAGTCAGGTCGGGACGCGCCACTTTCAGACCCGAGGCTAGCGCCAGGGAACGGCCATGAACCCCATGGAAGCCGTAGCAGTTGGTATAAGCCGGTATCCGCGATGAGCAACCGATGCCCGAGACGATGGCGACCTGTTCCGGCGGCAGCGCGAGTTCGGCCAATGCCCGTTGAAACGACAACAGCACCGAATGGTCGCCGCATCCCGGACACCAGACTGGTTTGACCGAGGATTTGTAGTCGGCGGGTTTGAACGCCGGAGCGGTGGCGGGGATCATGTTCATGCTGGTACCCCTTGTTGAATATAGGTTAGGATTTCGCCCGGACGGATTGGCAGCGGCCCAGGGCAATGGATTGGAATCGCATCCTTCGGCAGATCGTAATGGGCCCGTAAATAACGCCAGAATTGCCCGCTATGGCTTTGTTCTAAAACAATAACCCGCTTGACACCGGCAAGTGCCGCGGTCAGCCGCCCGGGTTGGGCCGGCGCGATCAGGCGCAGCGCAATCAGCTTCACGTCGGTACCGCCCGCGCGTGCCTCGGCGATCGCCTCGCGCAGCGGTTCGGTGGATGAGCCCCAGGTCAGGACCGCCAGTTCGCCTTCGCCATCGATTTCTGCCCAGTGCGCGCCGAAGTCGAAGCTGTCCAGCTTGCGCTGGCGCTTGTCGAGTTGCGCGACATGGTCCTTGGCCTGGCTTGTCGGCGTGCCGCGCGCGTTATGGGTCAAACCGTCAGCGGTATATTGACCGCCGGGAAAGCCCGGAACCGACATGGCCGAGATGCCGGATTCGGTCGTTGCATAACGCGCATAGCCGACCGAAGCGGCTTCTGGCGCCAGTCGTTGCGTCGCGAAGGCCAGATCGCCGGGCCTGTCGATGACAACACGAGCCTGACCGAGCGATTGATCGGACAACATGATGACGGGCGTCTGGAGCGTTTCAGCCAGATGCACCGACCATTGCGCGGTCAACAGGCAGTCCGCGACGGACAGGGGGGCGGTCACGACATGCGGCGCGTCCCCGTGCAGCCCATAGACCGCGATATTCAGATCGCTTTGCTCCGACTTGGTCGCGATGCCGGTCGAAGGTCCGCTGCGCATTACATCGACGATGACCAATGGAATTTCCGACGCCACGGCAAGGCCGATCGCCTCGGTCATCAAAGACAGGCCGGGGCCTGCCGTTGCGGTCAACGACGGTGCGCCGCCGAAACTCGCGCCGATAATCATATTGATCGAGGCCAGTTCATCCTCGGCTTGGACCAGCACGCCGCCGCATTGCGGTAGGGCAGCCGCCATCCATTCCAGGATCTCGGTCGCCGGGGTGATCGGGTAGCCAGCGACGAATTTCACGCCGCCCTTCAATGCCCCGAAGGCGGCCGCTTCGTTGCCGGTGATCGACCAGCGGCCGGCCCGCGGCGTGTGCGGCAGCGCGAGTTTGGGGACGTTCACCTCCGGCGCCGCGGCCGAACCGGCCATCACCGCCTTTTCGCTGGCCGCCAAGGCTTCGGGTTTCTTTCGACCGATCGATTCGGCAACCGCCGCGATCACGGCTGACTCAGGCAGGCCGATGATCCGGGCCAAAATGCCAAGCGCGACCATGGAGATGCGCGAACCGGCTATGGATTTGGCAAGTTGAGCCATCGGTACGAGCCCGATGGCGGCGCCGGATGCCTTCAGGAACGCCGGCATTTCGCCCGCCGCCGGATCGGCAACGATCAGGCTTTCGGAGTCGAGCGGCAATTCTTCGGCGAAGCGCTCCACGTTGTCGAAATCCAAAGCGAGCAGGATATCGAACCGGTCGCCATGCGACTGAACGGGATGCGATGAGAGGCGGATCATCGCCGCCGCTTCCCCGCCGCGTATTTGCGGGCCGGTCGAGCGGGTCATCAAACCATAGAGGCCGGAACTGGTTGCCGCATCGAGCAATGTCTGTCCGGCGGTCATGACCCCCGCGCCACCCGATCCGGTGAGAGCGATCGATAGAGAGGCTGGCCTGTTCATTTGCACGTTCCTCATGTTTGCCCGGGTTGGCGGAGACTTTGGTGGCCGGTGAGAAAATCGGGCTTGCTAATTCGGTATTGCAGTACTAATTTGCCATAGAAAGCTGCGAACCGCAACCATGCATTCGTAACGGCCGCGGCAAAATGGGGAACGGGAATGGCGGACAGTATCGAAGCCCATCGATGGATGATGACGGAGGTCAACCAGCCAATGGTTCGCGCGGCTTTCGTCGCGACCCCCGGTGAAGGCGAAGTGACCGTCGCGGTCGCCGGATGCGGTGTCTGTCACACCGATCTTGGCTACTTGTATGACGGCGTGCGCACCAACCATCCGCGCCCGCTGGCCCTTGGTCATGAGATTTCCGGTCGTGTCATTGCCACCGGCGCCGGTGCGGAATCCTGGTTCGGCCGCGCCGTGATCGTGCCCGCTGTTCTGCCCTGCGGCGAGTGCGACTCTTGTAAACGCGGTCGGCCGAATATCTGTCGCAAGCAGAAAATGCCCGGCAATGACATTCGGGGCGGATTTGCTTCCCACATCGTCGTTCCCGCGCGCGGCCTCTGTCCGGTGGACGAAGTGCGGCTTGCCAACCGCGGCCTGTCGCTGGCCGATGTCAGCGTCGTCGCCGATGCCGTGACGACACCCTACCAAGCGGTGGTGCGTGCCGGTGTCACGCCGGGTTCGGTGGCGATTGTCGTCGGCATCGGCGGTGTCGGCGGTTACTCCGCGCAGATCGCCAGGGCGTTCGGTGCCACGGTGATCGCCATCGATGTGGACCCGGTGAAACTCAGCGCGATCCGCGAGCATGGGGCAAGTCTGACGTTGAACCCGCGGGAGTACGACCTGAAGAGCCTGAAGGCGCGGATCGTGGAGTTTTGCAACAGCAACAATCTACCCGTCAGCGAATGGACCATTTTCGAATGTTCCGGCACCGCGGCCGGCCAGTCCACGGCCTTCGGTCTGCTGACCTTTGGCGCGACCCTGTGTGTGGTTGGATTTACCATGGACCGGGTGGAACTGCGGCTGTCCAATCTCATGGCATTCGACGCCAGGGCCTTGGGAAACTGGGGTTGCCCGCCCGAACTTTACCCTGCCGCACTCGATCTGGTGCTGGATGGCAGGATCGATCTCGCGGCGTTCGTGGAACAGCATCCGCTCGACGCCATCAACGAGATATTCGAGCAGGCACATGCCCACAAACTGGCTCGCCGCGCCGTCCTCGTTCCTCAATCGTGACAGGATTTCATAAGATGTCCCATCTCGTCGACCACGACATCGTTCCCCTGGAACCGTCGCCAGGCGTCATCTACGAGAAGCGTCCCGCCCGCCGTGCCAATGGCGATATCGTTCCGGGCTTGTACAATGCCTGGATATGGCTCGACAATCCCAGCCAGTTTAATTCGTACACGACCGATATGGTAAAGGGCGTCATCCGCGCTTTCCGAGCCGCATCGAATGCACGCGACGTTGTCGCGGTGGTGTTTACCGGCGTCGGCGACAAGGCGTTCTGCACCGGGGGCAATACCAAGGAATATGCCGAATATTACGCCGGCAATCCGCAGGAATACCGACAATATATGCGTCTGTTCAACGACATGGTATCGTCGATACTGGGGTGCGACAAACCGGTTATCGCGCGCGTCAACGGCATGCGCATCGGCGGCGGTCAGGAAATCGGCATGGCATGCGATTTCACGATTGCCCAGGACCTCGCGCGCTTCGGTCAGGCCGGGCCCAAACATGGTTCGGCCGCTATCGGCGGAGCAACGGATTTTCTTCCGCTCATGGTCGGTGCCGAACGCGCCATGGAATCGGGCACGCTATGCGAACCGTGGTCGGCCCATAAGGCCTATCGCCTTGGTGTTGTTCTGGACATTGTGCCGGCGCTGAAAGTCGATGATGTGTTCGTTGCCAACCCGCTGGTCGAAACAAAGCGTTATCTCGACGACTATGGCCGCATCGTTCATGGGGAGCCTCTGACCGGGGCGGCCCTGGCGGCGGGTAAGGCGGTCGTGGCACGCGGCACCGTCGATTTGTCGCTGCTGGATACCAAGGTCGAGGCGATGTGTACCAAGCTGATGGCCACCTTCCCGGAATGCCTTACCAAGAGTTTCGAAGAACTGCGCAAGCCAAAGATCGACGCCTGGAACAGAAATAAAGAAAACAGCCGGGCGTGGCTGGCACTGAATATGATGGCGGAAGCGCGCACGGGCTTTCGGGCGTTCAACGAAGGTCCGCGCAATGACCGGGAAATCGACTTCATCGCTCTTCGCCAACGTCTCGCGAAGGGTGAGCCTTGGAGCGAGGAGATGATCGAGGAACTGATCCCGAAGGCAGGGGGCCATTCGGCATGAGCAGCCCGTTGAAGGTTTGGTTCGACCGCGATGGACACTTGCTCCGTCTCCGGCTGGATCGCCCCAAGGCCAATATTCTCGACGCGGCACTTGTCGGCGCAATCGAGGATGCCTTGGTTCAGCATGACAATGCCGCGGCGTTGCGCGGCATCATGATCGATGCGTCCGGCGGACATTTCAGCTTTGGCGCGTCGATCGAGGAGCATCTGCCGGATCGGTGCGCGGCGATGCTGGCCGGCTTCCACCGCTTGATCCTGCGGATATTTGCGTCGCAGGTGCCTGTCCTGATCGTGGTTCGCGGTCAGTGCCTTGGGGGTGGCCTTGAAATCGCCAGCGCCGGTCACCTGCTGTTCGCGGCCACCGATGCAAAATTCGGTCAGCCGGAAATTCAAATCGGCGTCTTCGCGCCGGCGGCGTCCTGTCTGTTGCCGGAACGCATCGGCCTTGCCGCGGCAGAGGATATGCTGCTTTCGGGCCGCTCGATCGGTGCGGTGGAAGCCTTCCGTATCGGTCTTCTGACCCAAATCGCCGACGATCCAGAAGCGGCCGCGCTGGATTATTTCGATCGGAACCTGGCCCCCAAGAGTGCGCAGTCCCTGCGTTTCGCAACCCGCGCCGCTCGGTTTGGCGCCGTTGAGCGGGTGACCGCGAAACTTGTTGCCATCGAAACAATCTACCTTGGCGAGTTGATGCAGACCGGCGACGCGGTCGAAGGGCTTCAGGCATTTCTCGAAAAACGCCCGGCACGTTGGAAGGATATTTGACATGCTCGATGTACCGCAAACCGCGACGGCGGGAATTATCCGGCGCTGCGAAGACCTGTTCGCCGACCTGAATTTCGAAACAGTACGGGCCTGGAAGGCGGAGCAGCCGGGACGCAAGGTTATCGGTTACATGCCCTATTACGTGCCGCGAGAAATTATTCATGCGGCGGGCGCTTTGCCGCTGGGTATCCTCGGCGGGGGCGACCAGCTCGAAGTCATTCACGGCGACGCATACTACCAGAGTTACATTTGCCGCATCCCGCGGTCCACGATCGAGCTGGGGGTGTCGGGCCGGATCGATTTTGTCGATGGCATGCTGTTTCCGTCAATTTGCGATGTCATTCGCAATCTGTCGGGTATGTGGAAGTTGATGTTTCCGAACGTCGGCTCACGCTATGTCGATCTGCCGCAGAATTTCGAGGATGACGTTGGCGGCGTATTTTACCGCGGCGAACTGAACGAAATCCGCGAGTGGCTGAGCGGTATCACCGGTAAACCCATCGCCGACGACGCCATCCGAGCGTCGATCGCGCTGTTCAACGAAAATCGCCGGCTGGTTCGGGAGGTCTATGCGCGCCGAACTCAGGAGCCGTGGAATGTGCCCTCGTCGGAGCTGTATTTACTGATGCGGGCTGGTCTTATTCTTCCGGTGGAAGACCACAACCTGCTGTTACGCGATTATCTCATCTCGGTGCGTGATCAACAGCGACCGGTCAAGGACTATTCCCGGGTTGTCGTGTCGGGTGCGTTCTGCGAGCAGCCGCCGTTGAACCTGGTGAAGTCGATCGAACTGTCGGGATGCTACATCGTCGATGACGACTTCATGCTCATCAATCGCTGGGAGAAATCCGATATCGCGATCGACGGCGATCCGCTTACCAATCTCGCCCGGGCCTTTCTACATGACTCCAACTCCACGTCGCCGAAATATGAGCCGGATTTAGCCAAGAAAGGTCTTTATCTGGTCGAAAGCGTGCGAAAAAACCGTGCAGAAGGCGTGATCTTTGCGATGGCCAGCTTCTGCGACCCGGCGTTGCTCGACCGGCCGATGCTGCAGGACATTCTGAAGCAGCATGGAGTGCCGCAAATCGCCTTCAAATATGCCGAAAACTCCGGCCAGATGCAGCCCATCCGGGAGCAGGCTGGAACTTTCTCCGATTCTATCAAACTGTGGAGTGGAGCATGACCGTTTTCACGCGCCCCAAGACCAAGACGCCGGATATCATCAAGGATGCTTCGATGTCGAAGCAGAAGGAAATGATGAACCGTCATTATGAGCGTCTGTCGGATGCACCCGAGCGGGGCGAGAAAGTCGCGGCGACGTTCGTTCCGGGCAATCTGAACGAATTGCTGATGTGCTTCGACTTTGCGAATAATCTGCCGGAGGTGAATGCCATCCAGAGCGGGTTGCGCAAACAAAGCGGCGGCTACGTCATGGAAGCCGAAAAGAGCGGTCATTCCGAGGACGTCTGTACCTATGTCAAGTCCGATATCGGCATGATGGCCAAGGGCAATATCGGGCCCAATGGCCGGAAGTTGCCGGACCCGGACGTGCTGTTGCTGTCCTACACCGGCTGCTTCACGTTCATGAAGTGGTTCGAACTGCTTCGGCAGCAGTATAAATGCGAAACGATCATGTTTCATACGCCGTATATGGCGGATGGAAAAATGACCAAGGACATGATCCAGTACATGGTCAAACAGCTGAAGCAGGATGTTATCCCAAAGCTTGAAAAGGTGTCTGGCGTCAAATTCGATATCGACCGGCTGCGCGAATACATGCGCAAATCCGCGCAGGCAGAGGACGACCTTGTCTGGGTGTTGCAAAGTGCCAAGACCAAGCCGTCGCCGATCGACGCCTATTTCGGCGGGATCTATTATATCGGTCCGATCTTCGGCGCCTTCCGGGGCACCGACGACGCCATCGACTACTACCGCTTTCTCCGTCAGGAAGTGGAAGAACGCATCGCGCAGGGCAAGGGCCCCGTCACCCCCGATGGCGATATGGGGAAGGAACGCTACCGGCTCGTTGTCGAAGGGCCACCGAACTATACTCACTTCCGGCAGTTCTGGAAGATGTTCTACGACGAAGGGGCGGTCGTGGTTGCGTCCAGCTATACTAAAGTCGGCGGGACCTACGATTTTGGCTTTCGGCACGATCCGGAAAACCCGCTCGAGTCGCTCGCCGAGTATTGCCTCAACGTCTATACAAATCGCAATTTGCCGATGCGCGTGGACATGCTCGAAAATTACATGGACGAATACCAAGCCGATGGGCTTTTGATCAATTCGATCAAAAGTTGCAACAGTTTCTCAGCCGGGCAGTTGCTGATCATGCGCGAGGTCGAAAAACGTACGGGCAAACCGGCGGCCTTCATCGAGACCGACCTTGTCGATCCCCGGTATTTCTCCGGCGCAAACATCAAAAATCGCCTTGAAAGCTACTTCCAGATGATCGAGCAGAAGCGCGCCGGCGTGCGCAGTGCTGCCTGAGGAGCCAACATGCGCACTTTCATTGGCATAGACCTTGGTTCGACAACGACGAAAGCCGTTCTGCTCGACGAAAACCAGGATGTTATCGGGCGGGGAATTACCAACTCGCGCTCGAACTACGGCACGGCTGCCCGCGTTGCCAGCGAGGAAGCCCGCATCGACGGGCGCTTCACCTTGTTTCGCCGGGCGCTGAGCACCGGGGGCGCGGATACCGAAAGGGTTCAGGCGTTTCTGGGTGCGCTTGAACGGAATTTCCGCCTCGTGCAATTCCTCGGGCAACTCGACGACCTGGAGGAAACCTGTCTCGGTCAGTTGCAGACCGAACGGTTTGCGAAAGTGGCGGGCAAGATGGGGGAGGCGCTGAACGAAGTGTTCAAACGCCTCCGGGCTGAAGCGCCCGCGCTGTATGCACCCGGCGCCACGCGCAAATCGGATTTCTTTCGCGACATTGCCGGTTCGCGCTTCCATGTTCACGCAGAGGCTGTCGCCGGAGAAGCGAACGTCTCGCACGAGATTCTGCTGAACGCATACGACAAGTCGATCATCGAGGTCGAAAACCGCCCGCCGGCCGGCGGCATGAGCGAAAAGTTCCGCCGGGCGATGGCGCGTGTGCTGGAAATCGACCCGCATTTGATCGACGGATCGAATAACGTCCCCGGAACGATCGAGGCTGCATTAGACCTCGAACTTGAAGAAACCTATCTCGTCGGGACAGGCTACGGCCGCGTGACGCTGCCCTTCTCTAAGGAGCATATCCGGTCGGAGATCCTGTGCCATGGTCTTGGCGCACATATGATGTATCCGAAGACCCGCACGGTACTCGATATCGGCGGTCAGGATACCAAGGGCATCCAAATCGACCCCAACGGCATCGTGGAAAACTTCCAGATGAATGACCGCTGTGCCGCGGGGTGCGGACGCTATCTCGGTTATATCGCCGACGAGATGAACATGGGCCTGCACGAACTCGGCCCGCTGGCGATGAAATCGAACCGGCCCGCGCGCATCAACTCCACCTGCACTGTATTCGCCGGTGCCGAATTGCGCGATCGCCTGTCGCTGGGTGAAAAGCGCGAGGATATTCTCGCCGGTCTGCATCGGGCGATCATTCTGCGCGCCATCTCGATTATATCACGATCTGGTGGCGTAACCGATGAGTTCACTTTCACAGGCGGCGTTGCCAAAAACGAAGCAGCAGTCCGCGAACTACGCAAACTGATCGTGGAAAACTATGGTAACGTAACGATCAACATCGATCCGGATTCCATCTACACCGGCGCCCTCGGCGCCGCCGAGTTCGCCCGTCGCTCGGTTGCTTCCTGAAACAGGAGAATGTCATGCCGATAACAGCAGGAATCGATGTCGGAACCGGGGCGGTCAAGGTCGCCGTCTTCAGCGTGGAAGGCGATACCGAAACATGCCTCGCCAAGCGCGTGGAGCGCGTGCGCCAGCGCGATCCGCTGAAACTGGCGGCGCAAATATACGATGACGCTTTGGCCCAAGCCAGTCTTTCACGCCCCGATATAGCTTATTGCGCCACCACCGGCGAAGGCGAGGCACTGGAATTCCACACCGGGCATTTCTACTCGATGACGACCCATGCCCGTGGTGCCATCTATCTGCGCCCGGATGCGCGCGCCGCCCTCGATATCGGTGCCCTGCATGGCCGGGCGATTCGGCTGGACGAGCGCGGCAAGGTGCTCAACTACAAAATGACCAGCCAGTGCGCCTCCGGCTCCGGTCAGTTCCTGGAAAATATTGCCCGCTACCTCGGCATCGCCCAGGATGAAATCGGCACTTTGTCGAAACAGGCCGACAACCCCGAAAAGGTCTCTGGCATCTGTGCCGTTCTGGCCGAAACCGACGTGATCAACATGGTATCACGCGGTATCACCGCACCGAATATCCTGAAGGGTATTCACGAATCCATGGCCGATCGTCTGGCCAAGTTGCTCAAGACGATCGGCGGCGTTGACGGCATTATTCAAATGACCGGCGGTCTCGCACTCGATACCGGTCTCGTCGATGCAATGAAAGAGGCGATGGCCCGCGAGAAAGTCAGCGTGCCGATCGAAAGCCATCCCGACGCGATCTATGCCGGCGCATTCGGGGCGGCGTTATGGGGTGCGTTCCGGCACGAGAAACTCGCGCGGATCGCCGCCTTGGCCGATGCCGCGTGACAGTGAAGCAGGAGATATAACAATGGCTCTGACGATCAACGAAGACTGCACGGCATGCGATGCGTGCCCTTCGGTTTGCCCGAATGAAGCGATCTCCAAGGGGGAGCCGATCTATTCGATCGATGCCTTGCGCTGCACGGAATGTGTAGGCGCGGAGGACGAACCGCAGTGCCGCCTGGTATGTCCGGCCGACTGCATCGTCATCAGTCCGGATTGGCCCGAAACGCGCGCGGAACTTCAGGAGAAATACGACCAGCTTCATTCCTGAGGCAGTGCCCGCCATGTGGCCCCGGGGTCCAAAGGTCTATTCGATCGACGGGGTGACGCCCGTGATTTACCCGGGGGCGTTCGTCCATCCGGATGCTGTTCTGATCGGCGACGTAATCGTCGAAGATGGCTGCTACGTCGGTCCGTTTGCCTCGCTGCGGGGCGATTTTGGGCGAATCGTCGTGCGGCAAGGGTCGAACGTGCAGGACAGTTGCATCCTGCATACCGGCCCTGACTCGGATTTGATCATCGGGGTGAATGGCCATATCGGGCACGGGGCCGTGGTGCATGGTGCGGACCTGGCGCCCAATGTGCTGATCGGCATGAACGCCGTCGTCATGGATCACGCCCGAATCGGTGAATCGGCGATTATTGGCGCAATGAGTTTCGTGAAAGCGGGCGCCGACATCCCCGCTGGTCACCTGGCGACTGGGGTTCCAGCGCGGGTTGTGCGGGAACTTTCGGCAGACGACCGAGCCTGGAAGATAGCGGCGACTGGGCAATACCAGGAGCTTAGGCGCCGATGTCTGGCGTCGTTGCGGCCGGCAGAGCCGCTGACCTCTCCCGGGCCACCGCGCGATCTCCATAAAGCCAGACTCTAGTGTCCCGAATCTGTAATCCGTCATAGCGGGGATTCGCTCTCTACAATACGTCTTCGGCATGATCTGGCGGACTTCTGGATCGGGACACCAGAGCCGATACAAGCCCGGGACTCACTCGGCCGTCGGCGTTGGCTGTCCTCGTTGGCCCCGGGTGCGGGAGAATGCAATTTTAGCGTCCGGATACGGCGCTCGACTACGGCCATCCGCCCGTCGCGGGGCTCTGCTGCCGAACGGCGTTGACGAATTTCATTTCTACATCCTGAAACCGCCAGACCTCACTTACCTGACGGGATGTGAACCGGGGTTCGGCAGTCAAACGAACTGTCACTGATAGAAGCGGGCCGGATCATACCCCGCCGTCCGGAATAAGGCTGCCCAGTTCCCGCAGCATCGGGCCCAGATGCTGGCTATAGTGCCGCCATCGGCCAGCGGACCCCGTATAGAGTGGCTGGCGTACTTGCCAGTGACTCGCCGTCATCACCGGCCGTTCGGTCTGGTGGAAATCGAGGCACGCCGGATCCCAGTCCAGTCCCAGAAAATCGATCAGCCTTCGGCTTTGATTTTCGAGATCGCCGACCAAAGCTTCATAGTCGATCTCGATGACCTCGATCGGCAATACTGTGCGCCAGTGCGTCAGCAGACGCTCGATCTCGCGAAGCCGGAACGCACAATCCTCCAGGTCGTCGGCCCACACCATGGGGTCGTCGCGGAACAGTTGGAAATAGCAGGAAAGACAAACGTCGCGCGGGTCGCGTCGGCACACCACGATCCGGGCCTTGGGAAACAGCACGGCGATTTGCCCCAGGCACAGGATATTATCCGGCTGCTTGTCGATCACCCGGATCGCGGGGCCACCCAATCCGCGAAGGTGGTCCACATATGCGTCCGCCCGCAGGCGGGCAGCGGCCGGATCCCACGCGGCTGGCGGCGAATGTCCATTATTGGCGTCCAAGACGGCAAGAGTGGCGAATATATCCGACAACTCACCAGCGCCGAACACGTTTGGATGGCTGGCCAGAATTTGCTCCACCAAGGTGGTGCCGGATCGCGGCATCCCGACGATGAAGACCGGCACGTCCGAACCGTTGCCCCACCCCGCCGAAACGGCGAATGTTCGCGGATCGAATGCCGCGATCTGCAGGTCGATAAGGTCCCGAAATCCGGCGCGGTCGAACTGGAAGCCGCGGGCATTGCGATCCGCTTGTAACAGGCGGTTCGCCAGACTGTAGGCCGCGAACGCGTCATCAAAGGCGCCACGCCGGTCACGAAGCTGACCCAACGCAAATCCGGCCACCGCCCTGTCACGGATCGGTCTCGTGATATCTTCCAGCGTGACTTGGGCTGCGCTTTCGGCGACATCGTCGTCCTTCCGCGCGCCAAGCGCAACAAGATCGTGCAGCGCGCCGGTCATCCCGGGGTCCAGCTCCAGCGCTTTACGGCAGGCATCCGCTGCCGCATCGAAGTGGCCGAGGGTCGCCTCGCAAGTGGAAAGCAGCAGCCAGAACCGTGGGTCCTGTACGATACCGAGGCCAACCCGGCACATCGTCAGCGCCCCCTGGATATCGCCAGTATGCATCAGCGTGCTGGCAATCCCATATACGACTGCCGGCTGTCCGGGCGCCAATTCATCCGCTTGCCGAAAGGCCGCCAGCGCCTCGGGATACCGCTTCAGCTCCGCCAGCACACTGGCATAGCCGCGCAGCACGTCCGGGTCGGCGGGGTGAAGCTGCACAGCCGCTTCCCGGGCTGTCAGCGAACCGGCGAAGTCCTGAAGTTCGGCTAGCGCCGTAGCAAGGGTGGTCCAGACCTCGGTCGAACCGGGTGCGATTTCGGACGCCCTGCGTAATACCCCGACAGCGCCGACGGCGTCCTGCCCTATCAGCTTCGCCCAGCCAAGGTAAAGCCAGCCGTCAAGCAATGTTGGATCGAGCGACAGCGCTCGCTCGGCAGCTTCTATTGCCGCGGTTGCGTCGCCAACGGCGCATTGGGCACGCGCCAGATCGGCCAGCACCGATGCGGTGTCGGGCCGTTTGGCCAGCGATCGGGTCAGTAACGCGATCGCTTCGGCTGGCTTGCCCTGGTCGATTCGCAGCATCCCCAGAAGATGCATCGCGGTCGCATCGCCGGGGTCGCGCCGCAGCAGCGCTTGATAAATACGATCTGGACTGTCGAGTTGGCCGGTTTGGTGTAGCGGAAGAGCAACGGCGAGCGCCTTGACCGGATAGGCGGCCAGGCCATCCCAGTCTTCTCCGCCGTCCGATGGAACCAAGCCGGCCAGCCCGGCCAGCAACAGCCCCAAATGTGCCTCATAATGACGCCACCGCTCTATCGAGCTGGTGTACAGCGGTTGCCGTACCTGCCACGAACTCGCCGTCATCACGGGGCGCTGGGTTTCGTGGAAAGCCAGGCAGGCGGGATCCCAGGGCAGCCCCAGGAAATCGATCAGCCGGCGGCTTCCGCCTTCCAGATCGCGGACCAGGTCTTCATATTGAAGTTCTAGAACCGGTATGGGCAGCACGGTTCGCCAGTGCGCGACCAGCCGGTCGAAGCCGCGCATACGTGCTGCGATATCGAGTACATCGGTTGACCACGAAAGATTGTCGCCAAAATTCTGGAACAGGCAGGACAAGGCGACATCGCGGTAATCCCGGCGGCAGACGATCACCCTGGCATTGGGGAACAGCGTGGCGATATGCCCAAGCCATTGGAAATTGTCGGGCATCTTGTCGATCACCCGCTTCGCGCCGCCGCCCACAGCCTCGATTTTGGCCAGGTATCCCGCAGCCTCGGCGGCGATGGCCGCGGGGTCTGCTTCCAGCAAATCCGCGTTGTTGGCGTCCAGTCGTCCAGCGATTGCGCGTATGTCGTCCAACTCGCCCGCGCCAAATACCAGTCGATGGCTGCAAGCGATCTGTTCCACCAACGTAGTGCCGGATCGCGGCATGCCGACGATGAAGACCGGGGTATCGGATGGGTCGCCAAAACCGGGGAGGTTCTTGAAGAACCCGGCCGAGAAGGTTTCGATCAACGTTGCGATATGGGTATCGAACGCAACCGTGTCGAAGGCGCGAACCGTCTTCTGGTGGACGATTGTCGCCAGCCGGTTGGCCTCGCCATAGGCTCTCCATGCACCATCGTAGTCGCCAGCACGATCCAGAAGCTCTCCCAGCGCGTGTCCGGCTGCAACCCGTTCGGCATCTTCCTTGTTCGCATCCGCAAGGAGTGATTCCAGCCGCTCCAGGTCCTGTTGGGCATCAGCCCCCAGGCCGATCCGCACCAGCCCGACATGGGCCGAGCCAAGGCCGGGGTCGAGGGCGAGGGCCTTCCGGTAGCTGCTTTCCGCTTCGGCGAAGCGGCCCATCGATGCCTGGCAATATCCGGTGTGCAACCAGAGTTCGGCTAGATTTGGGGCCAGGCGCACGGCGGTTTCGGCCGCGGCCAGTGCCGCCGGGATATCCCCGTTCAGCCACAGCACCGTCACCAGGCTTAGATGGACCAGACCGTCCCCCGGCGCCAGATCGACCGCACGCCGGGCCAAGGCCCGCGCTTCGTCGAACTGGCGCAGTTCGCCCAGCAGCCGTGCCAGCTTGGCAAGGCATTCGGTATCCTCCGGGTGGGTCGATAAGGCATCCCGCAAGGCGGCGGCAGCGGGGGCCAGTTGTTTCAGCCGCATCAACGCTGTGGCCAACAGCAACCTCGCGTCGCGGGATCCGGGGGCGAGGGCGACGGTGCGTTCCAATGCGGGTAACGCACCGGCCGCGTCGCC
>JAJZEV010000255.1 GCA_021805665.1 Pseudomonadota bacterium
TGATGCTCAGGTGAAAGTTCCAGGGGCGATGCTTTGTGGGCCGGCACGATATCGTCTCCGCGGGTCGAGAGAGCCGATTCGCATGACCGATGGATTCACGCCTATGGCTGATGATGACGAGACTTGGTTTTCTCGGTCCTGTGGCAAATCCGACTCGGTTGATGAAACTGAGTCGCCACTTGCGACGGAGTGTACTAGCGTACCAACCGCTTGAACCCGAATGGCGCCAGTGCCGCAAATGCGGCATCGGAGCGGATGAATGTCAGCCACGCCCTGGCGGCTTTCGCATGCGGTGCTCCACTTACCATAGCGGCGCTGTAGATCGCGGTTGTGTTCTGATCGGCCGGGATCGCGACATGGGCGATCGGGTGTCCCTGGATTTCCTGGAAGATAGCCTCCGACGTCCAGGTTACCCCCGCCTGCACCAGCCCCTGCATCAGCAGCAGCGGCGTTTGCCGGTGATGGATACGGGTTAGAATCGCGGTGCCATCGGTTACTTTCGTCTCATACACCGATACCGCCAGCGCCTCCCCGCCCGCTTTGACCAGCGACGCGCGGATTTGCCGGGCCACGCCCTCGAAAGCGGGATTCGGCATCGCCAGAGCGAGATCGGGGCGCCCCAGATCGGCCAGGCCGCCGATATGGGCGGGATTACCAGCCGGAACCATGATCGTCAGCTCATTCGTCGCGAATGACACGACCGGCGCGGTCAGGCGCCCATCCTTCACCCAGGTCTCGCTGGCGCGCTGTTCCGCCATCATCACGTCAGGCTTCACCGTGAACGTCAGATTGCCAGATGTCACCGTACCGCCCGCCGCGATTTGCTTCATCAGCAGCCCGGGCGGCAGCGTCTCGTAGAACACCCGGCCACGATAGGCGGGATAGGCCTCGCCAAACGCCCGCACCAGATCGCGCATCGCGAAGAAGTAGTTGCCGGATGCGTAAAGCACCAAGGCCGGACGATCCAGGCTGCCATGGAAGTCCGCCATGGAGTCGGCAGGCGGCACGGTAAAGACCAGACCGGGCATCGGGGCACCGCTGTTGCTGCCGCCCTGCCAGGGTGGATACAGCGCCTCGGCGGCTTCCAGCTTCGCCGCGGGCGACCCGGGCGGCGCAGCCAACGCGGTGCCGATGCTCAGCACCAGGCCGGCGGCGGCCAGAACCAAATGCTTCATCGCGCGTACGCGAAACCGGCCTTCGCCAGTTCGACCATGGTTCCCACTGCACCCGGGGTCATCACCACGCCTGGAATCAAGTGGTTGGTAAGTTCGGCGCACATCGCTTCGGCCGAAATCTTGTCGGGATTAGCGTCCGCTGCGACGAGCTTTTCCGCCAGTTCCCAGGCGGCGTTGTGGCACGCCAGAAACACCGAGCCGCGGCGTTGCAATGTCTGAATGCTGTTGGCAGCGGGCGAAAACGGCCCGTGCGGGTTCTGATAATCCTTCGGGTCGGCATCCGCCGCGGGCGGCGGAGTCACCAGGCTGTTGCGGCTCAGCTTGCCGCCGGTCAGCTTCGCCAAACCATATTTGTCCCACATCTTGTCGTCGTACAGCGCAAGCTGGGCGCTACCGTGAGTTACGGAAATGCACAGGAAATCCGGGTGCCGAAACGACCAGACCTGCGCGTTCATCGCGTTGCGCATGACGTTCAGCCAGGGCCCGGCGATATCGGTGTTGTCCCAGCTTTGCTTGGGGTTGCCAGCATAGTGCAGAACCGCGTCCAGTGCGTCAGCATCCCACTGGTCGCGCCGGTCCAAGATCATCGGCAACGATTTGAAATCGCGCCGTCGCGGCAGCGATGCCAGCCGCCTGGTAAGGCTCTCCAGGGTTTTCGCGCCGGGCGGGATCGAGGATTCGGCCCGGGCTGTTCCGGCCACGGCGGCGGACGCCAGGGCAAGTCCCGCTAGTTTCAGACTTCGACGACGCGCTGTCAGCACTATTGTATCCTCCTGTTGATCGTTCAGCGGGAATCGCATCACCTCGCCCGGCTCGGGGGCACCCCTAGCGGGACCCGGCGCTCCGCCACAGCATGTATGCCGCGACGACGAAAATAATACCGACAAAGACCCGGGTCAGGGTCTGCTTGCGTCCAGACAGGTAGATTGCCGCGCGCATGCCCAGCAAACCGCCCAGAACGCCGCCTGCGATGTATTCGCCGGCGACGGTCCAATCCACCAGTCCGGACATCGCGTAGTTTGCGGCCGTGGTGAGGCCAAACATTCCAACCGCGAACAGCGAGGTGCCGATCGCATAGATCATCGGCATGCCAGTGGCGAAAATCAGTCCCGGCACGATCAGGAAACCGCCACCGATGCCGAAGAAACCGGACAGCATCCCCACCCCCAGCCCGGTGCCGGCGGTCCGCAATACATAACCCGGCGTCAGAACCGCCGGGGCGTGCGGTCCCTCGTGTCGTGGCCGCAGCATCAGCACACCGATCGCAATCATCAAAAAAGCGAACAAAATCAGTAAGCGCTGGCCATCGAACGCCTTCCCCAGTGTCGATCCCGCATAGGCCCCGCCCACCCCGGCCGCGGTAAAGATCGCCGCCGTCGGCCAGCGGACATTACCCGCCCGGGCGTGGCCGTTGAGGTTCATGAACGCATTGGCGGAAACCGCCACCGCCCCCGTCCCGATAGCGAGATGGGGATCCTGCATACCGACGACATACAGCAGCAATGGGGTGGCGAGAATCGACCCGCCGCCGCCGATCAGTCCGAGGGTAAAGCCAACCAGCACACCGCAGCATACCGCTAGAAGCGCCGTCAAAATCATCGTTCAACTCCGCGGGCAACCCGCTGTGGACAAGACGACGCAAGCAGGTGGTCCAGGGCGCCGCGGGTTCAGGCACATCGTGCCGCACCCTACCCGGGGCCTGAGGCGCTGTGAAGCAGACAGCCGTCGGCAACACAAGCCGCGGGCGCACGATATGGCAGGGTTTCTGCTCTGCTGGCTGGTGGTTCGCTGAACGGAAACCCGATCGAGGCGGCATATCAAACAACGTGAGGCGAGGCCAACTCTTGAACAAGACGGCCTTCCGGCCGCACCCCGAATGGATCGGATCTTCTGACGCCAATCCAGGTATTTGCAGACCCTGCGCACATTCGTTGGGGACGGCCCCAACACTTGTCATCACACCTTGCGAGCGCGATTTCACCGCATAGCGCATAATTCCTATGCTGCGATGCAACATTCTCAAACGACGGCGAAGGGTGCATCTAACGGCTAACGCGCAGTTCAGCGCCGACGCCAGAAGGACCAATCCGATGAAAAACCTGATTCTCGCCGCCGTTGCGGTCGCAAGCCTTGGAATGGGTAGCGCCTTTGCCGCTGGCGTTCCCGGCTCCACCGACAGCCAGTACGGCACCAGGGCGTTCCCGAACCAGCCCTATCACAACGGCACCGTGTTTTCCGAAATCTTCCATAACGTTTTCGGTCACAGCAACTATGACAACGCGGCTGTCGCCGCCAACGCGACCCACGGCGCGGCATCGACCACCGTTCGCTAAGCGGTCGAACCGAACAGCGGTCAAGGGGCCGGGTATTCCCGGCCCTTTTCGCTGTACAGCTCCGGGAGCCCGCCATCGCCCGCGATATCGTCCCGGGCCACGACAGCCCGATCGAGCAATTTGATCCCATGGCGGATGCTGCTATAGCGGCGACCGAATACAGGGAGACAAAAAGCATGATCGTCGTCCACCACCTGAACGATTCCAGATCCCAGCGCATCCTCTGGCTGATGGAGGAACTCGGCGTCCCCTACGACATCGAATTCTACCAGCGCGATGCGCAGACCCGCCTCGCCCCGCCCGAACTGAAAGCCATCCATCCGCTTGGGAAGTCCCCGGTCATTACCGACAACGGACGGGTGATTATCGAATCCGGCGCGATTATCGACTACATTATCCGCCGCCACGGCAACGGGCGCCTGCAACCCGCCGCGGAAACACCGGCCTATGACGACTATGTCCAATGGCTGCACTTTGCCGAGGGTTCGGCGATGCTGCCCTTGCTGCTGAAACTCTATGTCTCCAGACTGGGCGATGCCGGCGCACCGCTGCATCCCAGGATCGAAAGCGAAGTCGCCAACCACCTCGGCTACATCGACTCCCGCCTCGCCGACAGACCCTATCTGCTCGGTCAAGACCTGACAGCCGCCGACATACAAATGAGCTTCGTTGGCGAAGCCGCTTCCACCCGCACCGACCGATCCGCCTATCCGAACCTGGATGCCTGGGTGCGCAGGTTTCAATCCCGCCCGGCCTACAAGGCGGCTTTGGTCCGCGGCGGACCCTACAGCTTCGCCTGATCCGAAAACACGTCATGGCAGGTGCGGCACGTCTTACCGGCGCACCGCCATGACGATCCGGTTGGTGTTCGTCCCGCGGCTGTTGTTGCCGACGCCCCAGCAATTCGCCGTCTTGGTGAAATCCTGCTGGTTCACCATTACCCCCAACACCTCGAACGGCAGTCCCTCGATGGCCGCCGCGACGTGCTGTTCCAGTCGCACCTTCCCGCCGCGAACCTCACCGACCTCGAACGCCACAAATCCGCCGGGACGCACCACACGGGCGAACTCCGCGAACCCGCGGCGGACAAACGCCTCCCACTCGGCGATCCCGCGATGTTTGTCGATCCGTACATCCGCCGGATCGATTCGGGCGAACCAGCAGCGCAGCCAGTTGTCGCCCTCGTAATCCACCACATCCAGAAACGGCGGAGAGGTCACGATCAGGTCCACCGATCCATCCGCAAGCGCCGGGGTCCGCTCCGCCGGCCCCGTCATCAGCGCGGCCGGCGGATGCGGCGGCGGCATCCCGTCAGCCAGCAGGGCGCGGGTCTTTTTCAGGATAATCGCCCGCACATCCCGCACCGGGGGCACCTGCCCGCGACGCTGGTTGATGCGCCGCTGCGATCGCGCCGACACCGCCTGATTCGGCGGCATGGTGTAAACCGAGAAAAACCCCGGCGAGTGTCCCGTCAACCGGTTCAGCGCCACCATCCGGATCCAGCTATCCACCGCGTCGTCTGGCCGCAATGCGATCCGCAATGCCTCGATCTGGCGCAAAGTTTCGGGGTGGTAGAACGCAAGCAGGTCGGCGTCCGCCGGATCGCCCCCGTCCGCCGACAAATCGATCGCCGCCAACCGGTCCCGTACCGCCTCGACAGCAGGAGGATCGAACCGTGGCCCGGACAACATCGCGCTCAAGGGATTGACGTCGTTGGCCGCCGGCGCCCGCCCCATCAGCGCGGCCTGCACCGCGGTGGTGCCGCGTCCGGAGAACGGGTCATAAACCCGGTCGCCCGGTGCGGTCAGCCGCTGGATAAAGAACTCCGGTAGCTGCGACTTGAAGCAAGCGCGATAGCTGATCTCGTGGATCGAGTGGCCGCGCCGCTGCCCGGCGGTCCAGAATGCGTTGACGAAGTAGCGCAGCCCCGCTTCCTCGAATTCGACCGTCCGGGCGCTGTCCAGGCTGAAGGTCCGTAACCCGTCGATCACCGCAGGAACGGATTGTTCGCTTTCTCCGCCCCGATCGTGGATCCGGGTCCGTGCCCGCACAGAAACGACATATCGTCGCCCAGCGGCAGCAGCTTGGTCTTGATGGCGTCGATCAGCGCCGCCGTGTCGCCATAGGGAAAATCGGTGCGCCCGACCGATCCCTGGAACAGCACGTCGCCCACCAGGGCAAACCGAGCGTCGGTATTGACGAAAACCAGGGAGCCGGGAGTGTGACCGGGGCAGTGCAACACATCGAACCGATGCGGCCCCAGGGTCAGCACTTCGCCTTCTTCCATCCAACGATCCGGGGTCACGTTGGATGCGACGAACCCATAGCCGGCGGCCTGGGCGGCGATTCCGTTCAACAGGAATTCATCGCGCCGGTCCGGCCCCTCCACCGGCACCGCCGACCCATATTTGGCCGTCAGTGCATCGCGCAGTTCGGCTGCACCGCCCGCATGATCCAGGTGTCCGTGGGTCAGCACGATTTTGTCGATCACCGCGCCAGTCTGCTCGACCGCCGCCAGGATACGATCCACGTCGCCACCCGGATCGACCACCATGCCCGCCTTGGTTTCCTCATCCCACAGGATCGCACAATTCTGCTGGAACGGGGTGACCGGGACGATTGCCCCTCGCAACTGTCCCATCCTAGTGCAGCTTCGGCGATTTCAGGAAGCTGGCCCGATCCGCCGACCGCACCGATACCCGCTTGGGGGACCCGTCGCGTTCGATTCGCAGCCGCACTTCGGCCCCCGCGCTGCCGGATGACCAGACGCGACGCCAAAGGCCGGCGAGATCGGGGATTTCCTCGTCGTTCACGGTCAGGATTTTGTCGCCGGCCCGCACGCCCGCCTGTTCGGCCGGACCGTTATCGGCCAATCCGCCGACCACCAGGGTTTCGTCCGATTCGGTGGCGTACATCCCCAGCCACGGCCGAGCGGGCCGGTTGACGCGGCCATAGGTCAGCAGATCGTCCATGATCGGGGCCAGCAGACCGATCGGCACCACCATGTTCATGTCCAGCCGATGGCCCTTGCCGTCGCCCTGCTGCAGGATCAACGATCCGATGCCCAGCAGCTTGCCGTCCGTCCCGATCAGACCGCAGCCGCCCCAGAACGGGTGTGCGGGCGCGGTGAACAGCGCGTCGTCCAGCACGTATTCCCAATAACCCGCGAACTCCTGCCGCCCGACGATGCGGGTTTCGATGGCATGATGGCGTCCGCCGCCCGCCGCCAGAACAGCCTGATCGCCGACTTTCAGCATGTCGGAATCGCCCATTTCCAGCGTCGGCAGGTCCAGCTTGCCCAGCGCCTGCACCAGCCCGAGTCCGCTCTCCTGGTCGTACGCCAAAGCGTGCCCCGGAACGGCCTGACCGTCGCTGGAGGTGATCCAAATCGTTTCAGCCTCGGTAATCAGGTAGCCGATCGTGGCAATCAGCCCGGTTCCCTTGATCATCACGCCGCTGCCGGCACGTTCCGTCCCCAGCGTATTCGCGGTGAACGCATCGGCCGGCACATAGGTTTTAAGGCTGACGACAGCCTTCAGCGCCCGTTCGAGGTCGAACGAGTAGTCTGTGGGGTCAGGCTGGAGGTTGGACGGGATTTCCCAGTCTTCCTTTTTCACGCCTCGCCGTCTCCCCTGGTTCGGGCGTCCCTTCGGTGTATCGGTCATGTGGCGATTATATCGGACCTTTCGGCGATTGCGACAATGGAAGCAGCGAGAGCGGGACCCAATTCAACCGCCGGTCCCATGGCGGTTGGCCGCGAGTTCGTCCGGGGTAAGCTGGAAGCCGGCAATTACCCCGTACGCCGCGCCGGATTTTTCCGGGGAAACCGGCAGCGTGAGGTCCACGGGAGGACTGGTGATCGTCATGCGGTCCACATTCGGCGGAAACGTCAGATGCACATGATACACATGCTTATCACGGATGGTTTCACCTTCGACAACTGCCAGGAAGACCGGCACGTCGGCATCACGGCCTTTCATCGCCGGCCCGCGCTGTAATGCGATCGACACTGAAACCGTTGTTGGCAGCACGGACTTATCCTCCGCGGACTGGCACTTGCCGTCCAACCCGACAACCCGGGCCTGGAGGATCAGATCGGTAAGGTCATGGGTCGGACCCGGACCGGCATAGCGGTTCAAATCGGCCAGTTCGGGCACCAGCTTGGCAACCGGACATTGGGGTGGAAAGTCGTTATGTCCGTTGCCGCACCCGAACAGGGGCAGCAACAGTGTCGGGATGCAGTAGCGTGGACTAAAGCGCATCGAGAACTCCGCAAGGCCGGCGACACGGCCGGCACGTCATTGTGCCGCCGGCCAGTGGGATGGGCAATAAACGCTTACAGCGCGGCGCGGAGGTATTGCGACGGCACATCCGGCTTCACGCCCAGCGTCTTCGCCGCCCGGATTGGCCACGCCGGATCGGCCAGAATGCCGCGCGCCAGCAGCACGACGTCCGCCCGGCCATTTCCCAGGATCTCCTCGGCATGGGTTGGTTCCGTAATCAGGCCGACCGCGCCGGTGGCGATGCCCGCCCGGTTGCGGATCGCGTCGGCGAACGGGACCTGATAGCCGGGGTGCAGCGACGGTATCTTTTGTTCGTGCGACACGCCGCCCGAGGAACAGTCGATCAGATCGACCAGCCCGGTCGCGGCCAGGTTGCGGGACACGGCGACGGTGTCCTCGATCGTCAGTCCGCCAGGGGTCCAGTCGGAGCAGGACAGACGCACCCACAACGGCAAGTCCGACGGCCATTCGCCACGAATTGCCTCGATCACTTCCATCAGGAAACGGCTGCGCCCGTTCAGGTCGCCCCCATAGACATCGTTGCGCTGGTTGGAGATCGGCGACAGGAACGAATGCCCCAGATAGCCATGGGCGGCGTGAACCTCGGCGATCTTGAACCCGGCTTCGCGCGCCATGCGGGCCGAGGCGGCGAACTGGCCGACGACTTCGGCGATCTCGCTGGCCGACAACGCATGCGGCACCGTTGCACCCGGCAGCGCCGGCAGCGCGCTCGGGGCAACCGGGGTCCAGCCGCCTTGATCCAGCGGGATCGGCTTGCCGCTTTCCCAGGGGCGGTGCGAGGACGCCTTGCGCCCGGCATGGGCGATCTGGATGGCGGGGACAGCGCCGGACATAGAAATGACATTGGCCAGACGGGCCAGCAGCGCCTGATGATCGGGTGCATAGGCGCCCAGGCAACCCGGGGTGATGCGGCCGATGGCGGAAACGTGGGTCGCCTCCACCATCACGATTCCCGCCCCGCCGGCCGCCTTGGCGCCCAGATTCTGGACGTGCCAGTCGCTGCCAAGGCCGTCGGTGGCGCTGTACTGGCACATCGGGGCAACCGCGATGCGATTGCGGGCGGTCACGGAGCGGAAGCTGATCGGCTGGAAGAGAAGCGGCGTTGGCATAAGCGGAGGCATCCTGACTGGCGATATGTTCAAGGTGCATATAGCCTATTGTTTTCGAGATGAAACCGGGGGCGGTGCTTGAATATCCTGTCGATCCAGTCCTGGGTCAGCTATGGCCACGTGGGCAACGCCAGCGCGGTGTTCCCGCTGCAACGCCTGGGGGCCGATGTCTGGGCAATCAATACCGTGCAATTTTCCAACCACACCGGGTATGGGGACTGGAAGGGCGCCGTCTATTCCGGCCAGTCCGTGCGCGATCTGGTGGACGGTATCGCTGCCCGGGGCGCCCTGGACCGGTGCGATGCGGTGCTGACCGGGTATGTCGGCGGGGCAGATATCGGGGACGCCATTCTGCATGCGGTGGCATCGGTGCGGCGGGCCAATCCGGCGGCGTTGTATTGCTGCGATCCAGTCATCGGAGATACCGATACCGGCGTTTATGTGCGGCCCGGGATCGAGGCATTCCTGCGCGATCAGGCCCTGGCAGCCGCCGATATAGCGACCCCCAACCGGTTTGAGATCGAGCGACTGACCGGGGTGTCCTGCGCCACACTGCATGGCGCCAAGCAGGCCGTGCTGCGGCTGCGCTCGATGTTGCATACCGACGGCCCGGCCTGTGTCGTGGTCACCAGCCTGGAGACAGACAGCACACCAGCAGACTGCATCGATATGCTCACATTCGAGGATGGGGCGTTTCATATCCTCCGTACGCCCCGGCTGCGGCTGGCGGTCAATGGCGCCGGCGATGCCATCGCCGCACTGTTTCTGTTTCACCGCTTGCGCACCGGCAGTTCGGTCGCGGCGCTGGAGGCCGCGGCATCCTCGGTCTTCGGGGTCCTGAAGCAGACCGCGGAGGCCGGCTCGCGGGAAATTCTGACGATCGCGGCGCAGGAGGAGTTCGTGACCCCAACGCGGGTGTTTCGGGCGGAGACATGCTGACGATGCCCGGGATACGCGACGAACTGGCCGCTTCGTTGGACTCCCAGCCTCTCGCCGTCATGGCGGGCCGGCGGATTCCATCGCACGACTCGTTTATGTCGCGACGGTTCATTAGCCGCTTTGTGGCCGCGCTGATGCTTTTGTCCGCCGCTTCCGCCCGGGCGTCTGTCCCGCAATACAGTGCGGAAATCGTGCATGTGTACCCGCACGACCCCGCCGCCTTTACCGAGGGCCTGTTTTACCGAAACGGGCATTTCTACGAAAGCACCGGGCTGAATGGCCATTCCTCGATCCGCGAGGTGGAGGTGGAGACCGGCAAGGTGCTGAAGCAGCACGATATCGGATCGGCCTATTTCGGCGAGGGAATCGTTGACTGGAAGGACCGCCTGATCGGTTTGACCTACACCACCGAGGTTGGGTTTGTGTTCGACATCGCCGATTTCGCCCAGACCGGGACTTTCCACTACAAGGGCGAAGGCTGGGGACTGAGCCGCGATGCCAGCCATATCTACATGAGCGACGGCACTGCCAACCTGCGGATTTTACAGCCGGACACACTGCGCCAGACCGGGACGATCCATGTGACATGCGATGGCGCCCCGTTGAAGAACCTGAACGAGCTGGAGTGGGTCAACGGTGAGATTTACGCGAATGTATGGCTGACTCATGTCATGGTTCGCATCGATCCGGCAACGGGCACCGTCGTCGGGATCGTGGACCTGGGGGATTTGCTAGCCATTGCGAGTGCAAACCGAACGGTGGATGTGCTGAACGGAATCGCCTACGACGCCGCGGCCAAACGGCTGTTCGTGACAGGCAAGCTGTGGCCGGCGCTGTTTCAGATCCAGCTATCGGACAAACCGGCCGGGACGATGTCTTGTCCGGCTTTGAAATAGGGCGCGCGGCCCCGCGCTTGCCCCGCCCCGCCGCCCGCCGTATCGATAGAGGCAACAGGATCAGGAGAACGCCGCCATGAAATTGTTGAGCTTCCGCCGCCCGGACGGGACCGAAAGCTGGGGCATCCTCAAGAACGAGGGCATTATCGACCTGGGCAGCCGAGCGCCGGGATTGAAGCATGCACTGTGGGCGATGACGTCGCTGGCAGAGGAAGCCGTGCGCCACGCCGACTTCAAG
>JAJZEV010000230.1 GCA_021805665.1 Pseudomonadota bacterium
GCGAACGCCAGGGTCAGCATCGAGAACGACACGCCCGTTGCCATCGTGCATACCCAGGCGACGCCAATCGCGACGACGCCGGTCAGCACCGCCGACGCCAGCACCGCGAATGGCAGCGGTACAGCGGTGTGCAGCAGCAGATCGCCGCATGTATAGGCACCCAGTCCATACGCGGCGGCGTGGCCGAAGCTGATCAGCCGCGTATAGCCCACCATCAGATCCAGGCTCATGGCGAGCAGGCCCAGGATCAGCGCCTCGGTCAGCAGAGTCATGGCATAGGGCGGCAGCACGAACGGCGCCGCAACCAGTGCGACCGCGACCAGCGGCAATCCACGCATCACGCTTCTTTCCCCAGCAGCCCGCCGGGTCTGACGACCAGCACCAGCAGCATCAGCAGGTACATTGCCGCCAGCGCGAAGTCCGGAAAGTAATAGGTGCCGAACACCTGCACGAAAGCAACCAATACGGCGGCCAGCAGAGAGCCGGGGAAACTACCCATGCCGCCAATGATGACGATGACGAAGGCGTCGATGATGGCGTTTTCGGCCATACCCTGGCTGGCTGTCAGCAGCGGTGCGGCCAGGACGCCGCCGAGTGCGGCAAGGCCGCAGCCAATGCCGAAAATGGCCGATCGAACCATGTTCACGTCGGTTCCCAGCGCATGCACCATTTCGGCGTTCTGGCTGGTCGCGCGGATCAGCAGCCCCAGCCGCGTACGTTCCAGGAACTGCCATATCCCCACCGCCGTTCTGGCTGGCCGCGCGGATCAGCAGCCCCAGCCGCGTACGTTCCAGGAACTGCCATATCCCCACCGCCACGACGCCGCCGGCGGCTGCCAGGAACAGGCGATAGACGGGGAATGGCTCATCCAGCAGGAAGACGACGCCTGACAGCGAGTCGGGCATTTGCAGTTGCAATGCGTTGACGCCCCAGATCAGGCGGATGATTTCGCCCAGCACCAGGGTCAGGCCGAACGTGACCATCAGGAATGCGCTGGTGTCGCGTTTATACAACCGGCGCAGCAGCCCGACCTCGAACGCCGAACCGATCGCGGCGGCGACCAGCGGGCCGGCAATCAGGCCGGTCCAGAAACTGCCGGTCATCGCGGCGGCTGAATAGCCGATAAAGGCACCCAGCATATAGAACGTGCCGTGGGCGAAATTGACGATCCGCATGATGCCGAAGATCAGCGTCAGGCCGACGCCGAGAAAGAACAGCAGCGCGGCCTGAGACAACGCATTCAGGCTTTGGGTCAACAGGAATGCCAGCATGGCCATGCTGGTCAGTCCTCATATTCCATCTTGTTGCACGGGGGCGTCACTTTGTCTGCCGGATAGGTGGCGATGACCTCTGCCACCGGATGCGGACTGCCGTCTTTGCTGGCGACTTTGACGATGAAGCCCGACTGTGCCGCCTGATGATCGCAGGCGCGCACTTCGATCGGCCCTTTGACGCTAACGATTTTCAGCCCTTCCAACGCGCCGCGCAGCTTGGGGGCGTCTATGCTGCTGGCTTTCTCGATCCCGGCTTGCAGCACGACGCACGACTGATATTGATCGCCTTCGAACATCTGGGGTGGCCGGCCGTACTCTTGTTGCCAGGCCGCGACGAAAGCCTTGTTTTCCGGGTTGTCCAGCGCCACCGGATAGCGGGTCGATCCAACGAGCCCGATCGCGGCATCGCCCACCGCATTCAATGTCATTTCATCGACCTGCTCTGTCAGCAACTGCATCTTGCTGCCGAGACGATACTGCTTCGCCTGGGTCAGAAACGCGTTGTAGTCGTCGCCTGCCAGCACCAGGTAAACCGCATCGGCACCGGATTCCCGCAGCTTTGCGATGTAGGTCGAAAAGTCCTTTGTGCCGATCGGGGAGAACACCGCGCCGATAAACTCCTTTCCGGCTTTCGTCACCTCGTCGCGGAATACTTCCAGCGAGTTGTGACCCCAGGCGTAGTCCATGCCCATGCCGTAGAATTTCTGCATCGGCGAGTCGCGCAGCCACAGCGCGACGCATCGCGTGCCCATCGGGCCGGAGATGTTGGGGCGGAAGAAATTCGGCACCAGGGACTGCGCTGTCAGCCGGCCGTCGCCGTTGTCACCCGAAATGAAAATAGTGTTCCATTCGGCGAGCTTCGGGACGACCGCGAGCGCTTCGTTGGAGGCGACGACGCAGGTGATGATTCGTACCCCGCTGCCTTCCACCATTTCCTGGACCTTGCGGACACAGGTGGCGGGGCTGCCGGCGGTGTCTTCGACGATCAGTTCGATCGGCCGGCCGAGCAGCCCACCCTTTGCGTTGACCTGCTTCGCCCAAAATTCGCACGCCCGGCGCATTTGCGCGCCAATCCCGCCATTCGGGCCGGTCAGGGCGACTGGAATACCGATCTTGATCGGGTCTGCTGCTTCGGCTCGGGAAATGCCGCCGATTCCGGCGACCGTAGCGGTTTGCAGAAGTGTGCGACGCGAAATCGTGGCGTGTTCGGACATGCGATCCCCCTTGCATCCGCTCTTACGGCACGATGCGTCCGCCTGGATGTAACGCCGTTCCGGGATCGGACGTCAAATCGCGGTGGCCCATTCCGGTGGCCGAAGCGCCGTCGATACGACCGCGCCCGGGCGGATGCGGTGGGGGTAAAAAAGTGGCCGCACCCCCGGGAGGATGCGGCCACCAGTCCTTACAGGTGAAGCGGGGTGGTCAGCCCGGTTGCGCGGCCGGTGCCGGCCCGCCCGCCGAGGGTGCTGCAGGACGGCCCGCCGTCGGGACGGATGCCCGCCGGGACTCCGGTGCCGGTTCATCGACAACCTTGCGGATCACCGGTTCGCCGCGCAGCACGGTGCGGATTTCGTCGCCGGACAGAGTCTCATGCTCCAGCAGGCCGCGTGCCAGACGGTGCAGTTCTTCGACGTTCTCGGTCAGCAGCCGCCGGGCCTTGGCATAGGCGCGGTCGATGATGTCCTTGATTTCGCCGTCGATTTCGCGGGCGGTGGCTTCCGACACATTCTTGTTCTGGGTGACGGAGTGGCCCAGGAACACCTCCTGGCTGTTATCGCCGTAAGCGATCATGCCAAGCTTATCGGACATGCCCCATTCGGTGATCATCCGGCGGGCCTGATCGGTCGCCATCTTGATGTCGCCCGAGGCACCATTGGACACCTTGTCCGGTCCAAAGATGATTTCCTCCGCGGCACGTCCGCCCATCGCCATCGTTAGTTCGGCCAACAGCTTGGACTTGGACTTGGAGTAGCGATCGCCCTCCGGCAGGCTCATCACCAAGCCCAGCGCCCGGCCGCGCGGGATGATCGTGGCCTTGTGGACCGGATCGCATTCCGGTTCGTGCATCGCGCACAGCGCATGGCCCGATTCGTGATAGGCGGTCATGCGCTTCTCGGCCTCCGACATGACCAGGGAGCGCCGTTCGGTGCCCATCATGACCTTGTCCTTGGCGGCTTCGAACTCTGCCATGGCCACGACGCGCTTGCCCAGGCGGGCGGCCAGCAACGCACCTTCGTTCACCAGATTCGCCAGATCGGCGCCGGAGAACCCGGGTGTGCCGCGGGCGATGGTCTTGGGATCGACGTCGGAGGCCAGGGGCACCTTGCGCATATGCACGCGCAGGATTTTCTCGCGCCCGTTCACGTCGGGGTTGGGCACCACGACCTGACGGTCGAAGCGACCGGGACGCAGCAGCGCAGGGTCCAGCACGTCGGGGCGGTTGGTCGCCGCGATCAGGATGACGCCTTCGTTGGATTCGAAGCCGTCCATCTCGACCAGCATCTGGTTCAGCGTCTGCTCGCGTTCGTCGTTGCCACCGCCAAGGCCGGCGCCGCGATGGCGGCCGACCGCGTCGATTTCGTCGATGAAAATGATGCAGGGGGCGTTCTTCTTGCCCTGTTCGAACATGTCGCGGACGCGGCTGGCGCCGACGCCGACGAACATTTCCACGAAGTCGGAACCGGAGATGGTGAAGAACGGCACGTTCGCCTCACCCGCGATAGCGCGGGCCAGCAGCGTCTTGCCGGTGCCGGGGGGGCCGACCAGCAGCACGCCCTTGGGGATTTTACCGCCCAGGCGCTGGAACTTTTGCGGGTCTTTCAGGAATTCGACGATTTCCTGCAACTCGCCCTTGGCTTCGTCGATGCCGGCCACGTCTTCGAACGTCACGCGGCCCTGCTTTTCGGTCAACAGCCGGGCGCGGGACTTGCCGAAGCCCATCGCGCGTCCGCCGCCGGACTGCATCTGGCGCATGAAGAACACCCAGACGCCGATCAGCAGCAGCATCGGGAACCACGACAGCAGGTAATGCAGAAGCGGATTGACGTCGCTGTCTTCCGGCTTGGCGATCACCCGCACGTTCTTGTCGGTCAGGGTCTTCACCAGCGTCGGGTCTTCCGGGGTATAGGTCTGGAAGGTCCGCCCGTCGTTAAGCTGGCCGGAAACGGTGCGCCCCTGGATCACCACGTCGCGCACATGCCCGGTGTTCACCTCGCTGATGAAGTCCGAGTAGGCGATCTGTGTCGAATTGGTGTGCGTCACCCCGGGCTGGAACAGGTTGAATAGCACCACGAGCAGCAGGGCGATGATCACCCACAGCGCGAGGTTCCGGCCAAAATTGCTCATATGACTTTGCTCACGTTCACAGTCCGGTTGGCACGCCGGGGATTGGATGCCGATGACCGGCCCGGCGAAACAGCATTAACATAGTGCGCGGTTCTGGTTCCTACATCCCCGCTCAGGCAAGATCGTTGACCAAGTTTGCCCCAATAACAACCCATAAGACATACGGGGTTAGGTAGCCGTGACGAAACATGCGCTGGCAGCCGGTCTGCTGGGGCTGAACAAAACAGTCGCGGCAGTTTTATTTGGGCCATCCTCATAGCGTAAATGCGGGACGGAAGCCAGTATTTCCCCGAACCGCACAGCGGGCAGGGTCCGCAGCACGGCCGAGGGCAGATTGCTGGTTCGGCGGAACCGCGCGGCATCGCCGCCCAGTTTACCGATCGTGGCACCGGGGAAACCCCCGCCAGTCAACCGGAAACGCCCGTCCCAGATGGCGCCATCGGTCGCCGGCACCGGGGCACCGATCGCCGCTTCCTCGCGGATCAGCAGCCATCCGGCGCCGAACCGCCCGGCGGCGAGCAGCCGAACCCCCCCGACCGTTGCCGGTCTTGGCTCTGCCGCCAGATCGGCCACACTGTCCGGATGGGGCGGGTAGGGCGCGCCCGAAATCGTTTGGATCAACGCCGACAGTGCGCCCGGGCCGATCCGCCCGGGCGAGAGGATGGCGAACCCTTCCGGCCGGATCGTCACCCGTGCGGCGAGTTCGACGGCGGTTGCGGCTTCCTGGTGGTGGCGCAGCCGGCCGGCCTGGATCAGCGCCTGCCGGATGCCTGTTTCAGCCAGACGGCCGGCGGCGAGGCCTTGCCGCATCCGAGCGCGCATGGTCAGCAGGTTTTGGTTCGACGGATCTTCCACCCAGGCGATGCCCTGTTCGCTCAGCAACCGGCGGAGGTCGTGCGGATCGGTGCCCAGCAAGGGACGCAGCAAGCGCAACCGGGGCGTTTCCCGCAGTGCGGCCATGCCCGCGAGACCAGCCGTCTGGCTGCCCCGCAGCACCCGCATCGCCAGGGTTTCGGCCTGATCGCCCAGATGGTGACCCAGCAGCAGATGGAGGATCCCGGCGCGGGAACAGGCTGCGGCCAATATCCCGTAGCGGGCGATCCGGGCGCGTTCGGCCAGGGCGGTGCCGCGGGGCAGGTTGGACATCGTCAGCAGGCGGGCAGGGATACCAAGCCGGTGCAGCCGATCGACGGTTAATTCAGCCTCGGTGCCGGAGGCGGGACGCAGGCCGTGATCGACGACCAGGGCGAGAACCGATCCATCATGGGCGCGTACCCAGTCGCGGGTCAGGAGGGCCAGCGCCGTGCTGTCCGCGCCGCCCGATACGGCGACCGCCAGGGCCGGCCGGGGTTCGAATGGCCCAAGCCGGTCCATTGCGGCGGCAAAGTCCGCTAGGGCTGCCAGTAGAAGGGGTGGGGCGCTATCCGCGGCACCCGGCCCTTGCCGAGGTTGCCGACACCCCCGCGGTCACGTCCGGACGCATATGCGGGAATTCGGCCTTCATACGGCCGAGTACATCGCAGGCGGCTTTCTTCTCGTTGATCGCGGTCAGGGCGTAAGCCAGTCCCAAACGGGCATCCTGCGCATGCGGCCCGGTGCGGGATCGGTTGTACACATCGTCGTAGGCCACTGCCGCCTGGGGAAACTGTTTCTGGCCGGACAATGCCTCGGCCAGCAGATACTGTGCGTCGTAGGCGCGCGGCGAGGTGCGGTTGGCCAGAACCTCCCGGGCGGAGCTTTCCGCGGCCGCGAAGTCGCGGCGGGCCAGGGCGGCGTCGCCTTCCTGCAAAATTGCTTCCGCGTTTCGCGGCCCGGCCGGCCGGGCCGCGGCTGTCTGGGGCAGGTTTGGCGGCGCCGGGACAGAGCCGTTTGCCGAACCGGGTTTGCCGGTGGTTTGCATCTGGAACGCCAGATCGTCGATCTTCTTGTTCAGATCGTCGTTTAGCCGTTGCTGCTGGTTGCCCGTCTCCTCGATCTGACCGCGAAGCTGGCGCACCTGCTCCTCCAGCGCGTCCACCCGGGTCAGTAACTGGGTGACCAGTTCGTTCGGGCCGGATTGCGGGGCGGGGGCATAGGCTGGCGTGCGGCTGCCGGACCCGCCGCCGCGTGCCGCCTGATCCTCCATCGACTTCAACTCCTGACGAAGTTGATAGATCTGGTTTTGCAACGCGATACCCTCGCGGCTGTCCACCTGCGCGCGGGCAGGTGACAGCGGCGCCGTCAGCACCAGGGCCGCCAACAGGGAAGAGGCAACGACGAACCGCATGCGGGCTTCCTTAGAGATGATCGACAGGCGTTAGACTATCCGTTCCAGCCCGGTTCGCCCAACCGATTCCAGACTCGGATCAAGCCTTGGGCAGATGGCGCGCGATATACGGCGGCAAGTTGAAAGCGCCAACGTGAATCTCCGGCGTCCAGTAGTTCGTCGCACCGGCAATCCCGGCCGCGGCGGCGCGCGCGCGGATGGCTTCCAGTGGCGTTGCTGCCAGCGAGGCGTCCTTGGCGGCCCAGCCCAGGGTCATGAACCCGCCGACATAGGTCGGAACGGCGGCGACATAGGCGGTGACGTGGGGGAAGAAATTCCCCCGGCGCAGGCTGGTTTCGCGCAGTTCGTCGGCCTGCATGAAAGGCACACCGCACTGATTCACGATCACGCCGCGATCGGTCAGGATCCGGGCGCAGTTATGATAGAATTCGTCGGTAAACAGCACTTCGCCGACGCCGATCGGGTCGGTGGAATCGACGATGATCGCGTCGAACGACGCATCCGGCGCGCGTTTCACGTAGTCGATCCCGTCGCCGACGATCACGTTCGCGCGGGGGTCGGTCCAGGCGTCGCCGGCGATCCCGGGTAGGAACTGCTTCGACAGCCGGATCACCTCGCCGTCGATTTCCACCATGACCGCGCGTTCGACGTTGCTATGTTGCAGCACCCGCCGCAGCACGCCGCCGTCGCCGGCACCGATGATCAGCACATTCCGGGCCGATCCGTGCGCCAGCAGCGGCACATGGGTCAGCATTTCCTGATAGACGAACTCATCGGCCTCGGTGATCTGGATTACCCCGTCCAGCACCATGACGCGGCCGTGGGAGGCGCTTTCGAATATCGCGATGTCCTGGAACTCGCTTTGGACCCGCGCCAGTTCGCGCGTTACCCGGAAGCGCTGACCCCAATCGGGATACAGCGTTTCGTTGATCCAGTTATCGGTGGGCATGGTTAACTCCGCACACAGGTGGCTTGAACCGAACGCGGCAATCGACCCATGCCGTCATGGCGCGGCTACCCCCCCGATACCGGCACTGTGCTGGTTCGGGCTGGGCGGACACGCCATGTCGGTGAAAGGTCGATCGGCGGCGGCTGCCGGTTAGATTAGACGATCAGGCCGCGCCGCTGTTCGCCGAGATTGATGGATTCGGGTTTGAAAGCGGCTTTCAGCGCCGGAATCCCATGATACGGATTGCAGGCCCCGCACATGAAGATGTCGATGGCGGCGAAGTCGCGCTCCGGCCATGTGTGGATGGAGATATGACTCTCCGCCAGCACCAGTACGCCACTAACCCCGCCGTTGGGCGAGAAGTGGTGAAAATGGCCATGCAGGATCGTGGCGCCCGCGGCCTCGGCGGCCTCGCGCAACGCACGATCGATATGATCGGGATCGCCCAGATTGGATGCGCCCCAAAGATCGACCAGCAAATGTGTGCCGGCGAACTTCACGCCATCCTTCTCGACGAAGTAGTCCTTCTGGACCTCCGTGCCCGTGTCATCGGAAATTGCCCGCTCAGCGTCGGACTGCATCTGGTTGCTGCTCGGAAGTTCCGAGACCATCCCCAGTGGGCTGAGTGCGTTCATCGCGTACCCCTTCCTACCAGTAGACGGCCTGTTGGACTGTACACGCGAAATCGCGCCCACGGTCCCCTGGGGCCAAGGCGGCGGAACATGATCGTAAGGGTGGTGCGGCGCAAGCCTATTTTTAGCAATGTCCGCACAAAAAACGCATAACCCCATTGCTGTAATATCACCGCGCCGCGGTTGACGGCTGTAACGCTTTCAGATCGGCTGGAATCGACGCGGCGAGGTTCATTTCAGTCTGCGATCGTTTAATATCCGCCGAGGTTCGCACCGGTTCGGCCGTCAGCAGGCGGAACATGTCGGCCAGCGGGCCAGCGCCCATGCGGGTCCCGAACCGCCCGCGTAACGCGGCGAGGCCGGTTTCATCCCCTGCACGCGCGGTGGCGGTGGTCAGGCGCAGCACTATTCTTGCCTGTGATTCGTCCAGCACGCCGTCCGCCGGCAGCACCAGCGCCACGTCGTCCGCCCATGCCTGCTCCGCCGCCGTCCAATCCCCGGCGTTTTCCAGGATTTGTGCCCGGGCCCGGGTCGCGGGCGCGGTGGCCACCGCGGCCAACAGCGCCGCGCCGGCGGCCGGATCGCCCCGATGCGCGATCGTCTTGGCTCGCAGGATCAGGCGCTGTTCGGTCAGGTCGCGGGGAAGGCCGGGCGCCTCTGACGCATCCAGCACCGCGATCGTTCCGGCATCGTCGCCTTCGTGCGCGTCCAGCGTTGCCAGGGTGACGCCATAGCGGGCCTTCGCGACCGCCGATTGTGCCTGCTTGACCAGTTTCGTCAGCACCGGCTTAGCCCGGTCGGGCAGATCCAGCGCCAGCAAGCGCTCCGCCAGCGGTGCGTCCACCGCCCGATTGCTGCTGTCGCTCAGCAGGTCGGCATTTTCCTCCACGGCAGCGATGAATTCCAACGGAGGGAGCTTTTCGGTTGCCGGGTCGTGGATCATGGCACCGAGCATGGCTTGCAACCGGGTGTGAATGTTCGCTGCCTGGTCGGGGAAGTCGGCTTCAGCTTGACGCAACGCCGAAAGTCCGGCGCGCCACGAACCGGTTTGGGCACGCAGGTCGGCGACGCGTTCGCGCAATGCCAATTCCCGATCGTCACCGCGCCACGCATACAGCAGTTTGTCCAGCGCGTCGGCCGCTTGCTGTTTGTCCAGCGCACCGGATGCCAGGCGGATCTCCACCGCACGCACGGCGGCGCGGGCGCGGTCGAACTGGTCGCGCCCGGCGGCCAGCGCGTCCAGCATGGTCAGTGCCTGCGCGGTATGGCCTTCCGCCTGGCTCATCAGGGCACGGGCATAGGCCAAATGCGGGTCGTCCTTGGTCAGCGCCAGCAGTTGCGCCGCGGGGGCGAGTGCGCCGCCCTGGATCATCGTTTCGGCCATCAGCGGCAGGATGCGGTCGCGAACCGGCTGCGGGTATTTGAACACCAGCGGGGCGGCAGCGGCGATTCCCGCCGCGGCGGCCGGGGAACCCTGGTCGAGCATCGCCATGCGGATGGCCCGCCACAAGGCGATTTCGTCGGTTCCATCCAGCCTTGGATCGGTCAGGCCGCCGGCCTCCTCCGGGCGTCCCGCCAGCAATGCGGCGATCGCTGTCAGGGCTTCGGTGTCGGGCGACGCGGCCTGGTTGGGGTCCTGTTCGGCAGCCATTTTCAGCAGGCTCTGCGCCTCGGCGGCCATGCCCAGCGACAGGAACGATTCGGCAGCGGCGCGGTGTATCGGCCCGCGTGCCAGCGGAGGCGTGGCTGCCGCATCGTCCAATTGGCGGATCGACTGCCGCAGCAAGGCGTCGCGCGGCATGGTGGGCAGTTGCAGCCGCGTGGTCAGATGGGCGGCTTGCTCCAGCGCGGCGGTCAATGCGGTGGACGGCGATAGTGCGAGACCGGCGGGTCCGCCGGACAGGGTGAAGCCGGCGGCGGTGCGGCGCAGGGCGATGGCGTCGGACAGCGGTTCGACAACCACGCCCTGAGATGTGCTGCGCAGGATGAATTCGGATGATGTCAGGGCGGAGACGACACCCTGCCCGGGGCGGTTCTGGGTTCCCACCAGCAGCGTGGCGCCCGTTTCCGGGTCTGCCATCGACACGACGCCGCCGGGCTGGTCGGCGACGAAATTCAGCCGGCCATCGGCGGTGGATGCGGCGATCGGTTCCAGCTTCGGCGTCGCGGTCACATCGGCGATGCGCCAGCCGCGCGGCAGCGGCGTCAGCACGACGGAGCGGCCGGGCTTGTGCGGGATCGTGAACACGGTGCCGTTCGGCAGCAGCCGCACCGATGCGGCCGCGAACAGCGGGTCGTCGGCCAGCGCCGCCATGTCCACGGGCCGGCGTTCATCGAACACGACGGTCGTGGCCCCGATGATTTCGAAGGCGGCGGCGGCGGTGC
>JAJZEV010000347.1 GCA_021805665.1 Pseudomonadota bacterium
CGGCATCACATCGCCCACCACAACACCGCGATCATGATGAGCAGGAACATGAACCTGACCTATCCGTTCGCGGACTGGCTGTTCGGCACGTCCGACCTCGACCGGGGTTTGCTGGGACATTTGTTCAACGGCTATCGGACGCGGTTCGTTCGCACCGATCTGTCGAAGCCGCGCGGCGGCCAGCCATCCTCGATGGCGGCGGAGTAACGCCATGGCCATCACTATCAAGGATACCGCGCCGCGAAAGCGAAACATCGCCTCGCTGGTCGGCGGGTATGTCATCGCGGCGGGCAGTTTCGTGTTGTGGGTGCTGTGTGCCAGCCAGCTAACGCAATGGCCGCCCAGCGTCCCGTGGATCGCGGCGGGGGCCGTGTTTGCAACCGCGATTGGCGTGTGGATCCGGTTGGCCGACCTGTAATGAAGCTGCCGGCGGTGCGGCCGCCATGACGGAAACCCTGACCGACAAGGCCTACCACGCCCTGGAGGAGGAGATCGTCACCCTGCGTATCCCGCCGGGCACGGTTGTGTCGGAGGCGATGCTCAGCCGGCGGCTTGGCGTCGGGCGCACCCCGGTGCGCGAGGCGTTGCAGCGCCTGGCCCGCGAATGGCTGGTGACGATCCTGCCGCGGCGCGGGATCGTGGTAGCGGAAATCGATCCGGTGCGGCAGTTGCGCCTGCTGGAGGTTCGCCGCGAAATCGAGCGTTTGCTCGCCCGTTCCGCCGCCCGGCGGGCCACGGCCGGCCAGCGGGAGGGATTCCGGGCGATCGCGGACGGGATGGATGCGGCGGGCGCGGCAAACGACGATCTGGCGTTCATGCGGCTTGACCGGGCATTCAACCAGTTGATTCTGGAAACCGCCGGTAATGAGTTTGCCGCGTCTGCGATGAGCCTGATGAACGGGTTGTCGCGGCGGTTCTGGTATATGCACTACAAGCAGGCCGCCGATCTGCCACTGGCCGCCCGGTTGCATGGTGCGATCGCCCGGGCAGTGGCCGGGTGCGACGAAGCGGCGGCCGGCGAGGCATCGGACGCGCTGGTCGGGTACATTCAGGCGTTCGCGCGGGCGACGATCGGGTAGCGCGGCGGGTCAGGCGTCCAGCCGTCCGATGGCGCCGGACATCAATTCGATCTGCCGGGCGATTCTTGCCAGCGCGTCGGTTTCCGCGGTGTCGGGGCGGGGTGAGATGGTGTTTGCGCCGGCTGCCAGACCGGTCAGCGAGGCGGTAACCCAATCGCGCCAGGTCCGCAGCGAGTCGGCCGGCACGCGGGCGGTGAGATCGGGGTCGAACTGCAAGGTGGCCAGCCGGCCGGCGCAGCGCCGCAGAGCGGCATCGATCACCATCGCGGCCTCCAGCGCGTCCCGGTTCTGTTTGCCCGGCTCCAGCAGCACGCGGGTAATCAGCGCTTCCAGCGCATTGGTGGACACGCCGGCAGCGCGGCGGGCCTGTCCGAGCTGAGCGGCGGTGGCTTCGTTGAGCAGGACGGAGAAATTGGCGTGGGCGTAGGCGCCGTGGGCGGCCATGGCGTTCCGCACCTCGGCAGCGACCAGATCCGGCTCCCGGCTCGGCCACAGCAGGAAATTCGCACCTACGGCGACCAGGCCGCCGGCCGTGGTCAAGCCCGCCCGGGCCAGGGCGATGACCCATTCACCAGTCTGTGGCGAGCCGGTTTCGACCAGCAGCACCACCAGCGGGGTCAGCGCCATCATGAACAGCCCGAAACTGACCGAGCGGATCGCGAAGGCGGAAATGGACAGCACGACCATGCCGGCGGCGATGGACGGCGGCGAGGTGCAGACAAGGCCGATGGCAGCGGCGATGGCGCCGCCGAGTGCGGTGCCGACGATGCGTTCCAACGCCCTTGTGTAGGTCAGCGAGAAATACGGCTGCATCGTCGCGACCACGGTGATCGTCAGCCAGTGGTCGTACGGGGTGAACCAGAACATGGTGAACGCCAGCGGTCCGGCCGCGGTCGCGGCGGTGCGCAGGGCGTGGCGCAGGGCCGGTGAGGACCAGTTCAGGTTTGCCCGCAACGGGCGGATTATCTGCTGCCAAACAGGCGGCTCCTGCCCGGCCGGATCGACTCCAGGCTGGAGGTTTGCCGGCACTGCCAGAGTGCGGGCGATCCTGAGGCGTTCCGTTATGCCGTCGATCGCCGCCCGCGTGCGGGAGTCCGGGGGCAGCGCCCTGGCATCGGCGACGATGGCATCGATGGAGCGGTCGATCCGCCGATGGGCATCCGGATCGTCGGTGATAACGACGCGGCCCAGGGTCAGGATCACCGCGCGCATCCGGCGCAAAACCCGCCGGGCGGTGCTGCGTTCGGTGACAGAGCCGTGTTCCAGCAGGTCGCTCAATCCGATCAGGCCGCCAAATATCTGGTCGGCGGCTTCCACCCGGATAATCGCCTGGGCGGCGCGGTTGCTGGCAGCGCCGCGGGCGCGGAGGGTATCCATGACCGCCGTTCGCGCGGTCTCGATCGCTTCGCGGGTTGCCCGGCGATGGATGCGGGCATGGGCTTCCCAGGCGGTGCCGGGCAGCGCCGGGGCCTGGATCAGGCCATGCAGGTCGCGGGTGAGTTCGGAAAGCTGGCGGTACGCCTCGGCCACGGCGCGTCTGGCGGGCATGAACGGGTGGATGCGCCAAATGACCATGGTCAGCAGAATCGCCCATACGGCGCCGGCGATGAACGACGCGGCCAGGATGGCGGCCTCTGCCGGGCTGGGGTTGCCGCGATCGAGCGACAGTATCTGGACGGTGGCGAGCAGCCCGCCAAGCTGCTGGGGCGCCTGTCCGTAGATGCGGGCGAACGAGGAGCAGAACAGGCCGAACACCCCGAGCGGCAGGGCGACGATCGGGCCGAATTCGCGCAGCAGGCCATAGATCGCGGTAATGGCCGCGCCGGTGAGGGCGAAGGCGATGAGCACCGGAATGCGGCGCCGGATCGGACCGCCGGGGTCGCAAATGCAGGTCAGCAGCGCGGCGAGGGCGGCTTCGCGCAGCGGGGCGAAGTTCAGATATTCGTTCAGGGCGATGATGACGGCGACCGACAGTCCGGCGCGGACGCCTTCCGACAGGCTGATCGCCCGCACATTGACGATGATCGGCAGGCGGGCGAGGTCGGGGGCTTGGAAGGCGGAACGCATAGCGGCTTATTGCCGCCTTGCCCGGAAAAAGTCGCGCAGCAATGTGGCGGATTCGGTTTCGCGGACACCGCCGACGATGTCGGGGCGGTGATGGCAGGAGGAGGCGTCGAAAATGCGGGCGCCATGATCGACTCCGCCGCCCTTGGGGTCGTAGGCGCCGAAAATCAGCCGCCGTATGCGGAACAGGCTGATGGCCTGGGCGCACATCGGACATGGTTCCAGGGTGACGATCAGGTCGCACTCCGGCAGGCGGGGGCTGTTCAGCAAGGCGGCGGCGGCGCGCAGGGCGAGGATTTCGGCGTGGGCGGTGGGGTCGTTATCGGCTTCGGTTCGGTTGCCGGCGGCGGCGAGGATGGCGCCGTTGGGGCCGAGAACGACGGCACCCACGGGGATTTCGCCGCGGGCGGCGGCGGCACGGGCTTGCGTCAGGGCCTGGTCCATGCCGGCGGTCCGGGTTGGGTCGATCTGCATGGGGGGCGTTATAGCGGGTTGCTTTGTTGGTTGGGGGGATTGTATAGCGTGGCACCGCTTGGACGGCCGGCGTAGCTCAGGGGTAGAGCAACTGATTCGTAATCAGTAGGTCCACAGTTCGATTCTGTGCGCCGGCACCATTTAGAATCAACGGGTTACCGACCATTCGTCCGAAAATGCGCTAGGTGCAATAAAAATTGCGGACCCCTAGCGGACCCGGTAGAACGCGAGTGTCCATTTTGCCCGTCCGTCCACAGAAGCTACAGCCCCGACGCGGTAACCCGATGCCGCGTGCGCGCGTACCTCTCCATAATCCCATGTTACGCGTCACAGCGCCGGACGCAGCCCCCGGACAAAAGCCGTTTCCAGCAGTTGCACCACCGCCGCGAGGACTTCACTAGGTGCAGCACCAGGCCGGAGCCAGCCTAGGCCAACCAGATACTCGACACCCTCGGCATTGACGACAAACTGCACCAGCACCCGGCCATCCCGGCGGCGTTGGCGATATCGCTACATCCGTTCGGCGGGAGTCATGGCGTCATTCCGATTTTAGGTTTTCTCAGGTTTGGAGTTCCTGGAGTCTCGCTTGCGCGCGCGGAACGCTCAGTGATGGACATGCACAGCGCGGACGATCCCGGTATATTGGTATCGTCATATTATACCATTTCGGTATTTCGATGCCTTGGTATCAACGGCGTGCCCGCTGTTACGGGCAGCGGATTTCACCTGCTAACAGGTAGTGAGCAGGTGGGCGACCAACGAATTGATAGGCGGGAATCCACCACCTTAACCCGGTCATTGCTGTTGTTAATCCATTCGATCATCCTAACAGCTTGATTGATAGATGTTGGGAAACGATGGAACGAAGCCGGCTAGCAACTCTCCTGTTTCTTATGATGCTTGTTGGCCTCGCGAGATGCGCCACGGTGCATCAGACGTATGCCCCTGATGGGCGGAAAGCTTACGCCCTGAATTGCAGCGGACTGGCACGGGGGTGGGACAAATGCTTCGCCGCCGCTGGGGAACTCTGCGGAACATCAGGCTATGACGTGATCGGCCGAGATGGGGAACCGGTTTCCATTGCAGCGTTTGGTGCCAATGGTTCGGGCGCAAGCAGCTTTGCAGGAAGCACCTTTGAACGCTCGATGGAGGTGGCTTGCAAGCCACGATAAACCGCATCGAACGTACCATCATCGCGCGCGTATGTGTGGACGCGGAAAAGGCCACTTACCCACCGCTGCTACACCACGGCCTGGGACACGGCCCGCATAGCCGGCGATTCGCCGCCCTATTGGGCCGACCCACTATACCACGCGGGGCAGCCCCACCTCTGGCGCTCTCGCGACAACAGGCTATCGGGCCGCAAACCTTCCCTGTTCACTATACGGGCGGGCTTCGGTCGAGCGATAGCACGTGACGCCATCATCGCCGCGTCCTCCGGGCAATCATCGCCAAGGTCCCTGCTGACGTCGTTGGGCCGTTCAGTGCGCCTGCCTCTGACGTCCAGCACATGATCATGCCCTGTGACCATAGAAGGATTCGGAGGGAGATTGGCCCATTCATTTCCGACCTTCTATCCCATTGTTTTCAAGAGATTTTGCTCCTATATGGCGCGGCAGTCGAAGTTCGTAATCAGTAGGTCCACAGTTCGATTCTGTGCGCCGGCACCATGTTTTTTTTCAAAAAAACGCCATTGGGATCGTAACGGTCCAGGTCATCCGGTCCACGGGGGCAGCCGGTCCGCTGTGTTGAACCGCCCGGGGAAATCGGGCCGACGCCTCCGCGGCCGCGACTTATTTGCCGATACAGAACGTGGAAAACACCGTGTCCAGGATATCCTCGACACCGACATGGCCGGTAATCCGCCCCAGCGCCCGCATCGCCAGCCTCAAGTCCTCGCCGCGAAGTTCCGGCAGGTCGGCCCGTAACGCCGCATCCAGATGGGTGGCCGCCGCCGTCAGGGCGGCGCGATGGCGGGTGCGCGTCAGCGGCGGGGCGCCGGACGACGCGGTCATCTGTTGGGCGATGGCGGCCAGACGGGCGCGCAATTCGCCCATACCCAGGCCGGTGAGCGCGCTGATCCGCAGCGCCCCGTCGGGACCGGGGCGGCCAAGGTCGGCCTTGTTGGCGATCAGCAGACCGCCGGGATCGGGCGGCGGCGGAGACCCGGCCTCGATCACCGTCATCGCCAGATCGGCATCGCGCGCCCGGGCGAGCGCCCGGCGTACGCCCTCGGCCTCGATACTGTCGCTGGTGTCCCGCAGCCCGGCGGTATCCACCAGCGTCACCGGCACCCCGCCCAGCACCACGCGGGTTTCCAGCGCATCCCGCGTGGTGCCGGGACGGTCGGACACGATCGCCACGTCCCGTTCAGCCAGCGCATTGATCAGCGAGGACTTGCCCACGTTCGGGGCACCCGTGATGGCGAAGAACAGGCCCTCGCGCAGCTTTTCCCCCCGGCCGGCATCGTTCAGGTGGGCCGCGATTTCCGTCCGCACGGAACCCAGGGTTTCCAGCAGCCGAGCTTCGACTCCGGGCGGCAGATCCTCATCGGGGAAGTCGATCAACGCTTCCTGGTAGGCCAGAATCCCCAGCAGCCGGTCGGCCCAGTCGCGATACAGCGCGCCGAGTTTGCCCTCCAGTTGCCGCAGCGCCTGCACGCGCTGGGCTTCGGTTTCGGCGCTGACCAGGTCGTGGACGGCCTCCGCCTCCACCAGGTCCATCCGTCCGTTCAGGAAGGCCCGGCGGGTGAACTCGCCGGGGTCGGCGGGGCGCAGGCCGGCCTCGGCCAACGCGTCCGCCACGCCGTCGATCACCGCCCGGCCGCCGTGCAGATGCAGTTCCGCGCTGTCCTCGCCGGTATAGGTGGCCGGGCCTGGCAGCCACAGCACCAGGGCGTGGTCCAATGTCGCACCCGACGCCGCCCGCAGCCGCCGCAGCGCGGCATATCGCGGATCGGGAAGCCGGCCGCCGCACAGCCCGGCCAGCGCGTCGCCGGAGCCCGGGCCGCTGAGCCGCATCACAGCGATCGCTGCCCGGGCGGACCCCGAGGCTAGGGCGAAAATCGTATCGGTCATTCAGGCGCAGACATCGGCCAAAAACTCCCGGCCGTAAATATGCGTCCTATCGGCGGGGGCGAGAGGGAAAGGTTGGCGGAACAGACCAGCCCCGCGCCGACCCCCCTTGCTTTTCCCCCGCCACCCCGCGACTTTCGGCGCTGAGGAAGGAGCATCGCGACAGATGGCAACGGTCTTTATCGATGGCGAATCAGGCACCACCGGCCTGGGCATCCGTGAACGCCTGGGCGTCATGCCCCGCGTCACGCTGAAAAGCCTGCCGCACGACCGCCGCCGCGATCCCGCCGCCCGCCGCGATATCATGGCCGAGGTGGACCTGATCGTCCTGTGCCTGCCGGACGATGCCGCCAAGGAATCCGCCGCCATGGCTGCCTCGCTGGGCAATGCCGCGCCCAAGGTGCTGGATGCCAGCACCGCCCACCGGGTCGATCCCGACTGGGTGTACGGCTTCGCGGAAATGACCCCCGGCCAGGCCGAGCGTATCGCCAAGGCGAAAAACGTCGCCAATCCCGGCTGCTACCCCACCGGGGCGATCGGCCTGATCCGCCCGCTGGTCGATGCCGGACTGATCGAATCCGACTATCCCATTACCATCAACGCCGTGTCGGGCTATTCCGGCGGCGGCAAGGCCATGATCCAGGCGCACGAGGAAACCGGCGGACCGGCCTTCGAACTCTATGGCCTGGGGCTGGAACATAAGCACGTCCCCGAGACGGCACTGTATGGCGGCCTGACGCGGCGGCCGATCTTCGTGCCCTCGGTCGGGCATTACCTGAAGGGCATGCTGGTGAGCATCCCGCTGCATCTGGATACGCTGCCCGGCAAACCCTCCGGCGCCGACCTGCGGGCGGTGCTGGAAGCCCGCTACGCCGGCTGCGACCTGGTGCGTGTGGTGCCGCCGCGGCAGGACGGCAAGCTGGAACCGCAGGCGCTGAACGACACCGACCGGCTGGAACTGACGGTTCACGCCAACGAAAAGCATCGGCAGGCGGTGCTCGTCGCCCGGCTGGACAACCTCGGCAAGGGCGCATCCGGCGCCGCCGTTCAAAACATTGCCCTGATGCTGGGCCTGCACGGCGCGCGGAGTTGACACATGACTGAATCCTGGCCGTACGGCACGGTCTTTTCCTTGAACGGCGTTACCCCCCGGATCGCGCCCGACGCCTTCATCGCCCCCACCGCGGCGGTGATCGGCGACGTGGTGATCGGGTCCGAAACCGGCATCTGGTTCCACTGCCTGGTGCGCGGCGACATGGGCATCATCCGCATCGGCGCCCGCACCAACATCCAGGACGGCACCGTCATCCACATCGATTCCGGCGGTATGGACACCCATATCGGCGACGATGTCACCGTCGGGCACAACGCCGTGATCCACGCTTGTACTTTGAAAAACCGGGCATTCGTGGGGATCAGTGCAACGGTTCTGGATGGCGCGGTGATCGAGGAAGGCGGCATGCTGGGTGCCGGCGGGCTGCTGACGCCCGGCAAGGTGATCGGACCGAACGAGCTGTGGACCGGCGCGCCGGCCAAGCTGCGCCGGGTGATGGACGCCGAGGAACGGGGGCGCTTCGACCGCAACGCCATCGTTTACCGCGAACTGGCGAGGCAGTTTCGTTCGGGGTTGAAGGTGGTGGGCTAGCCGGCCCGGGTCTTTTCGCCCCAGCGCATACCCTCCAGCTTGATCCCGTCGGGATCGAGGAAGAATACCGCGTAGTAGTCGTCGTAGTATTCGCCGGCCGGATCGACGATCTCCGCCTTCAGGTCGTTGCGTAAAAATGCGTCCAGATCGTCCACGTCCCCGCGGCTGCGCAACCGGAAGGCGTAATGGTGGATGCCGACATCGCCGACACGATGCTTCCTGGCCTTGGCGTCCGCCTGCCCGATCCAGAACAGCGTGTGCCCGTTCGACCAGCCCATCGTGTTGGGATACTCGGCTTCTATTTTGAAGCCCAGAAAGGCGAACAGCCGCCCATAGAAGTCCTTCGATTTCTGGAAATCGCTAACCCGTATCGACAGATGATCGATACCGACAACACGCGCCATATCCGCCTCCATCGCCCCATATCGGACAGCAACGCCTTGGATTGCCCAAACGCCCCGGCAACACCGCGTTACGACAGTGCCAGCAACGCCCTGGCCTGCGCGATGGTTGCGGCGGCCATGGCTTGCAGGCCGGCGTCGGACGCGCTGCTGACGGGATGGCCGATCACCGCGAACCGGTAGTCGGGCATGCCGAGCACACGGCTCATGAGTTCCGCGGCGCTGACGAAACGGGTGGTCATCACCGCGATGGCGGGAATACCAAGCCGTTCCGCTGTAATGGAGTCATGCAGACTGCACGACGAGCAACTGCCTCAGTCGCCGATGCCGGTAATCACGGCATCCCAGTTGGCGATTTCCCCGACGATGTATCCATCGGCCGGGGCGCTGTAGTTGGACTTGGTGCGGCTGACCACGCTGGCGACGCCGAACTCCGTCCGGAGCATCCGGTCCAGGTGGGCGAAGAAACCCTTCGTCCCTTCCTTGCCGTTGGAGATGAAACCCACGGTCTTGCCACGCAACGAACCGATCCGCGGGGCCAACTGCCCCGGCGGCGGCGCTGTTTCGTTCGTCGGGTCGAGCACGTGAAAGACCATACGCCGATCTTCACCCTTTCGGCGGTTCGCAGTCAACACAGGCGCCGATCGCCATGGTGACTGCCTTGGACTTGTTGCCCAGCCATGGCGGGATCACCGCGCCAAATCCTCCGGCCGGCCCGCCCGCGGCGATAACCAGAAGATGATCGGGCGACTCCAGCGCCGGATAGATGCTGTCGCCGCGATCGCGCACCACCGCGCCCTTCCCCACATCGGCCCATTCGCGGCGTGGAATGCGGGCGCGTTCATGGATGAAGTCGGCGATGTCGGCTTTGGTCCAACCGGCGGCCTGCAAGTGTTCGCGCAACTGCTTCGGCACGATCAGCGCGTAGTTTCCGGCGTGCAACGAGTAATGCCGCAGGTTGGCGCGCATTTCGGCGGCGAAGGTTTCAAGGATTTCTTTTGGTTCGGTGGTCCATTCGTTCATGATCTGCCGAGGGGCGCCCGCCGCCATGACGGTAACGGCCGACACTTCGGGCGGCATGCCGCGATGCCGGGCCAGCGGCAGCCAGGCCGAGTCTTCCTCGTCCTCCGCCACGCAATAGGTGAACTTGCCCGGGTGGCCGATGGTGGACCGGTCGATTCCGCCCGGCCGCACCTCCAGGATATTGATCAGCGCCAGCCGGATCGCCCGCCCGATGACGCTGGTTGCGCGGTCGGAGTTGCCCAGCGCGTTGAACGTGCCGGAGGCGCCGATTTCCCGCCGGATCGGCCCGTTCAGCACCACGAACACCGCGCAGCCGCCGGTGGACGACGTTGCGCCGTGCAGCAGGAATTCCGGTTGCAGCATCGCGGCGAAGGCGGTCAGCACCACCGGAAAGTGCATCGGCAGGCAGCCGGCCATGACCGCGTTGACCGCCAGCTTCTCGGCGGTGACCGGCATGGCGCGCACCGGTTCGATTCCGATCAGGGTTTCGGGCGGGGTCATGGCCCATTCCAGGCAGGCCTCCACCGCGTCGCGGGTCGGCGGCACGATGGGCAGGCCGTCGGTCCATCCGTTGGCGTGATACAGTTCCTGCACCGCGCCGATGTCGGGGGATTCGTGGATTTTGGAGGCGAGGCGCATGGGATTTATCCATCGCGGACTGTACTGGCACGCAGATTGACCGCGCTGCCGCCGAAACACCAGGGCCGGCGATCAGGCCACCTTGTCGTCGATCAACCGAGCGACGCGGCGCAGCGCGAGCTGATAGCCCTGGGTCCCGAGGCCGGCGATCACCCCGTCCGCGCGCAGGGAGACGAACGAACGGTGGCGGAATTCCTCGCGCTTATGCACGTTGGAGATATGGACCTCGATCACCGGGGCATCGAACGTGTTCAAGGCGTCCAGGATCGCCACCGAGGTAT
>JAJZEV010000277.1:0-1665 GCA_021805665.1 Pseudomonadota bacterium
ATGGCGATATCGGGCCGCCCCAGCGCCGTGCCTTCCTCGGCACCGAACGCTTTCAGCACGCCGCGGGCGTCCAGGACGGCAACCGCCATCGGTGCCAGCGATTTTTCGCGAGAGGCTTGCAGCGCGGCGGCAATAACCGCTTGAGCTTTGGCCAGTGTCAGTTCTGTCATGCGATCTTTCCCAAAAAGCGAACGCTACAAGAATAGCCCATCGGGATCGCCGTTGAACATGACCCGCCCGACCGCCTCGAAATGCGAGTCCCGCGACTGGATTTGCTGCGACAGGGTGTGCATGTCGCGGAACCGCCGCTCGAAAGGCGTGCCGCGGAAAATCGCCGAGGTTCCGGCGCCTTTGTACACGTAATCCGCCACCTCGATTGCCGTTCCGATCGCGTGCGCGCAGCCCAGCCTGACGCGGACGCGGGCATCCAGGCCGATCGGCGCCATATCGTCGGCGGTCGTCCAGACATCCGTCAGGATATCGACCAGCCACGCCCGCGCGGCACCCAGCGATGCCTCATGCCGTGCGAGGCTGGCCTGCACGACGGGGCTGTCGGCGAGGCGCTGCAGGCCGCGGGGCGTCTTTTCCCGAGCCAGGGCAATGAAATCGTCCAGCATCGCGCGGGCTATCCCGAAAGCGACCCCCGCAACGCCAACCGCGTAAAGCCCTTGCATGGTGAACGCATACAGCGGCCCGGGATCGCGACGCAGTGCCGGGTCTTCGCGGGTACCGCTGAACGCTTCGGGAACGAACAGGCTGGTGACGCGATAGCCCTCCGACGCGGTGCCGCGCATGCCGATCGTGTTCCAGTTCTCGATCGGAACCGTCTGTTCCTTCGGGAACAGGAATGTGCGGATCACCGGGCGGCCCAGCCGGTTGCGGCGCAACGACCCATCCTGCTCCTGCACCTGACAGTGCGCGCCCATCCAGGTTGCCTGCCGGCTGCCGCTGGCGAAATGCCATTCACCCTCCACCCGGTAGCCGCCCGGCACCGCCACGGCCTTGCACTCGTTGGGCGGTCCCCACGACACCCAGGCGCGCGGATCGGCGAAAACCGCCCGCGCCGTCTCCAGCGGAAGGAATGGCGCGATCAGCGCCGCACTGTTGGCGACGAACAGGTTCCATCCCACCGATCCGTCGTAGCGGCTGACTTCCTCGATCGCGCGCAGATAAGTCCAGGGATCGCGTTCGTCGCCGCCGGCCGAACGGGGCAGCAGGATGCGGGCCAGACGGGCCTGATGCAGACGGCTCAGCAGCGGTTCCGGAATCGCCTGCGTGCGTTCGATTTCATCTGCCGCGGCAGCGATGTCGGGCCCCAGCGCGCGGGCCAACGCGACCGGATCGGGGCTGGCGTCTGCGTGCCCGGCCGTCACGCGGCGGGCATTATCCGGGCTGACATGGTTCATGAAGGACGCTCCCTGCGTCTTGATCGGGCAATTAGCGGCCCGCAACGCCGGGAATGTCAATATTCCGGACAGCGACGCGGTGGCCGCCGACGAAGCCGCGCAGGCGCCGTATGGTCGATTGAACGCAACCGCTGCTTCGGCTACCACTGTTAAACATGCACCCTTTGCCGAAACCGAGTGCCGTTTCCCTGATCGCGGCAGCCACCCTCGCGCCGATTGCCGTGACCTTGGCGGTAGGCGTCGCGTTCGCCCAGGTCAC
>JAJZEV010000277.1:2101-10675 GCA_021805665.1 Pseudomonadota bacterium
GATACGACGTTCAACGTAAAGGCTTATTCGCCCGGAAAACCGGACGACCCATCGACTGCCCGCCGCATTTCGCTGTCCCGGGCGATGGCGGTTCGCGCCGCCCTGATCGCTGACGGCGTGCAGTCCTCCCGCATCTTCGTGCGCGCCCTGGGCGAGCAATATGGCGACGGCCCGCCGAACCGGGTCGATATCGACGTGACCGGGTCCGGGCCGGGGGCTGCACGATGACCCGCCCGTCCGGCTACCTGATCCGAATGCTGGTGTTCCTGCTGGCGGTCGCCGCTGCCGCCGCCCTGCTTTCGCCGGTCCTGATCACCGCGTTCAACAACAATCCGGTGCTGAACAGCCTGATCCTGCTGGTTCTTCTGTTGGGCATCGGCTGGAACCTGAACCAGGTGCTGCGACTGCGGCCGGAAGTCACCTGGCTGGAAACCTATCAGACCGCGCGCGCCCGGCTGGCCGCCTTGCCGCCACCCAAGCTGCTGGCGCCGATGGCCAGCATGCTGTCGATGCGGGAGGGACGCGACAACGGGCGGGCCTTCACCCTGTCCACCACCGCCATGCGCAGCCTGCTGGACGGACTGGCCTCGCGCCTCGACGAAAGCCGCGAACTGTCCCGCTATATGACCGGCCTGCTGATCTTCCTGGGTCTGCTGGGCACGTTCTGGGGATTGTTGAAGACCGTCACCTCGGTGTCCGACGTCATCGCCGGCATGTCGATGGGCAACGGCGACATGAACCTGATGTTCGACCAGCTCAAAAGCGGCCTCGCCCGCCCGCTCGCCGGCATGGGCACCGCTTTCTCGGCCAGCATGTACGGTCTGGCCGGGGCGCTGGTGCTGGGTTTTCTCGACCTGACCGCCGGACAGGCGCAGAACCGGTTCTTCAACGAACTGGAAGAATGGCTCGCCGGCCTGACACGCTTGTCCTCGGGCGTCCTGTCAGAGGGAGAGGGCTCCGTTCCCGTCTACGTCCAGGCGCTGCTGGAACAGACGGCCGAAAACATGGAAGGTCTGCAACGGGTTCTCAGCCGCGACGAAGACGGCCGGGCGCAGGCGAATCAAGCGATGGGCACCCTGAACGAACGGCTGGGCACGCTCGCCGATACGATGCGTGCCAACCAGCACCTGATGCTGCGAATCGCCGAGACGCAGGCCGCGCTGGCCCCGGCGCTGCAACGGCTGAGCGACCTTCAGGACGACGACGCCAGCCGAACGCACCTGCGCAATATAGAAACGTTTCTACAGCGCCTGCTAACGGAAACCGAGCAGGGACGGTCAAGGGCGACCGCCGATTTGCGAAACGATCTGCGGCTGCTGACCCGCACGGTCGCGGCCCTCGCCGAACCGCCGCGGTAGCCGGCACATGGCGGGGCGCATCCGCAGAAACCAAGGCAGCAACGGACTGGACGCGTGGCCCGGCTATGTGGACGCCTTGTCCACGCTGCTGATGGTCATCATCTTCGTGCTGCTCGTGTTCGTACTGGCACAAGCGTTTCTGACCGTCGCGCTGACCGGGCGCAGCCATGAACTGGACAAGGCCAACCAGCAACTCAGCGCCCTGGCCGATCAACTGTCGCTGGAACGGGGAAAGTCGGCAGGACTGCAACTGTCCGTCTCGCAACTGGGTGCGGCACTGGCCGCCCGTTCGGCGGAGCGCGACAAACTGGCCGCCCAGTTGTCCGCAGCCACCGCCGCCTCTGCCAAACTGCAAAGCCAGCTCAGCAGCACAGCCGCACAGGCGGACTCGGCCACGCGGCAACTGGCCGATGCCCAAAGCCAACTGGCGGAAATGAAGCGCCAGATCGCCGAACTCGATAAGACCGTGGCGGTCGATAAGGACACGCTGCAAGCCAAACTGTCCGATCTGGCGACGCTGGCGAACCAGGCCCGCGCCCTGGCCGCGCTGCGGGACGAACTGGAAAGCCAGGCGCAGGACGCCGCCGCCCGGGCGATGACGGAACAACAGCGCCGGGAAGCCGTGCAGGCGCAGCTTAACGACGAAAAGAAGCTGGGCGACAGTGCCCGGGCGCAGATCGCGCTGCTGAATCAGCAGATCGACCAGTTGAAAACCCAGTTGTCGGCAATCGCCGCCAGCCTGGATATCCAGCAGCAGGCCAGTAAGGACAAAGACGCGCAAATCGCCAACCTGGGTCAGAAACTCAATGTGGCGTTGGCCGCGAAGGTGGAGGAACTGACACAGTATCGCAGCGAGTTCTTCGGCAAGCTGCGCGCCCTTCTGTCCAACCGCGCGGGCATCCAGGTCGTCGGCGACCGCTTCGTGTTTCAGAGCGAGGTGCTGTTTCCGGTCGGCAGCGCGGACCTGACGCAGGCCGGCATCGCGCAAATGACGACGCTGGCGGTGACGATCAAGGACATTGCCTCGGAAATTCCAACCGATCTGCACTGGGTGCTGCGGGTGGACGGGCACACCGACCCGCAGCCGGTCAAGGGCGGGCAGTTCGCCTCTAACTGGGAACTGTCGGCCCAACGCGCCATCACGGTGGTGAAACTGCTGATCGCCGACGGTGTACCGGCGGAGCATCTGGCGGCGACGGCGTTCGGCGAGTACCAGCCGTTCGGTCCGGGCGACACGCCGGAGGCTTACGCGAAGGACCGCAGGATCGAACTTCGGCTGACCGATCGGTAGGGACGCCGAAACATGAAAGGCCCCGGAACGAATTCCGGGGCCTTTCCATTGTTGTGAGTGTCCGTTGCCGGACCGGAGTATTCTACGCCGACGGGTGTGCGCCGGCGATCCAGGTCTGGGCGACGGAAACCACGGAACAATGAGACACTGGATCACCTCCTTTCGGTTGTTGATGCGACGCTGTCAGCATGCACGCGATTCGCGCGGCGGTGCAAGAAAATCCGTCGGAGGGCGCGAAAAGGGGCGGAGGCGTGTCCGGCTCTGCGTGCTGGGGGTTCGGTTCGTCACGATCCTTGCCGGGCTTACCGTTCGGGCGATCGGTCAGCCCTGCGTCGGGCCTGCCCGCCGGGGCCAGGTGCAACCCATGTTTCCGGCTTGACGGCCGGCGGCATATAGGACCGACTCCCGTTCCTCCAGGCGCGGAGCAACCCTGTCGATGTCGATACAAACCCTGCCGGTCATTCGCTTCGGCGAAAGCAGCGAAGATATGCTCGCCCGCCAGTTCGACGCCGCCTTTAGCGGGATCGGCTTCTGCTATCTTAGCGATATCGGCGTCCCCGCGGAACTCGTCGATGCCGTCTTCGCCGCATCCCGCCGCTTCCACGCCCAGTCGCGTGCTGCCAAGGATGCCATCGCCATGAACCGTTTCCATCGCGGCTACATGGCACCGAAAACCTCGATCCTGGAAACCTCCAGCGTCGCGCGTGTCACCCGCCCGAACGACAGCGAGTCCTTCATGCTGATGCATGACGTCGCGCCGGACGATCCGCGCTATGGCCGGCCGCTGGACGGGCCGAACCAGTGGCCCGATCTGCCGGGTTTCCGTCAGGCCGTGGAGGCTTATGAGCAAGCAATGCACGGGTTCTGCCTTCGTCTGTTGCGACCCCTGGCGCTGGCGCTTGGGATGCCCCGCGACTGGTTCGCCCCGTTCTTCGCACAGCCCACGACGTTCCTGCGTCTGCTGCACTACCCGCCGCAAGCCCGCGAAGCCCCGGATGACGCCTTCGGCTCCGCCCCGCACACGGACTATGGTTTCATTACCATCCTGGCGCAGGACGACCGTGGCGGGCTGGAGGTCAGGTGCCGCGACGGCACCTGGCTGGCCGCCCCGCCGATCGCGGGCACCTTGGTCGTCAACGTCGCCGACATGCTGGCCCGCTGGACCAACGGGCGTTGGCAATCCACGCCGCATCGCGTGAAGAATCTGTCCGGCGCCGATCGTTACTCCATCCCGTATTTTTTCGACATGTCGATGGACAGCGTGGTCGCGGGCTTGCCAACCTGCCCGGGCGATGCCGAACCGCCCGTTCGTTACGGGGACTACTTGATGGAGCGGCTGAACCGCAACTATGCCTATCGCAAGGAACCAACCGCTTGACGGCGGCGCTGGAAGTATCGGGGCTGGCCTATTCCTACGATGGGGCGCTTGCCGTGCGGAACGTATCGCTGACGGTTCGGCCGGGTGAAATCGTGGCGCTGCTGGGTGCGAATGGCGCCGGCAAATCCACCACGGTGGGGATGATCGCCGGCGTGCTGCGTCCGCAGCGCGGCACGATCCTCTTCGATGGCCGCGATTTGACCGGGGAGCCAAGCCACGCGGTGGTGCGCAGCGGCATCACCCTGGTTCCCGAGGGCCGGCTCGTCTTTCCGCGGATGACCGTCATGGAAAATCTTCAGCTAGGCGCGCACACGAGACAACGCACGCATATCCCGGCGTTGATCGGCCGCGCCTTCAGCCTGTTTCCCCGGTTGGCGGATCGCCGCGGCCAGTTGGCCGGTTCCATGAGCGGCGGCGAACAGCAGATGCTGGCAATCGCCCGCGGACTGATGGCAGAACCCCGGCTGATCATCCTGGACGAACCTTCGCTTGGGTTGATGCCGATTGTGACACAAGAGCTGTTCCGGCTGATCGAAGATGTCAACAGCAGCGGAATCAGTGTCCTGCTGGTGGAACAGAACCTCCATCAATCGTTGCGGATTGCAAACAGGGCCTATGTGCTGGAGAAAGGTGAGGCAGTCATGACCGGAACCGGAAAAGAACTTCTAACGAACGATTACGTCCGCAAGGCATTCCTTGGACGTTAACGGCTGGATGAAATAACGGCTCACCGGCCTGGCGTTTGAACACGGCACCCATGTCCGCGCCCACGATGGGCAACCAGACCGCGGCAACCCCGCTTGCGGTTCATCCACCCCGGGCCGATGATCCGCACAAACGTCCAACGCGAAAGGGTTCGGTGACATGAGCGTACTGCGTGGCAACAATGGTCCCCGGTACCGGCACAACCCGGACGCATCGGCGCCGTACGAAACGCTTACGATCGACAAACTGACACCGATTATCGGGGCGGAAATCGGCGGCGTCGATCTGTCCGCCGCGCTGGCGAACCGGCAGATGGACGAAATCCACCGGGCACTGGCGGAGAACGCGGTAATCTTCTTTCGCGACCAACACCTGACGCCGGAACAGCATCTCGCGTTCGGGCGCAATTTCGGCGCCCTGCATATCCATCCCGCCGCCCCGCATGCCCCGGGGCATCCGGAACTGATGATTATCCGGGCGGACAAGGACAGTCCGCGAGCGAATGGGGAAGGCTGGCACAGCGATGTCTCCTGCGATCCTGAACCGCCGATGGGCAGCATCCTGTATATCGAGCAGTGCCCGCCCAACGGCGGCGACACGCTGTTTGCCAGCATGTATGCGGCGTATGAGGCGCTGTCGGATCGGATGAAAGCCTATCTGGACGGCATGACGGCGGTGCATGACGGCGAGGTAGCCTATCGCGGCACCTACAAGGATCTCGGGATCGCGGACAAGGCGGTTTACCCTCGGGCGGAGCATCCGGTGGTTCGCACACATCCCGTCACCGGGCGGAAGGCGCTGTATGTAAACCGCGGCTTCACCACCCGGCTGCTGGGCGTGCCGCGGGACGAAAGCGCGGCGATCCTGGAGTATTTGTGCGATCACGCGGAAGACCCGCTGTTCCAGTGCCGGTTCCGGTGGACCGGGAACGCGGTGGCGTTCTGGGACAACCGCTGTGTGCAGCACCGCGCGATGTGGGATTACTGGCCGCACACTCGGTCGGGGTTCCGGGTGACGGTAGCCGGGGACCGTCCGGTTTGACCGGCCCGGGGGCCGCCTCAGCCCCGCCCGCCCCGATCCCCGCGATGACCGGCGATGCCGCCCGCACGGCCTATCTCGGCTGGCTGGAACAGGAACGCCACGCGGCGACTAACACGATAGACGCCTACAGCCACGCCCTGGCCGGTTTCCTCGGCTTCCTCACCCATCACCTTGGCGGCGAGCCGGACCTGAAGGCCCTCGCGGCGCTGCGGGCAGCCGATATCCGGGCATGGCTGGCGTCGCTGGCCAGCGCCAAGCTGGCAGCCTCATCGCGCGCCCAGCATCTCTCCGCCCTGCGCGGCTTCTTCCGCTTCCTCAGCCGCCGGTTCGGTGTCGATATCGCCGCCGTTCGGCTGGTGGCAACCGCCCGCGCCCGTCCGGCCCTACCCCGCGCCTTGACCATCGATCAGGCGCTGGATGTCACCGAACACGTCAGCGACATGACCGACGATCCCGCGATGCAGGCGCGCGACATTGCATTCTTCTCGTTGCTATATGGCAGCGGCCTGCGCATCGGCGAGGCCCTGAGCCTGAACGTCCGCGACGCCACCGTCTTGCGCACCAACCTGGCGCTGACCGTCACCGGCAAGGGCGCCAAAACCCGGATCGTGCCGGTGCTGCCGGCGGTGCGGCAGGCCATCGAGGCGTGGCTGGTCTTCCACCCCGACAAGCAGCCCGCCGCCGCATTATTCCAGGGTGCCCGGGGCAAGCGCCTGGACCCGGCGGTGGCGCAGAAAGTACTGCGCACCTACCGGAAGCTAGCCGGCCTGCCGGAGCATGCAACACCGCACGCGCTGCGGCACTCCTTCGCCACGCACCTGCTGGCCAGCGGCAGCGACCTGCGCGCGATCCAGGATTTGCTGGGCCACGCCAGCCTGTCCACCACCCAGCGCTACACCGCCGTGGACGATACGGCGCTGCTGGCCGTCTGGCGCAAAACCCACCCGCGCGGTTGAGCGGGCATTTTCCCCGGTATCCGGCTTGACGGCCTGCCAAACAGCCTCATCATCTTAAAAAACCTCCAGGACTTTCCATGGACACCCATGTCCTTTCCGCCCCCGCCCCCCAACGGGCACGCGATTTGTTCGGTTTGCTCGACTCCGACGGGCCGGAAATCGACCGCCGCCGGGAACTGACGCCGCGGGTCGTGGACGCGCTGGTGGATCGGGATATGATGCGCCTGCTGTTACCGCGCAGCCTGGGCGGGCAGGAAATCCATCTGGTGGAGTTCTGCAAGACCACCGAAACACTGGCCCTGGCGGATGCCAGCACGGCCTGGTTCGTCAATCAATCCAATGTCTCGCTGGCCACCTCGGCCGCGGCGATGGCGCCCGAAGCGGCAGCGGCGATCTGCGCCGGCCCGCGCACCGGACTGGCCTGGGGCGCCAAACACGCCAACAGCCAGGCAATCCGCGTGGACGGCGGCTATCGCCTGACCGGAACCTGGGGTTTCGCCAGCGGCAGCCGTCACACCGCCTGGATCGGCGCCCACAGCCATGTTCGAAACCAGGACGGCACGCCGCACATCCGCTATGGCCGGCCGGACGACCGCAGCTTTCTGTTCCCCAAGGAAAAGGCGGACATAGTTGACGACTGGCAGGTGCTGGGGCTGCGCGGCACCGGCAGCGATACCTACTCGGTGACCGATTTGTTCGTCCCGGACGACTACGCGCCAGCCCGCGAGGCGCCGGAGGAGCGGCGGGAACCCGGCCCCCTGTACGCCATCATGTCCAACCTGCTCTACGCCACCGGGTTCTGCGGCGTGGCGCTCGGTGTCGGACGGCGGATGCTGGAAACCTACACCCAACTGGCGCGCGGCAAGCAAAATCGCGCGGCGGTAAGCCCGATGGCCGGCAACCAGGCGGTCCATCGGCAAATCGGGTCGCTGGAAGCCAAACTGTCGGCCGCGCGAGCGTTCGTGCATGAGGCCGCCGATCTGGTTTACGAAGCGGCCGCCAACGGAACCCTGGATGTCGATCGGCGCATGCGCCTGCGGCTGGCCACGACCCACGCGATGAACGAGGCCGCGGAGGTGGCGGTCGCCTGCTATCGCGGTGCGGGCACGACCGCGATCGCGAACGCCGCGCCGTTCGAACGCCGGTTCCGCGATGCCATGAGCATCAGCCAGCACATGCAAGGCATGAGCGAACATATCGAGATGGCGGGGCGCCACATCCTGGGCTGCGACAACACGGTGCAATGGGTGTGAGCCCAACCGATACAAAAAAACGGCGCCCGAGAGCGCCGTTTAAGTTTGGGGGGGAAACGTCACGCGGACGAGGCCTAGCCGTCATCCGCACTGTTGACATTGTGTGTCGCCGGCTGGTGTCAAGCGTCCGATCCAGGGTGTTTTTTTGCCATTCGGCCCCGTGTTCGGGCCGCGATGCCTCGGCCGGGGCTGGCACCGATGCCGGATTCCAGCCTATATGCCGGCAATCCGCCCTATTTGTCCGCTCAGGAGCCTGTCCGTATGGATTACATCGCGCAATCCGGTATCCGCATCGCAAAGCCACTTTACGATTTTGTCAACAGCGAAGCCTTGCCGGGCACCTCGATCGGGGCCGAGGCGTTCTGGGCCGGGTTCGCCAGCCTGCTGACCGATCTGGCGCCGCGTTGTAAGGCTCTGCTGGACAAGCGCGACAACATTCAGGCGCAGCTAGACGCCTGGCATGCGACGAACAAGGGCAAGCCGGCGGATATGTCGGCTTATCTCGGCTTCCTGCGCGGCATCGGCTATCTGGTGGAAGAACCGGCCTCGGTGGCCGTGAACACCTCCAACGTCGATCCGGAAATCGCCACCC
>JAJZEV010000137.1 GCA_021805665.1 Pseudomonadota bacterium
GGCACATGGCCGATAGCAGACGGCAACGAAAACAGCGGCAACACCAATCCGACCATGATGACGGCCGAGGCAGCCAACGTCCCGTAGCTCAACAGTGCCGCAAGCTGCCGATCGAGCAACGCCAGCCTGGTATCTTCGCCAGGCACCTTCATGCCGAAGTCCCCAAATGAATTCCGAACGCACTGAACAGCATCTCCACTGCCAGTACGACCAGAACCAGGACAAACAACAGGCGGATTTTTTCGTTCGAAACGGCCATGAGTACGCGCGCGCCCAAGATGGCACCCACAACAGACCCCAGGGCAACCGGCCCGGCGACCGAGGGGGAAATGTCGCCTCGCACGAAATAGGCCCCGGCACTCGCCGCGGCCGTCACCCCGATCATGAAGTTCGACGTTGCAGCCGAAACCTTGATCGGCAGCCGCAACGCGGTGTCCATCGCCGGGATTTTCAGAACCCCGCTGCCAATGCCCAAAAGCGCGGAAACAAGCCCCGCGCCATACATCAGCCCAAGACCCATGGGGAGCCGATCGACCCGGTAGTGAATATCTTGCCCGAGGGCACGATCGGGATAACTGGAATCCAGCCTGCGTATCCATGTGGTTGGCGTGGACGCCGGAACGACCGCGATATGCTCCCGACGGCGCGACATCATCTGCTTCGCCGAAACCAGCAGCACGGCCGCGAAAATGAAGAACAGGACCGGCACCGGCACGATGCCGGCAAGAAGAACCCCGGTCAGCGCGCCCAGCGTCGTGGCGGTTTCCAAAACGATCGCGAGCCGGATGTTCGTGAGACGCCCCTTGAGGAACGGTGCCGCGCCTCCGCAGGAGCAGGCGATCACCGAAACAATGCTCGCGCCGATAGCGGCATGAATGTCGATATGGCCGAAAACCGTCAGGATCGGCACGATGAAAATGCCGCTTGCCATGCCCAGCATGCCGCCCAGCGCGCTTGCGCCGACCGAAATTCCGAATAACCAGGGGATGGTACCAACACCCATCTAGGCACCGGTCGGGCGTTTCGACGCCCCCCGAGCTAAGCGGGTTTTGAAGCGTATGCAATCGCCTCGGTAGTGCAGCTTCTCGTAATCGACAGGCTGACGATTGGTGGAATAGGACGTGCGCTCGATCAGAAAAATGGGACTACCAACCGAGACCGCGAGCGCGGTAGCGACATCGGCGTCGGCAATCGATGCCTCCAGCAGATATTCGGCTTCCAGTAGCGGCGTGCCGTATCTCTGTTCAAGGAGCGAAAAGATCGGCTCCGATTCAAGATCGTCCTCCATGACCTTCCGCCCTAATTCCTCCGGCAGATAAGTCTCATCGAACGACAGCGGCACGCCATCGGCCAACCGGACGCGTCGGATTTGCACAATCGGCGTCCCCAATGGCAGCGCGAGGTGCCGTGCCACCGAAACGCTTGCCGGGACCACGTTCTTATCCAGCACCCGAGCCGTGGCGTGACTACCAAGGACCTGCATATCCTCGACGAAGCCGGTTAGTTCCGTCAGTTCCTGGACGATTTTAGGCTGGACGACGAACGTCCCCTTACCCCGGCGGATTTCGACAAACCCGCGCCGGATCAGATTTTGGATCGTTGTCCGGATGGTGGTCCGGCTGACGTTAAACTCCCCGACAAGGCTTTCTTCGGGGGGAAGCTGACAGCCGGACGGCAGTTCGCCGCTTGCGATACGGGCGGCGAGTGCGTCCTCCACCTGACTATAAAGAGGGAGGCGGTTACCTGAAGGATCGGACATCGGGACATCATAACGTCATTATGTCATCATGTCTATTGTGCGCGGCCCGAAACCCGCGAACCATCGCGCTTCTTGTCCCCGCGACCGCCGATCCCGCTCGATCTACCAACCTGGCACGGCGCCGGGAAACAACCGCCGCTAAAACAGCTTCCCCCCGTTCGGCACCCGCAGATCCGGCCGCACCAGCACCACCGCCCCATCCTCGTCGGGCATCCCCAGGGTCAGCACCTCGCTCATAAACGGCCCGATCTGCCGCGGCGGGAAATTCACCACCGCGCACACCTGCCGCCCGATCAACTGGTCCGGCTTGTAATGCACAGTCAGTTGCGCGCTGGACTTTTTCACCCCGACCTCGTCCCCGAAATCGATTGTCAGCTTGATCGACGGCTTACGCGCCTCGGGGAACCGTTCGGCGCCGACGATCGTGCCGACACGAATATCGACAGCCTCGAAGTCGGCGTATTCGATTTGGTCCATGATTTGCGTCCTCCCGCGTTGGCCTTCGTTGGCGCCCGGGATAGTATGATGATCTGCTGACCCCGACCCGAGGACTTTCATGCGCGATTATCAGCTTCCCGGCCGCAGCCCGGTTTATTCCACTCATGGGATGGCGGCAACGTCCATGCCGGCGGCGACATTGACGGCGCTGGATGTCCTGAAGGCCGGCGGCAACGCGCTGGATGCCGCGGTGGCCGCCGTCGCTGTCCAATGCGTGATCGAACCACAATCCACCGGCATCGGCGGGGACTGCTTCTGCCTCTACGCCCCCGCCGGGACGGGTAAGGTCTATGCGCTGAACGGGTCCGGCCGGGCACCCGCTGCGGCCAATATCGATTGGTACGAAAGCCGGCAGATCCGGGCGATGGAAAATACCTCGGCCCACGCAGTCACCGTTCCCGGCGCGATCGGCGCTTGGGAAACGCTGGTGAAAGCCCATGGCCGCAAGGGCCTGGACGAACTGCTGCAACCCGCGATCCGCTTCGCCGAGGAAGGCTGGCCGGTACACCCCAAGGTCTCCTGGGACTGGTCGCGCAGCGTCGAAAAACTGCGCAAGGGCGGCGCGACCCCGTTCCTGCCGAACGGCAAGGCCCCTGACGTCGGCGATGTGTTCAAGCAGCCGGCGCTGGCCGAGACACTGCGCCAGATCGCCAAACACGGCGCCAAGGCGTTCTACGAAGGCCCCGTGGCTGCCGACATCGTCGCGACACTGCGCGAACGTGGCGGCTTGCAGACCGAGGAAGACTTCGCCAACGGCCTGCACAATGCGGAATTCGTGGAGCCGGTGACGCTGAACTGGAAAGGCTACGACGTCTATCAGTGCCCGCCCAACGGCCAGGGGCTTCTGGTTCTGATGATGCTGGGTATGCTGGGCAAAAAATCAACCGCACCCGACGGCGCCTCTGGCCTGATCCGCGCCCACCGCCATATCGAAGCCGCCCGGTTGGCTTACAGCGACCGCGACGCCTTCCTGGCCGACCCCGGCGCGGTCGATGTGCCGGTGAAGAAACTGCTCAGCCCGGAGTATCTGGCCGCCCGGGCCGCGCTAATCGGCGACACCGCGGCCATGCGCGACCTGCCGCGTGCCGGCGAGTCGGTCCTGCCGCCGCACAAGGACACCGTCTATCTCTGCGTCGTGGACAAGGACGGCAACGCCTGCAGCTTCATCAACTCCTTGTTCGAGAATTTCGGCAGCGGCATCCTGGCGCACGAATCCGGGGTCATGTTGCAGAATCGCGGCTTCGGCTTCCGCCTGGAACGCGGGCACCCGAACTGCATCGCCGGCGGCAAGCGCCCGATGCACACGATCATCCCGGGCATGGTGATGAAGAACGGCCGCGCGGTGATGCCGTTCGGCGTGATGGGCGGGCATTACCAGCCGGTCGGGCAGTCCTGGTTCCTGACCAATTTCCTGGAATACGGGCTGGACATCCAGCAGTCGATGGACCTGTTCCGCGTGTTCCCCTACGGCGGCAAGGTCCAGGTGGAGCGCGGCGTGCCCGACGATCTGGTCCGCAAGCTGGCGGCGATGGGCCACGTGCCCGAACCGACCGAACGCCCGCACGGCGGCGGCCAGGCGATCTGGATCGACCACGATCGCGGCGTGCTGATGGGCGGGTCGGACCCGCGCAAAGACGGTCTGGCGCTGGGGTACTGAGCAATGGAACCCTGCGAACTGACAGCCGTCGAAGCTCGGCGGCTGATGGGGGCAAAGCAGCTTTCATCGGCGGAATTGCTGGAAAGCTGCATCGCCCGGATCGAGGCGGTGGACCCCGCCGTCAATGCCATGGTGGCGCGCGATTTCGATCGCGCCCGCGTGTCGGCAAAGGCCGCGGACGCGGCGGCGATGCGGGGCGACGCCCTGCCGCCGCTGCACGGCCTGCCGATCGGCATCAAGGACCTGGAACCGACGGCGGGTCTGCGCACCACCTTCGGCAGCCCACTATTCCGCGATCATGTGCCGCAGGCGGACTGCCGGGTGACCAAGGCGATCCGATCGGCCGGTGCGATCGTGGTCGGTAAGACCAACACGCCGGAGTTCGGAGCCGGCGGCAACACCCGTAACGCAGTCTATGGCGCAACCGGCAACCCGTTCGATCCGACAAAGTCTTGCGCCGGATCGTCCGGCGGATCGGCGGTGGCACTGGCGACGGGCATGGCGCCGCTGTGTCAGGGCTCCGACACCGGCGGATCGCTTCGCAACCCGGCGGCGTTCTGCGGTATCGTCGGGTTCCGCCCGACCCCGGGCCTTGTACCGACCGAACGCCGGCCGCATGGCTGGAGCGGGTTGCCGGTGCTGGGACCGATGGCGCGCACGGTCGCGGACACGGCCCTGCTGTTAAGCGGCATGATCGGCGACGATGCGTCCGATCCCCTGGCGACCACGATCCATGGTCTGACGGTTCGGAAGCCCGGCGACTACTACCCGCCGGCGCGGATCGACCTCTCCACGCTGCGGGTCGCACTGACCCCTGATTTTGGATTTGCACCGACCGAAAAGCACATCGCGGAGGTGTTCGCCGAAAAGACTGGCCTTTTCCGTCACGTATTCGCCCGGGCCGAAGACACCACGCCGGATTGCACCGGCACCGACGAAGCGTTCGAGATTCTGCGCGCCCTGGGTTTCCTTGCCTCGCATTTAGAGAAAACCCGCAAGACCCCGGATCTGGTCGGCCCCAACGTGCGCGCGAATGTCGAGGAAGGCCTGCGCTATTCGGCCGAGGACGTCGCCCGGGGCTTCACCTTGCAGACGGCGATCTATCACCGCTGGCAGTCGTTCTTCGATCATCACGACGTCATCCTGACCCCGGCGATCACGGTCAGCCCGCGCTCCTGGCGCGAACTCTATCCGGCCGAGATCGACGGCAAGCCGACGCGGACCTACTTCAACTGGCTGGCGATGGCATACGCCGTAACGGTGGTCGGGCATCCCGCGCTCTCGCTGCCCGTCGGGCTCGACCGCAACGGCATGCCGTTCGGCTTGCAGATCGTCGGCCCCAGGGGCGGGGATGCATTGGTGCTGCGGGTCGCCGCGGAGCTGGAGGCCTTGCTGGCCGGCGATGCCCGCACCGCCCGTCCGGTGCCCGACATCGCGGCGCTAAAGGCTGCCCCGCCGATCGGGTCGATGGAGGGCTTTATCGGCTTCGATTGAACGCCCCGGGGAATTTGATCTGGATCAATGTCCGCCCGCCAACCGCCGCCGATAACATGGAAGAACTGTTTAGGCGGAGCGGACAATGACAACCGGAAGTATGCTGTATCTCGCGATGACCATTGGCGTCATGGCGGTCTTCTCATTGGTTCTGGGTTATCAGGCTTGGCATCAGTCGCGCTTGGGGCCGGACATGATCTCCGACTCCACCCCGCGGAAGCCCGCGGTCCAGCCGCACAGCGCCGTTCACGCCTGATCACGCGAAGTGCCTTTCCGCCCGTCAGGCGCTGACCCGGGTGCCTGACGGGCCGCGGCATCGTCCAGTTTTTAGTTCGGACGAACCGTCCCCGGACGACGGCGGAAAACCTACTTCAGCCCGAACCCCATGGCATTCAGCGCCGCCACCATCCTGTCGCGGCCCGACAGCGCGGCTAGCTTGCCCATCCGGTGAATCACCCGTTTGGTCCAGGTATCCATCGCCATCCCGTGACGCGCGGAGAACGACTCCAGCAGCCCGTCGTAGGCCTTGCGATAGGTGGATTCCCCCGTGGAATCATAGGCTTCATAGTGAACGACGACATCCTGCGGCAACCGCGGCTTTACCTCTGTCACACCGGTCGCCGAAGCGTAGCCAACGCACATGCCGAACACCCCGAACGCGCCCGGCGGCAAGCCGACGATACGCGCGACCTCTGGCGGGTTGTTTCGCAGCGCACCGATATAGACGCAGGACAAACCCAGGGCCTCGGCCGCGACGGTGGCGTTCTGTGCCGCCAGCGCCGCGTCGATCGCCGCTACCAGGAAGGTTTCCTGATACGGCATGACCTCCAGCGTCAGCCCCTCCTCCGCGCCCAGACGCTGATTGCGGGAGAGATCGGCGACCCAAACCAGGAACAGCGGGCACTGCTCGATATGCTTCTGGTTCGCCGCGACTTTGGCCAGGGCGGCCCGTTTCTCCGGGTCGGACACCACGATGACCGACCAGGTTTGCAGGTTTGAACTGGTGGCGGCCGACTGCGCGGCGGCGATCAGCGTTTCCAGCGTGCCCGCCGGCAGCGCGTCCGGGCGGTAGCCGCGAACAGACCGATGCGACAGCAGCAAGGAGATGTGATCGTTCCATGGGCCGGCTGCCGGCGCGGCCGGGCCATAGCGCAGCGCCAGAGAGTCGGCGGCTGACAGAAAGGCGGGTTGAGAAACGTCCATGATCGACGACCTGTTGCAGGATTGGCGGGACACGGCAGCCCCTGGCCAGGGATTGGGCCGGGGCGGCAAGACCGTTCGGGATGCCGGGAATGCTGCCCCGGCGGTTGTCACGCGGCAAGACCGTCAGTTGCCAGAGTTGGTCGGCGCACCGCCCGACCCGTTCGGGCCGGCTGCTGTATTGCCAAGGCCAGCCATCGGGTTGAACCGGCCGATATTGCCCATCAACTGCTGCAGGAAGGACGCCTCGGTTCCCGGCGATGGGGTCGTGCGGGCGATGACGGTAACCGGCAGGGCATCGCTTTTGCTCACCTTCTCGATCGATTTCAGCACACCCTTGTCGTCGAAGCGCACCACCACGACGTTTTGATCCAGCTCCGCCTGCGTGTTGGCGATCCGGTTCTGCGTGACTTCGCTGATATAAAGCCAGACGTTCTCATCGAACGTGTCATGCGCGGTCGGCGACCCGATCACCGCTGTGACATCCGCTTTCGTCGAGGTGCCAAGGGTCAGCTCTGACAGCGCATCCGCCTCTATGCGGTTGCCGCGCACCTGCGGCGGCGGCTCCAGCCACGCGCAGGACGACAAAACCAGACAAGCCGCCAGAAGCAGTTTGCGGGCCGGACGAAGGGCGGTCAAAGATGGCAACTGATTTATCCCGCGATTTCTGATGACCGGCTGGTTGGATCGTCAGCCAGTGTTATCTATAGCTGCGTGTCACGGCCAACCCGGCCGTGTCAATGAGCATCACGAGGCAGGATTGGCCGGTTTCCTCCGCAAACGCGACAAGCACGAACGCGCGGCTTTCGAACTCTACGGTTCGGCCGTGGCCGCCGCGCGCGATCCCTATATCTACGCCACGCTGGCTGTACCCGACACTCTGGATGGCCGGTTCGATGCCATCGGCCTGTATGTTTACCTGACGATCCGCCGCCTGAGCAGCGCCCCTGAACCCGGCCCTGCCCTGGCCCAGGCGGTGTTCGACGCCATGTTCCTGGATATGGACACCAATCTGCGGGAAATGGGCGTCGGAGATATGTCGGTGGGTAAACGAAACCGAGCGATGTGGGAGGCGTTTCACGGGCGCAGCGCGGCTTATGCGGCGGCGTGGGACGATTCCGCCGCCCTGGCCGCTGCGCTGGCGCGCAATCTGTGGCGCGGCGCCGAACCGCCCGTGAAAGCGGCAGATGCTTTAGCTCGGATTGCCTACGCTCAGGTTTTACACCTGCAAAGCCAAGCCATGGAAACCCTGGCAACCGGAAAAATCCATTTCCTGCCGGCGGAGGAGGCCGCGCGATGACACCGGAATTTCACCGTCCCCTGTCGCTGGACCGGATTGGAACCTTGGGACTTGACATGACCGTAGAGGCCAAACCGGCCGAATGCGCCGCGCTGGCCGAACGCATGCACCTTCCGGCGGTGCTGACACTGTCATGCGTGTTCCATCTGATCCGGGAAAGTCGCGACAAGGTGCTGGCGCGCGGTGTGCTGCGCGCTACCGTCACCCAAATCTGCGTCGTCAGCCTGGAGGAGTTCGATGCCGCGATCGAGGACGTGTTCCAGGTCCGCTTCGTGCCCGCCGGGGAGGAGTCCGAAGACGTCGATCCCGAATCGGACGATGAAATCCCGTTCGATGGCAATATCATCGACCTGGGAGAAGCGGCGGCGGAACAGCTAGGGCTCGCTCTGGACCCCTATCCCAGAATACCGGGGACAGCGATGCCAGAGATCGGGGAAGACCCCGAACCACACCCCTTCGCGGCGCTGCGGCGACTGAATTAGAAGCCGCTGGGAAAGACAGATAGGCGGCGAAACAGCCGGGTCGAAGGCCGCAAAGGCGGACCTCCACCCCTGGTTCCGTCCCGCAACGCCAAGGGCTAGGCTGCCCTTCAAACACGGGGGGATACCAGATGATCCGACGCCGACGATTCTACGTCGCCTACAACGATGTGTCGATCGACACGATCCTGGATGAACCAGACTCCGGCGCGGGGACTGCGCTGGTTCTGCTGCCATCGTCTTCCCGCGATTCCGAAGATTTCGACGCAATCGCCGAGATGTTCGCCGCCGAGGGCTTCCGCGTCATCCGGCCCCAGCCACGCGGCATGTGCGGCAGTACCGGGCCGCTGGATGGGCTGACGCTGCACGATTACGCACGCGACGTCGCCGTGGCGATCGAACGGGTAGCCAATGGCCCGGCGTTCCTCCTCGGCCACGCTTTCGGGCAGTGGATCGGGCGTTGCGTCGCGGCCGACCACCCGCATCTGGTGCGCGGGGTCATCCTGGCCGCTGCCGCCGCCAAGGCCTCGCCGCCCGGCTTGCGCGACCACCTTGCCAAATGCATCGACACGTCCCTGCCCGACGCCGAACGGCTCGCCGCGCTGCAAGTCGCCTTCTTCGCGCCCGGGCACGATCCGTCGTCCTGGCTGGGCAACTGGCATCCCGCCGCGTCCAAAAGCCAGCGAGCGGCCAGTGCGGCCACACCGCGGGAGGAATGGTGGACTGCCGGCAGCGCCCCGGTGCTGGACCTGCAGGCCGACCTGGACCCGTGGCGTCCGCCGCACACCCGCATGGGTATCGTCGAGGATTTGGGGGCGGATCGTGTCACCGTCGTTGCGATCCCCGATGCCAGCCACGCGCTGATCCCCGAACAACCCCTTGCCGTCGTCCGTGCGGTACGCGACTGGACCCTCGGATTGTAACAGGAGACGCCCAATGACGACCGTGCGCACCGAACCGCCCTTCCGAGCCGACCATGTCGGCAGTCTGCTGCGTCCGAAGGTGCTGCAGGAGGCCCGCGCCAGGTGGAAAGCCGGGCAACTGCCCCACGATGCCCTGAAGGCGGTCGAGGACCAGTGCATTGCCGCCGCCATCGCCAAGCAGGAAGACATCGGCCTGCGCGCGGCAACCGACGGGGAATATCGCCGCGCCTACTGGCATTACGATTTCGTGGCCGGACTGGACGGCGTGGAAGTCTATGAACCTGAACAGAAAATCCAGTTCCACGGCAGCGTTCCGCTGGGGCACAAGTTGCGCGTCAACGGCAAGATCGGCTGGTCGAAACCGACGATGATCGATCATTTCCAATTCCTGGCCAGCCATGTGAAGACGGCGGTGCCGAAGCAGACCATTCCCTCGCCATCGGTGGTGCATTTTCGCGGCGGGCGCGAGGCGATCGACCAGACCAGCTACCCGGCGATGGAACCGTTCTTCGCCGATCTGGGCGCTGCGTATAACAAGGCCGTCGCCGCGTTCGGGCAGGCCGGCTGCCGGTATCTGCAACTGGACGAGGTCAACATCGCCTATCTGTGCGACCCCGAACAGATCGCGATGCTGAAAGCCCGTGGCGAGCATGTGGACAATCTGCTGAGCATCTATGCCGACATGTTGAACCAGGCGATTGCCGGCAAGCCCGACGGCATGACGATTTCGATGCATCTGTGCCGCGGCAACTTCCGCTCCACGTGGGTCGCCTCCGGCGGCTACGAACCGGTCGCCGAAGTGTTGTTCAACCGGATCGAGTCCGACGCCTATTTCATGGAATACGATTCAGACAGAGCCGGCGGGTTCGAGCCGCTGCGTTTCGTTCCGCGCGGCAGGAAGATGGTCGTCCTGGGCATCATGACCAGCAAGACCGGCGAACTGGAAAGCAAGGACACACTGAAGCGGCGCATCGACGAGGCGGCGAAGTTCCTGCCGTTGGAGCAACTGGCGCTGTCGCCGCAATGCGGCTTTGCGTCCACCGAGGAAGGCAACACGCTGACCGAGGACCAACAATGGGCGAAGCTGTCGCGCTGCGTAGAGGTCGCGCGCGACGTGTGGGGCAGCGTTTAGCCACGAAAGTCGATACGGCGGCGCGGAAAGGCCAATGGCCAACCCGCGCTGACCGGGCGGCGTGCTATATGCGTCCTAAAACCAGCAAGACGATGATCACCAGCAGGACCAGACCCAGTCCACCACTAGGATAATAACCCCACCCTCCACTGTAGGGCCAGGTCGGCAGGGCGCCCAACAGCAACACGATGACAACGA
>JAJZEV010000259.1:0-7129 GCA_021805665.1 Pseudomonadota bacterium
CGCGATCCGAAGCTTCGGACAACGCCAGCGTCTGCCAAGCCTGTCGCCGCTGTGACGGCGTCAGTGCCGCGATCACACTCAGCCAGCCTTCAAACCCCGCCGCGTCCATGCTGACCTCCCTACGTCATCGGCGTCGGTAATAGCCGATTTCAACAACCAACACCATTAGAGCCTTGGAAATTGGCCAATCGCTTGAAACCGCCTGGGCGTTCCCACCTGCGGAAGGCGATCAAATTGGGCCGATAACCCGCCAGGAGGTTTCATAAAGGTTCTAATGGTGCTTACGTCGCACGACCAACTTGGCGATACAGGCCACAAAACCGGATTCTGGCTGGAGGAGTTCGCCGCACCGTACTTCGTCCTGAAGGATGCCGGGGCAGCCGTCACGCTGGCCTCCCCGCTCGGCGGGCAGCCCCCGCTGGATCCGAAAAGCGATGCTCCGGATGCACAGACAGAGAGCACGCGGCGGTTCAAAGCCGACCCCGAGGCACAAAAAGCCCTCGCCAGCACCGTGAAACTGTCCAGCATTTCGCCCGATGGTTTCGACGCGGTGTTCTATCCGGGCGGACACGGGCCGTTGTGGGACCTTGCCGAGGACAAGCATTCAATCGCGCTGATCCAGGCGCTGTTCGCCACCGGAAAGCCGGTCGCGGCGGTGTGCCACGCCCCAGCCGTTTTCCGCCATACCAAGAAGCCCGACGGCACCCCGTTGGTCAGCGGCAAGCTGGTGACCGGCTTTACCAATACCGAGGAAGAAGCGGTCGGACTGACGAAAATCGTGCCGTTCCTGGTGGAGGATGCGCTGAAAGCCAATGGCGGCGTCTATTCCAAGGGGCCGGACTGGTCGTCTTACGTTCGGATCGACGGAACGTTGATTACCGGCCAGAACCCCGCCTCCTCAACCGAGGCTGCGGAGGCTTTGGTGCGTATGTTGCGCAAGCCCGTCGGCAAGGCAGCCTGAACGAACCGGGTCTAGGACCCGGGTAGATCCGTTTTCGCAACACCGAGCGCGATCAGGTCAGTGATCGCGTCTTCGGAGAATCCGGCCTCGGTTAGGATCTCGCGTGTCTGCTGGCCCAGCCTCGGGGCGAACCGGCCTGTCGGCGGCTTGGTTTCCGACCAGGTGCTGGGTTCGCGCATGGTGCGGATGCGGCCCTCGGATGGGTGATTCTCCCAGCTGAAGAAGCCCGCGTCGGCCAGATGCGGGTCCTCCAGCAGCGTTTCCAGCGTGTGCGGGCGCATGCACGGAATATCCGCCGCCGCCAGCAGATCCAGCCACTGGTCCGTGGTGCGGTGCTTCAATTCCTCGCCGACCATTTCGTACAGCGAGTCGATATTCGCCGTGCGGCTGGCGATGTCGGCGAATCGCGGGTCGGCTTTCAGTATATCCGCCTTGCCCGCGACCTCGAAGAACCGCCGCCACTGGCCGTCGTTGTAGGGCAGCACGGCGATGAAGCCGTCCTTGGTTTGGTAGGGCCGGCGATGAGGCGACAAGGTGCGCGGATAGCCGGCGGGGCTGGTGGGGGGATCGAAGGTCTGGCCTTGCATGTGTTCGGATAGCACGAACTGCGCCATCGTTTCGAACATCGGCACCTCGATCATTTGGCCGATTCCGGTGCGGGCCTTGGCCAGCAGTCCGGCCAGTAGCGCGTTCGCGGCGGCGGACCCAACGATGCGGTCGATCGCCGCCATTGGGATGAATCGGGGCTGGCCGCTGGATCGTTGAAGCAGCATCGGGATCGCGGAAGCAGCCTGAATCAGGTCGTCATAAGCCGGCCGCCCGGCATAGCGCCCGGCGCTGCCATACCCCACCATGCTGAGATACACGATCGCCGGATTGAGCTTCTTTACCGACTGGTAGTCCAGCCCCAACCGCTTCAGCGCCGCCGGGCGGATATTCGACGCGAACGCATCCACCGTCGGCACCAGCCGCAGGATCGCCTGTTGCGCGGCCGTCTGCTTCAGGTCCAGCACGATGCTGCGCTTGCCACGGCCGTTATGCTGGAAACTGCCGCTCATGCCGCGGTGCCTCGGCACGCCGGTATAGCGGGAGGAATCGCCCTCGGGCGCCTCGACCTTGATCACGTCGGCGCCGAAATCGGCAAGGATGCGGGTACACCAAGGCCCCATCTGCACCGTGGTCAGATCAAGCACGCGAATGCCGGAAAGAGCCCCGTTCATTACGGTCTCGCGCTGCCGGATTTTGCGTCGGTGTCTGTCATTGCAACGTCTCCAACTGGTTCCACGTCACTATCGGGCAGGGGGGACAAAGCCACAAGCCGGACCGCCATGCTCTTGCCGAACGGCGGCATCGTCCGCACTGTATGGGCAGCCCCGACAGCCGGCCAACGGCAAGACCGTATCAGGAGGAACCGCATGCAGTTCAGCTTCACCAGCGAGCAGGAGGAATTCCGCTCTGTTCTTCGACGGTTCCTGGAGGACAAATCGCCCACCACCACGGTGCGCCGCCTGATGGAAACCGAAGCCGGCTGGGACCGTGCCGCGTGGCAGGAGTTGAACCAGCAGCTAGGGCTGACCGCGATCCATATTCCCGAGGCGTATGGCGGCCAGGGTTTCAGCTTCGTCGAACTGGGCATCGTGCTGGAGGAAATGGGACGGGCGCTGCTGTGTGCGCCGTATTTCTCCTCGACCGTGCTGGCGGCGACGGCTATCGTCAATGCGGGAACCGAGGCGCAGAAGCGCGAGTTGCTGCCCGTGATCGCCGATGGCAGTTGTATCGCCGCACTGGCATTCACCGAACCGAACGGGCGGTGGGATGCATCCGGTGTCGAAATGACCGCGACGCGGGATGGCGGCTTGTTCCGACTGGATGGGGTCAAGAGCTTCGTCGTCGATGGGCACACCGCCGACCTGATCGTGGTGCTGGCGCGCGGGGTGGCAGGGTTGTCGTTCTTCACCGTGCGCGGCGATGCCCTGGGCCTGACCCGCCGGGCGCTGAAGGTGGTGGACCCGACACGCAAGCTGGCGATGCTGAATTTCCGGTCGGTGGAAGCCACGCTGCTGGGCGAGGAAGGCGGCGCGGCGGCGCCCTTCGCCAAAACCATGACCCGGGCGGCTGCCTGTCTGGCGAACGAAATGGTCGGCGGCGCCGAACGGCTGCGTCAATCGGCGTTGGATTATGCCAATCTGCGGGTGCAGTTCGGCCGCACCATCGCGTCGTTCCAGTCTATGAAGCACAAGCAGGCCGATATGCTGATCGACGTGGAACTGGCCAAGTCGGCAGCTTATGCCGCGGCATCGGCAGCGGCCGAGGACGATCCGGATTTGCCCGCCATCGCCTCTTTGGCCAAGGCCGCGGCGTCGGAGGCGTATATGCAAACCGCCATCTCCACGATCCAAATTCATGGCGGCATCGGCTTCACCTGGGACAATGACACGCACCTGTGGTTCAAGCGCGCCAAGGCCTCGGAGGTGTTCCTGGGCGATCCCGCCTGGCACCGCGAGGCGATGATGCGCGCGTGGAACGTCTGAGCGGAGGGAATGACCATGACCGAAATGACCGAAGCATCCGTCCGCGCCGAGGTGCGCGCCTGGCTGGAAGCAAACTGGAACGTCGATTACGGGCTGGTGGAGTGGCGCAACATTCTGATCGACTCCGGCTGGGGCGTGCCAACGTGGCCGACCGACTGGTACGGCAAGGGCCTGCCCGCCGGGTTGGCGGCCGTGGTGGACGAGGAATTCGCCCGAATTGGCGCGGTGGGCGTGGCCAAGGCGGGCATCAGGCGGCTGGCGGCGGCGACTCTGCTGGCGCACGGCACCCCGGCGCAGAAGCAGCAGTTCCTGCGGCGCAGTCTGTCGGGCGAGAATACCTGGTGCCAGTTGTTCAGCGAGCCCGGCAGCGGGTCGGACCTGGCCGGCGCGACGACCAAGGCGGAGCGCAAGGGCAACCGCTGGGTGATCAACGGGCAAAAGGTCTGGACCACCAGCGCGCATCACGCTGATTGGGGTTTGCTGCTGGCACGCACCAACGTGGATGTGCCGAAGCATCAGGGCCTTTCGTATTTTATCATCGATATGCACCAACCTGGTGTGGATGTGCATCCGTTGCGGCAGATGAACGGCCATGCATCCTTCAATCAGGTGTTCCTGACCGATGCCGAGGTGCTGCCGGAACATCTTGTGCTGGATGTCGGGCGCGGTTGGGCCGTAGCGACCACGACACTGATGCACGAACGGCGAGAGGCTGACGGCGTGCGAGTCTGGGGTCAGGCCTCCGTCGGCGTCGGGCGGATTTACGATGAGGAACGGGCCGAGAATGCGACGGTGATGGAGCCATACAAATGGTATCCACAGCGTGCCGGGCGGGTCGATCTGGTGATCGAGCGGGCGAAGGCGGCCGGGGTCAATGGCGATCCGGTGGTGCGGCAGGAAATCGCGAAACTGCTGACCCTGTCGAAGTCGGCCGAATGGACAGCCAGGCGCGCCAGGGCGGCCCAGATGCAGGGACGCCCGCAGGGCCCGGAAGGGTCGCTGGGCAAGCTGGCGTCCAGCCATGTCGCCCGGGCAGCCGCCCGGGTTCACACCCTGATCAGCGGCGCGGATGCGATGCTGAGCGGGGCGGATGGACCGATGAACGGGCTGATCGCGGAGATTTTGGTCAGCGTCCCCGCCGGGTCGATCGCCGGCGGGACGGACGAAATTCAGCGGAACATCATCTCCGAGCGGGTGCTGGAGATGCCGAAGGAGCCGAGGACGGATAACGACCGGCCGTTCCGCGACGTGCCGAAGAATTTGGTGATGTGAGGGGAGGCGGGTGCCATCTGAGCACCCGGCGGGTTAGGTGTGTAATGGAGGAAACAATGGGCCCGAAACTGGTCGATCACCTGCTCTACGAACCAGAACCATCCGGCATCGCCTGGATCAAATTCAACCGGCCGGAGCGTCTGAACGCACTCGTTGGCACGGCGGAGGAAAACGGCACGGTCGCCAAGGTCGGGGAATACATGCGCGCGGCCGACGACGATCCCGCCATCCGCGTTATCGTCCTGACCGGTGTGGGCCGGGCCTTCTGCGCGGGGGCAAATTTGGGTTCGGGAACGGCGGAGGCCGGGGAGAACTTTCCCGGCAACCGCGGCCCGCACGAGGGGATGGAGGGCACCCGCCAGCACTTCTTCCACGGCTTCACGCAGCTTCATCTCGACATCGCCAAAATCCGCAAACCCACCATCGCGATGATCAACGGCCCGGCAGTCGGATCGGGCATGGATATGGCGCTGCATTGCGATATCCGGATCGGCTGCGAACACACTCGTTTCATCGGATACCACAACGCCGGGCAGATCATCGAAAACGGCGGATCGTACTATCTGCCGAAGATGATCGGGCTGGGGCGGGCACTGGAATTCGCCTACACCGGCGAAATGAACGCCGAACGCGCCTATCAATGGGGCATGCTCAACAACCTGGTGCCATCCGAAAATCTTGAGGCCGTTACACGCGAACTTTGCGAACGCATCATCGCTCGGCCGCCCTTGGTTCAATGGATCAGCAAGCGGATCATGCGCACATCGCTGGACACGACGATGGAGGCAACGATGGTGCTGACCTCCAACGCCAGTCCGATCCTGCAACATTCGGACGATGCCAGGGAAGCGCGCAAGGCATTCGTCGAAAAGCGCCGGCCGGCGTTCAAGGGCGGCTGATCATCTGGCGGCGATCCGCTCCGCCAGATACGCGGCATCCTCGCCAACACCGGACATGAACGACGACTTCGTCTTGTGCAGAAAAGGCAGGCCCAGAAAGTAGGCGCCGGGGACATCGGTGACCCCGCGCCGATGGATCGGATCGCCCGCCGAGGTGAAAATATCGAGATCGACCCAGCCGAAATCATAGCGGTATCCGGTCGCCCAGATCGCGGTTTCGATCCCGGCGGCGCGCAGGCCCAGCGTCACGATCGGGTCGGCAGCCGGAGCGGGTTCGGTAACCGCAACGGTCTCCCGCGGCAACGACAGCCCGGTGAGGGCGACATGGGCATCCGCGGCGGCAATGAAGCCGGCAAAGCTGTCGTCGCCGGCCGCCAGGGTCCGCTCCAGGTCGGGTGCGAACGAAACGATCCCGTCCCGGGCATCCTGAAGCCGCCCAAGCAGAACCATGCCCCGGGCAGCGTAGCGGCGAAGGTCGATCGTTTCGCCACCATACGCGCCGCTGATCAGCAACGGCGGCTTGCGGGCCGACTCACCATCGGCAATTGCGTCGTCCATGCCGAGTTCGGTGATCCACCAGATGATGTCCCGGCCGCGATAGCGGCGCGGCACGCGGCGATGGGGGCCAACGGACAGGAACACGGTTCGGCCCGCGCGCATCAGTTCCTCGGCGATCTGGCATCCCGACGCCCCCGCCCCGATCACCAGCACACCACCGGGTGGCAATTGCACGGGGTTGCGGTAGTCGCTCGCGGACATCTGGACCACGCGCCCCAACCCCGCCGCCGCGGGCGGAATCGCCGGGCGTTGGTATGGGCCAGTCGCGATCACCACATTGCGGGCTTCGATAGCCGCACCGACGGTCTCCAGGTGGAACCCGTACGACACGCGGCGCAGGGCACGGACCTCCACCCCGGTTCGTATCGGCGCTTGGATGAAGGCCGCATAGGACTCGATGAACCGCACCACATCGTCGCGCGGCGCATAGCTGTCGGGATCGTCACCTGCATATGGGAAATCAGGCAGCCGCATCGACCAGTTCGGAAACTGAAACCGCAGCGAATCCCACCGTTCGGTGCGCCACCGTTCGGCAATCCGATTCCGTTCCAACACGATGTGCGCCCGCCCCTGCCGCGTCAGGCAGTGACTGATGGTCAGGCCAGCCTGACCGCCGCCGACGATGACGGTTTCGATCCGTTCCACGGGCATTGGGTTTCGCTACGCAGCGACCGCGGCGTGGACCAGCGGCAGCAGGTGCCGGCCGTAATCGGTGGCATCCTCCAGCGGATCGAAGCCGCGAATCAGGAAGGTGGTGACACCCAACGCGTGATATTCCAGCAGCGATTCCGCCACCTGCTCCGGCGTGCCGACCAGGGATGTGGTGTTCGATCCGGCACCGACGGCGGCGGCAACCTCGGTCCACAGGCGCGTATCGCGCACCTTGCCCCCGGCGGCGGCCTCCATCA
>JAJZEV010000259.1:7818-18785 GCA_021805665.1 Pseudomonadota bacterium
ACACGATCGAACCCCGCCTCCTCATGCGCTCGGGCAAAGCGGGCGATGTAATCGGGATCGATCACCGGACCCCGGGCGGGGTGGATTTCCGATTTCGCTTCCGATGCGATCATGCCGATGAATTCAATGGTCATGGAACCCTCCTGCCGGATGGCTTATCGCGACAGGGTGTCACGGTCCATCCGGCGGACGACAGCGATCAGGCGTGGATCATGGGACATCCGCCTTCGTCGATCGGCCGAAATGCGCGGTCGATGGGGGTGGTGCCCTTCAGTTCCACCAAGTCCCAGGTTTCCGTCGATCGGGCCGGAGATTTCGCTTCGAACAGATACATCGCATGGATCACACGGCCATCCTCGCGAATGATGCTTTTGCCGTAGATGACGTCCTCGACAGGGATTTTACGCATTTCCGCCAATGTGGCGCGGCCGCTGACCTTGGCTTGCGCCGGCCCCATGGCGGCCACGGCCTTCAAATAATGGGAGACTGCGGAGTATTGCCCTGCCTGTGCCGAATTCGGCATGGCCTTAACCTGGGACCGAGCCTGGAAGCGCCGCCCGAACCCGCGGGTTCCGTCGTTCAGATCCCAGTAATACGGTTCGGCCAAACGGACACCCTGGGCCGCTTTCAGGCCGATGCTGAGGATATCGTTCAACAGCAGCCCAACGCCGACCACGCTTTGGCCACCTTGCATGATGCCGAATTCCGCAGCCTGCTTCACGCAGTTTTCCGCATCGACGCCGCCGTTAGCCAGCCCGATGACCTTCGCCCCGCTCGCCTTCGCCGATAGCAGGAAAGAGGAAAAGTCGGTCGTACCCGGGAACGGATATCGGGCCGATCCAACGACCTTGCCCCCGGCGGCAGTCACGAACGACGCCGCGTCATGTTCCAATTGTTGGCCATAGGCATAGTCGGCCGTGATGAAGAACCACGTATCGCCGCCCTGCTTTACCGCACTATCCACGATGGCATGCGGGATGCCCCAGGTGTCATAGGCCCAATGCAGGTGATTCGGACCGCAGCGCGCGCCCGTCAGAATGGAGGAGGCTGCGCCGGTGAATATCGCCAGCTTGTCCTTCGCCTTGGCCATCTCCCCGACCGCGATCGCGGCGGAGGACATCGGCAGGTCGGTCAGCAGGTCCACACCCTGATTGTCGAACCAGTCTCCGGCGATCGACAGCGCCACGTCGGGCTTCAGCAGCATATCGGCCGACACCAGTTCCACCGCGATCTGCGGGTGGGTTATGGCGAAATCCTCGATCGCGAGTTGAGCGCCCAGGACGCTGCCCGGCCCGGTAATCGCGGCATAGGTGCCGGTCATGTCGGTCAGTACGCCGATTCGAACCGGTTGGCCTTGCGCCGCCCTTGATCGGCGCGACATGCCGGTGGTGGCGGCGACGGCGGCAAGGCCTCCACCAAGTGCTGCCCGCCGGCCGATGATCTGATTCATGTTTCCCTCCCGCGGCACATAGCGTTGTTGCATTTGGGGCGCGCCGCTTTGACCAAAGTCTGTCCGGTATCGGCGCGACTGGCAAATGTCCTCAACCGCCACGCCACCATGCGGCCCCGCAGCCATCAGCAGCTTCTCATCACGACGGCCCGGTGCGCGATGGTGCGCCATCCAGAACCGGAGGTGATCGCCGCCTGTCCGGGAAAGCGTGCGACCTCGCGATGCAACAAGATGGCGTCGAAAGCCTAATGAACCACCCTGAAGCCTTGTACCCGGACAAGCGGGTGATCGAACCGCTTGAGGCGGCAGGAGAAATCACGGCGACTCCGCGGAAAAGGACCAGAATACCGCCAGAAACTTTCCGGCGGCGGTCCATATGGCCACCGCACTCTGTTGGCTCGACCGACGACAGGCCCTAGACACTGTCCCCCGACTGCTCCTGCGCTTCGACCACGGCAAGCGCGCTCAGGTTCACGATCCCCCGCGCCGTCACACTCGGTACAACCACATGGATCGGTTTGGACATTCCCAGCAGGATCGGTCCGACCGGCAATCCGTCCGCCGCCGCTTTCAGCACGTTGAAAGAAATATTGGCGGCATCCAGGGTCGGCATGATCAGCAGGTTGGCGGTCCCGGTCAGGCGGCTGTCGGGCACCGCCTTGTCGCGGATCGCCTGCACCAGCGCCGCATCAGCGTGCATTTCACCGTCGATCTCCAGCCCGGGCGCCTTGGCCCGAATCATCGCCAGTGCCTGGCGCATCTTGCGGGCCGACTGGCTGTCGCTGGCGCCGAAGCTGGAATGCGACACCAGCGCCGCCTTCGGGGTCAGCCCGAAACCGCGCACTTCCTCTGCCGCCAGCAGGGTCATCTCGGTAATCTGTTCCGCCGTTGGATCGACCACCATGAACGTGTCGCAAATGAACAGCACGCCCGAGGGGATAATCAGGCAGGACAATGCATAGACGCGGTTAACGTCCGGCCGGCGCGGAATGATCGGCAGGACATATTGAATTTGCCGCCACCACGCGCCGGTGCCGCCGCAAATCGCCGCATCGGCCTGCCCGTCATGCAACAGCATCGCCGCCGCCACCGACGGCCGCGTCGCCAATCGCCGGGCAGCCGGATCTGGCGGTGTGCCGTGCCGTCCGGCCAGACGCTGGTATTCCGGGATCAAACGATCGAACACGTCCCGATCGGCCGCCGGATCCAATATCCGAACGGAATGGCCGAGGTTGAGCCGAAGCCCCATCTCTTTGACCTTAGCGGCGATCACATCCCGCCGCCCCAACAGGATCGGCAGCGCGATGGCGTCGTCCACAAGCGTTTGCGCCGCCCGCAGCACGCGTTCGTCCTCGCCTTCGGCGAACACCACCCGTTTGGGATCGCGCATCGCCGCCTCGAACACCGGGCGCATCAGATAGCCCGAACGAAAAACGAACCGCTCCAGGTCATGCTGGTAGGCAACGAAATCCGTGATCGGCCGCCGGGCCACACCGCTTTCGATCGCCGCCCGGGCGACAGCGGGCGCGATCTCCAGGATTAGGCGCGGATCGAACGGCTTGGGGATGATATAGTCGGGCCCGAAAACCGGGGCGGACCCGCCATAAGCGGCAGCCACGACCTCGCTGGCCTCCACCCGGGCGAGCTTCGCGATCGCCTCGACGGCGGCGATTTTCATAGCCTCATTTATCGTCGTGGCCCAGACATCCAGCGCCCCGCGGAAGATGAACGGGAAACACAGGACATTGTTGACCTGGTTGGCATAGTCGCTGCGACCCGTCGCAATGATCGCGTCCGGCCGCGCGGCGCAGACCAGGGCCGGATCGATCTCGGGATCGGGATTGGCCAGCGCCAGGATCAGCGGCTTATCGGCCAGCAGCGGCAGCCATTCCGCCTTCAGAACCCCCGGCGCGGACAATCCCATGAAAATATCCGCACCCGGCAGCGCATCGTGCAATGTCGCCGCGTTGGTATCGCGGGCATACTTGGCCATGTTCGGCAGCATGTCAGGGCGGCCTTTGGCGACCACGCCCTTGATGTCGGTCAGAGTCACGTTCTCGGGCTTCAGGCCCATCGATACCAGCAAATCGACGCACGCCAGGGCAGCCGCCCCGGCACCGGACGTGACGAGTTTGACGTCGGCCAGTTCCTTGCCCTGCAACAGCAGCCCGTTACGCACGGCAGCAGCTACGGTGATAGCGGTGCCGTGCTGATCGTCATGGAAAACCGGGATTTTCATCCGCGCGCGCAGCTCGGCTTCGATCGCGAAGCACTCCGGCGCCTTGATGTCCTCCAGGTTGATCGCGCCGAACGTGGGTTCCAGCGCCGCCACCACGTCGCAGAAGCGCGCTGGATCGGTGGCGTCCACCTCGATGTCGAACACATCGATGCCGGCGAATTTCTTGAACAGGACGGCCTTGCCCTCCATCACCGGCTTGCCGGCCAGCGCTCCGATATTGCCCAATCCCAGGACGGCGGTGCCGTTAGAGATCACACCGACCAGATTGCCCCGCGTCGTGTAGTCGTACGCCGCGTTCGGATCGGCCTTGATCGCCTCGCAAGCCGCCGCCACGCCCGGCGAATATGCCAGCGCCAGGTCGCGCTGCGTGGCCATGCGCTTGGTTGGCTCGATCGCGAGTTTTCCAGGCCGGGGGAGCCGGTGGTAGTCGAGCGCGGCCTTACGGAAATCATCGTCCATCATTTTCTCAGCCCGGGTCGGTTCTAGGCCGCACCATGGTGGCGTGGCCGCACGGTGGCAACACAAGGTTAGATTTTATCCCGACAACCGCGGAAATGGAAGTCCCGACCTATTTTCAGAGCGTGCGACAAAAATAAATCTAAATATACCTCGATATATTGCATTATGGCGAAAAATATCCTCTTTCAATACGTGCAGCGCCCCTTTCGGGCGCCCCGAGGCAACACACGCGATGGATTTTCCCGGTCTGATCGGCCCAGCTTTCGACCCTGGCTCCGTGTGGCTGGTGGGCGCCGGTCCCGGCGACCCCGGCCTGCTGACACTGCATGCCGCTTATGCCCTCGGTCAGGCCGATGTGGTCCTTCACGACGCACTCATCTCCGACGCAATCCTCTCGATGGCCACGGCCGCTCGGATGGAGATGGCAGGCAAGCGCGCCGGCGGCATTCGCACCCAGCAACTGCGCATCAACGACCGGCTGGTTCAGCTCGCGCGGCAGGGCCTGCGGGTTGTGCGCCTGAAAGGCGGCGACCCTCTGGTGTTCGGCCGCGGTGGCGAGGAGGCGCTGGCTCTCGCGGCCGCCGGCATTCCGTTCCGTATCGTCCCCGGCATCAGCGCCGGCATCGGCGGCACCGCCGCGGCGGGCATCCCGCTGACCCACCGCCGGTTGGCTCGCAGCGTGGCCTTCGCGACCGGCCACGACTCCAGCGGCGAACTGGCCGATGTGGATTGGGGCGCCCTGTCCCGCGGCTCCGAGGTCCTGGTGTTCTACATGGCGCGGCGGCGGATCGCCCAGATCGCCGAACGCCTGATCCAGGCCGGGCGCGCACCATCCGAACCGATGGCCCTGGTCGGCAACGCCACCTGTCCGAACCAGGACGTCCGCATTTCCACCCTTGCCGAAGCCGCCTCGGCTGTTGCCACGATCCCGCCCGGCACCCCGACGCTGGTTCTGGTCGGTCCAACCATCGCGCTGCGCCCGCTGCTGGCGGACTGGCAGCAAACCGAACCCATGACCGTCGAGCCCCGGACCGCGCCCGTCCGGGCAAATGGCTGAAGGAACCGAAATGCCACCCATGTTGCCCGCCACCGCGCCATTCGCGGATGAGCATATCGCCGCCCTGAACCGCGTCATCTCGGTCACAACGCCAGAGCAACGGGCCTGGCTGTCCGGCTATCTGGCAGGAATCCAGGCGGCGAACGATCCTGAAGCCGCCGTCCCCGCCGCACCGCCGGCCAAGCGCGCCGCCTTGACCATCCTGTTCGGCACCGAATCGGGCAACGCGGAAGCGCTGGCGGCACAGGCCCGCAAGGCCGCGGCCAAGCTGGGCTTCGCGCCTAAGGTCATCGACATGGCCGACTTCACGCCCGAGCAGGCCGCCGCGACGGAAAACCTGCTGATCGTCGCGTCTACGTGGGGCGAGGGCGACCCGCCGCAACGCGCCATCGATTTCTACGAAGCCCTGATGGCGGACGATGCTCCCCGGTTCGAAAAGACCCGGTTCGCGGTTCTCGCGCTGGGCGACCGAGCTTACGTCCAGTTCTGCCAGATCGGCCGCGCGATCGACGAACGCCTCGCGGCACTCGGGGGCATCCGCATCGCCGAACGCATCGATTGCGACCTGGATTTCGCAACCCCGGCGGCCGGCTGGATCGACTCGACGCTGGACCGGCTGAATGCGGAGGTGGGTGTCAAGGACGCCTCGGCGTCTGTGATCCATGTCGATTTTGCCCGCCCCGGCACCGAAGCGGCCAGCCGCGCACACCCGTTCGAGGCTGAAATAACCGAACATGTGCGTTTGACGGGAAGCCGGTCCACCTCCGACACGCATCATATCGCGATTTCGCTTGAAGGTTCCGCGATAGCCTACGAACCGGGGGATTCCCTGGGAATCGTGCCGTCGAACGACCCGGCACTGGTCGATGCTGTACTGCAGGCCGCCGGCCTGTCCGGCAACGACACACTTGCCGCTGCCCTGACCCACCGGCTCGATATCGTCACCCTGACCGGCCAGCAGATCGAGGACTTCGTCCGCGACGCCGGTATCCAGCCGCCGCAGGCCGACTGGGCCGCGGGACGCCAGATTGCCGATCTTCTGGAACTCGCCCCGGGCCGACTGTCGGCGGACCAACTGACCGCGCTGCTCCGGCCCCTCGCCCCACGCTATTACTCGGTTGCCTCCAGTCGCAAGGCCGTGGGCGAGGAAGCCCACCTTCTGGTAGCCGGCTTGCGATACACCACGCATGGCCGCGAGCGCCGGGGCGTGGCCTCGATCGACATCGTCGCCCGCCACCGCGAGGGGGACAAACTGAAAGTCTTCCACCGGTCCAATCCGCACTTCCGGCTTCCAGCCGACGGCAGCCGTCCGATCGTCATGATTGGCCCCGGCACCGGCCTGGCGCCATTTCGGGGATTCCTGCAGGAGCGTGAGGCCGTCGGCGCCCGCGGCCGCAACTGGCTGATCTTCGGACACCGCCACTACACACACGATTTCCTGTATCAGCTCGAACTGCAGGATTGGCGCAAAAGCGGCCTTCTCACACGCCTGGACGTCGCGTTTTCGCGCGACCAGCCGGAAAAGCGCTACGTCCAGGATGTGCTTTGGGACAGGCGCGCCGATCTCTATGCGTGGCTGAAGGACGGTGCGGCGCTTTACGTCTGCGGCGACGCCAGCGCGATGGCGAAGGATGTGCATGCCACCGTGCTGCGAATCCTGGCCGACCAGGGCAATCAGGATCAGGCCAGCGCGAAGGCCGAACTCGACGCTATCCGCCGCGATGGCCGCTACCTGCGCGACGTTTATTGAAACGTCTCTCGCCGGTCATGAGGCCAAACCCCGGGCAAACCGGTTCTCGCGCGCCATATACACAGTAACCCGAAGGACACCGGGACATGGACATCGAACGCCCACTTTCCGCTAACGAACGCATCAAATCCGCCAGCAACCTGCTGCGCGGCACCATCGCCGACGGCCTGACCCGCACGGAAACGGGCGCGCTTGCGGACGACGATACCCAATTGACGAAGTTCCACGGCTTCTACCAGCAGGACGACCGCGATCTGCGGGCCGAACGCGGCAAGCAGCGGATGGAAAAAGCCTTCAGCTTCATGGTGCGGATGCGTGTTCCGGCGGGCATCCTGACACCCAAGCAATGGTTGAAGGTGGAAAAACTGGCGGTCGAACGGGCCAATGGCACAATCCGTCTGACCACCCGCGAAACGGTCCAGTTCCACGGCATCCTGAAGGGTAATCTGAAGCCACTGATGCAGGGCCTGCACGCGGACCTTTTGGACACCATCGCGGCCTGCGGCGACGTCAACCGTAACGTCATTGCCACCGCCGATCCGTGGCGACCCGAATTGCACGCCGCGGTCAGCGGATTGGCCCGTGATCTGTCCACCCATCTGCTGCCGCGCACCCGCGCGTGGCACGAGATCTGGCTGGACGAGGAAAAAATAGCCGGCGGAGTCATAGAGGACGAGCCGATCCTCGGCCGGACCTATCTGCCGCGCAAGTTCAAGATCGCCGTGGCGCTGCCGCCGCATAACGATGTCGATGTATTCGCCCACGACCTTGGCCTGATCGCGATCGTCGAACAGGACCGTATCGTCGGATATAACGTGGTCGTGGGCGGCGGCATGGGCATGACCCACGGCGAGCCGGAAACCTATCCCCGCGTTGGCGACGTAATCGGCTTTTGCCGGCCGGAACACGCGATCGAGGTCGCCGAACACGTCGTGACGGTCCAGCGCGATCACGGCGATAGATCCAACCGTAAACACGCCCGTCTGAAATACACCATCGACGAGATGGGTATCGACCGCTTCGCCGCCCTGGTAAACGAACGGTTGGCCGTGAAGCTGGAACCCGCGCGGGCCTTTGCGTTCACCTCCACGGGCGACCGGTTCGGCTGGGTGAAGGAGGCCGATGGCTCCGCGCATTTCACCCTGTTCGTGGAAAACGGCCGCATCCGCGGGCGCACGCTGGCGGGGCTCCATAGGCTAGCCGAACTGAACGTCGGCCGCTTTATCATGACGTCCAATCAGAACCTGATCCTGGCCGATATTCCGGCCGCTTCGCGCACCGCGGTCGATACCCTGTTGCAGGATTACGGTCTCGATCTGCCTGCCGACGGTTTGCGCCGTAACGCCATGGCCTGCGTCGCGTTGCCGACCTGCGGATTGGCCTTGGCGGAAAGCGAGCGCTACCTGCCCGATCTGATTACCCGTCTGGAGGACGAGCTGGACCGCTTCGGCCTGCGGGAGGACGATATCACCATCCGCATGACCGGCTGCCCGAACGGCTGTGCCCGGCCTTACGTGTCGGAGATCGGGCTGGTCGGCCGAACCCCCGGCATTTACAACCTGTATCTGGGTGGTTCCCGCGACGGCACGCGCCTGAACAAGCTGTATCGCGGCGACGTGGACGGAAACGCGATTGTTGCGATTCTATCGCCGCTGTTCGCGTCCTATGCGGCGGACCGACTGGATGGCGAGTGTTTCGGCGACTACGCGATTCGATGCGGGGCGGTTGCGCGAACGATTACAGGGCTCGACTTCCACAATCATCCGTAACGGCTTCGCGGCTTGCCTCTCAATCGCCAGCCGGGATCAGGCGGCTAGCTTCGCGGCTCCACTGCCCGCGGGGTTAGCCTCCGGTAACTGATGGGCCATCAGTCGTCCCGGTGAACCCGCTCCATCTTCTCATGCCGTTCCTGCGCCTCGATCGACATCGTCGCGATTGGACGGGCCTGCAGCCGCCTGATCCCAATGGGCTCGTCGGTTTCCTCGCAGTAGCCATAGGTGCCAAGCTCGATCCGCACCAGCGCCTGATCGATTTTGGAGATGAGCTTGCGAGCCCGGTCCCGGGTCCGCAATTCCAGCGCCCGGTCGGTCTCGACGCTTGCGCGATCGGTGATGTCAGCCTCCAGGATACCCCCCTCGGATAAACTGGCCAAGGTTCCGTCGGCTTCCCGTATCAGATCGGCCCGCCAGCGCAGCAGCTTCTGGCGAAAATACTCAACCTGGATGGGGTTCATGAACTCCTCATCCTCGGTGGGCTGATAATCAGGGGGCAGACTAATCATCATGCGCATTTGATCCTGCTTATCCTTCCGCCCATACCCGGGCTTGAAAGCCGGGGATCAGGGCGCCCGGCCCAATCCGGGTAGGGAACGGGCGGACGTATAGCGGCACGCCTTGCAGACGCCAAGAGCCCGCACGCAAACGTCAACAGATTGCAATGAGTTAGATACAGGGCGGCAGGAAACGCCGCGTATTCCCCCAGATAGGCAGGTTTTGCCGGCTTGTTACCGCCAGAACCGCCGCCAAAACCGCCGAATCCGCCCTGGCACGAAGGTTGCTGTAACCACCTAACAACCCGCCAGGATAACCAGTGCGCATCATGCGCGTCATCGCCGCCCTTCTGCTGTGCCTGACCATCGCACTTTGGCCCCCGCCGCCAGCCCGGGCCGACGTGCGCATCAAGGATATCGCGAATATCGAAGGTATCCGCGAAAACCAGCTGGTCGGCTATGGCCTGGTCGTCGGCCTGAACGGCACGGGCGACAAGCTTATCAACAACGTCTTCACCCGGGAGTCCCTGATCGGCATGCTGGAGCGCCTAGGCGTCAACACCCGCGACCAGGTGGCCTTCCTGACCACCAAGGACCTCGCCGCCGTCATGGTCACCGCCTCGCTGCCAGCCTTCGCCCGTAGCGGCAGCCGAATCGACATCAGTGTCTCGGCCATCGGCGACGCCACGAACCTGACCGGCGGCACCTTGCTGGTCACCCCGCTGCTGGCCGCGGATGGCGAGGTCTATGCCGTGGGTCAAGGAACCCTGTCCACCGGGGCCATCGCCGCCAGCGGTGCCGGCGCATCGGTCACCCGCGGCGTGCCGACCGCCGCCCGCATCGCCAACGGCGCGACCGTCGAGAAAGAAGTTCCCTTTAATCTCGATAAAAGTAACGGCCTGTGGCTCGGGCTGCGCAACCCCGATCTTACCACCGCCGAACGCATCGCCGCGGTCATCAACAAGACAGTCGGCAAAATCGCCCGCGTAACAGACCCAAGGACCGTGCAACTGGATTTCACCAAACGCGACCCCATCGAGACCCTGGCGCTTATCGAAAACCTGCGGGTCGAACCCGACAATGCCGCCATCGTGGTGATCGACGAAGCCAGCGGCACCATCGTCATGGGCGACAAGGTCCGCATCAACACAGTGGCAATCGCACAGGGCAACCTGACCATCCGGGTGACGGAAACGCCCGAGGTAAGCCAACCGGACGCCTTTTCGCCCGGCGGAACCACGGCCATCGTTCCCCGCACATCGATCAGCATCGACGACCAGCACGACAGAAAACTGGGTATCCTGAGCTCTGGCGTTACCCTGCGCGACCTTGTCGCCAGCCTGAACGCCCTGGGTGTCGGCCCGCGCGATCTGATCAGCATCCTGCAGTCCATCAAGGCAGCCGGCGCCCTGCAAGCCGACCTGGAGGTCAGATGATCGCGACTCCGCCGCTTGCGCAGCCAATCGGCCCGGCATCGGCGGCACCACGGCTGCCAGTTGCCGCCAACCCCGCCGCGGTCGCCAAATCCGCCCACGATTTCGAGGCAATGGCCATCGGCCAGCTCCTGCAGCCAATGTTCGACACCGTCGATAGCGCCAACGGCACGTTCGGCGGTGGCCCCGGGGAGGCGGCCTGGAAGCCCATGCTGGTTCAGGAATTCGCCAAACAAATCGCCAGCCGCGGTGGGCTCGGTTTGGCGAAGCCGATCTACGACGCGATGATCCGGATGCAGAAAGGCCCAAC
>JAJZEV010000259.1:19653-38510 GCA_021805665.1 Pseudomonadota bacterium
ACGGTGGCGGTCGTGCTGTCGATGATCAAGCCCGACCATTCGGCGCGCGTACTGACCCTGCTGCCCGACTCTTTCTCCATGGAAGTCGTCATGCGGATGCTGCGCATGGAATCCATTCAGAAAGACGTGCTGGAACGGGTCGAGCGTATCCTCCGCGCCGAATTCATGTCCAACCTGGCCCGGGCATCGCGGCAGGACTCTCATGCCCTGATCGCCGAGATCTTCAACAATTTCGACCGCAAGGCGGAAACCCGCTTCCTCGCTGGCCTGGAAGAACGCAACCGGGAGTCGGCCGAAAAGGTGAAGGCGCAGATGTTCACCTTCGCCGATCTGCAGCGCCTGAACCCCGCCGGCCTGCAAGTTCTGCTGCGCCAGATCGACAAAGAGAAACTGCCCATCGCGCTGAAGGGCGCATCCGAGGCGATCAGAGCCATGTTCCTGGGGCAACTGTCGGAACGTGCGGCGAAAATGCTGCGCGAGGACATCGCCGCCCTCGGACCCGTCAAGTTGAAAGATGTGGAAGAGGCCCAGGCCAGTGTCGCCAACCTGGCCAAGGAACTGGCCGCCAGCGGCGAAATCGAGATCAACACCGGCAGCGACGACAGGATGATCGAATGACCGCCGTCCTGCTATTCGCCGACTTCAACGATATTCAGGAATCCGCCCGGGAGGCCGCGGCACCGGCAGCGGAAACCACCCCGGACCCGCACGCCGACCCGGCGGCCGATATCCGCCGGCAGGCCTGGACCGAAGGCTATCTGACCGCCCGCCGTGCAGCCTGCGCCGAAGACCCCACCGGGGCTTCCATGGCCCGCCTGCTGTCATCGTTGGACACGCTGAGAGGAGAAGCCGCGGCGATGGCAAAGTCCGCCAGCCTGGGCATCGCCACATTGATCCTCGACGCCGCAATCGCTATCGCCGACGACGACTGGTCCGCCAGCCTGCCCGCGCGGGTCCGGGTTCTGATGGACCGCATCGGGCCGGCCCTGACCGTCGCACCTGAATTCGTGCTGCGCGAGACCGGCGGCGCTGAGCGCCGCTTCGCAGACATCGGCTCGCTGATCCTGGCGCTGGACGGGGCCATCGGCTGCGAAGACGTCACCATGCGATGGCCGCACGGCAGCGCCTCCATCGGCCGCGATCTTTTACTCGAAGACCTGCGGGATGCGGTTCGTCCGCTATCCGCCGGTTTGGTAAACGAACAGAACAGCAGGCAACCGTCATGAGCAACACGACAACGCCGCCGTCCCCGAACCTTCGTGAAACATCCGACGTTCGCGAAACCATCGATACCGGCACGGCCAAGGATTTGGAAGCGGTTTACGATATTTCCGTGACCGTAAGCGCGGTTCTCGGCAAGGCGACCATGCAGGTATCGCAACTGCTGAAGCTGGGCCGGGGCGCGGTTGTCGAACTCGACCGCCGGCTGGGCGAAGCGATCGATATCTATGTCAACAACCGCCTGATCGCGCGCGGCGAGGTAGTCATGGTGGACGACACCCGGCTGGGCGTGACGATGACCGAAATCGTCAAGTCGGATCGCTGACGATGACCGCTTATTCGGCCCCCGGCCTGCTGCTTCCCGACGATCCGGAAAGCTGCTTCGCCCGCCCCGGCGGTTACCCCGTCCGCATGGGCGCGTTCACGCCGTCCCGCCCACCGCCGACGCCGGAACCCGACAACGGCCCGATATATCGCGATCCGGCGATGCATGCCGTCATCCAGCGCGCACATCGCATCGCCAATTCCGACGCGTCGGTGCTGATTCGGGGTGAATCCGGCACCGGCAAAGAGGTGATCGCCCGCTACATCCATCGGAACTCGCCCCGGTCCGGCGGGCCGTTCGTTGCGGTAAACTGCGCCGCCATCCCCGAACAACTGCTGGAATCCGAACTGTTCGGCCACGAACGCGGCGCTTTTTCCGGCGCCATTACGCAACGCATCGGCAAACTGGAAGCCGCCCAGAACGGCACGCTTCTGCTGGACGAAATCAGCGAAATGGACCGGAAGTTGCAGGCGAAACTGCTGCGCGCGATCCAGGAGCGGGAGGTGGACCGCATCGGCGGCCGGACAGCGATTCGGCTGAATGTAAGGATCATTGCCACCACCAACCGCGACATCGAACTGGAAGTGAAGCGCCAGACATTCCGCGAGGATCTTTACTTCCGTCTGAACGTTGTGTCGGTCCACATCCCGCCCCTGCGCCAACGGCCAGCCGATATCCCGGCTCTGGCCGGATATTTCATCGAGAAATACCGCCGCGAAGCCGGTCCCGGCCCGCGCCGTCTGTCCCCGGCGGCGCTTCTGGCGCTGTCCGCGCACGACTGGCCGGGCAATGTCCGGGAGCTGGAAAACACCATCCACAGAGCGATGGTGCTGACGACGGAGGCGACGATCGAGCCGGAGGCACTGGAGGTCGGGCCGCCATCCGCCGCCGATACGCCCGGCCCGGCCGGGTTCGTCTGCCGCCCGCTCCATCTGATAGAACGCGATGCCATCATCGCCGCCCTGCTCCGTACGGGCGGCAACCGCACCCACACCGCGTCCATGCTGGGCCTGTCCATTCGCGCACTGAGGAACAAGATCGGCCTGTATCTATCGCAGGGCATCGATGTGCCGCCCAGCGGCGGCGTTCCCGGAACACCGTGACCTACCGGAACGCCGCGACTGAACAGCCGGCGGCCCGCTGATGGACTCGCTGCTCAACGCGCTGGCCCCGCTTCGCAAGATGACCCCCGGCGGAGACGTGGGTCTGGCACTGTGCGTTCTGTTCCAGCTGTCGATCCTGATCCTGCCGATACCAACCTTCGTGCTGGACATGGCACTGGCCCTGTCGTTCATCGCCTCCATCCTGATCCTGCTGATCTCCCTCTCGCTGGAACGCCCGTTGGATTTCTCCAGCCTGCCGACGCTACTGCTGCTGACCACGATCCTGCGCCTGTCGCTGAACGTCGCCACTGCCCGTCTGATTCTGTCGCGGGGCAGCGACGGGCCGGACGCGGCGGGCCACGTCGTCGCGGCGTTCGGGTCGTTTCTGATGGGTGGCGACGTGGTTGTCGGTGCCATCGTCTTTTCCATGCTGCTGCTGGTGAATTTCGTCGTCATCACCAAGGGCTCCAGCCGCATCGCCGAGGTGGCCGCGCGGTTCTACCTGGACTCCATGCCCGGCAAGCAGATGGCGATCGACGCCGACCTGTCTTCCGGCATTATCGACGAACCGACCGCCCGCAAGCGACGGGGCGAACTGTCCGAGGAAAGCGGCTTCTACGGCGCGATGGACGGCGCCAGCAAATTCGTCCGCGGCGACGCGATCAGTGCCCTGGTCATCACCCTGATCAACATCCTCGGCGGCCTGGCGATGGGGCTGATTCGCGCCCACATGTCGCTGACCGATGCACTGTCCACCTATACCACGCTGACAGTGGGCGACGGCCTCGTGTCGCAAATCCCGGCGCTGCTGGTATCCACCGCTGCCGGCATCGTGGTGTCCAAGGGCGCCATCGAGGGCAAGATGCATGGCAAGCTGGCCTCGCAACTGGGCAACAATGCCAACCCGCTGGCCATCGCGTCTGCCGCCGCTGGCGTCCTGGCCCTGCTGCCTGGCCTGCCGACCCTGCCGTTCCTGTTCGTCTCCGGCCTGTCCGGTGCCGCAGCATGGCATCGCTTCAATGCCCGCCATGCACAGATGGAAGCGGCGGTTCCTGTCGTGCCGCCGGCCGACACCGCCCAGCCCACGGTATCGATCCCCGACGTCGTGCGCGTCGAACTAGGCTACGGTCTGCTGGATCTGGCTGGCGGGGCGTCCAACCGGCTGCCCGACCAGATCAAGCGTTTCCGCCGGGCACTGGCGACGGAACTGGGGTTCGTGCTGCCATCTGTGCGCATTCAGGACAATGTGGAGCTGGATCCTTATGCCTATGCCTTCGCGCTGAAGGAAATCACCGCCGGCAAGGGCGAGCTGCGGCCGACGATGCTGCTGGCGATCAGCCCCGGCGATCAGGCCCCGCCGATCGCCGGAGAAAAGACCGTGGAGCCGACCTTCGGCCTGCCGGCGTGCTGGATCGCGCCCGGTGCCGCCGATCAGGCCCGCGCCGCGCAATGGACCGTGGTCGATCCATCCACTGTGCTGACCACCCACCTGGCGGAGGTGGTCAGGGAAAACATCGCCGAGTTCCTGTCCTACACCGAAACCCAGAAAATCCTGTCCGGACTTCCGCCGGAGCAGCAGCGTCTGGTGTCCGACCTAGTGCCGAACACCATCACCACCGGGGCGTTGCAGCGCGTGCTGCAGATGCTGCTCGCGGAACGAATCTCCATTCGCGACATGCCCACGATCCTGGAAGCGGTCCAGGAGGCCTGCGCCGGGGGCGCCAAATCGGTCATTCCGATCGTCGGCCATGTCCGCACGCGGCTGGCCCGCCAGATCAGCGACAGTCTCAGCGGGGAAACCGGGCACTTGGCGGTGATCGTGCTGTCGCAGGAGTGGGAGGAAATCATGGCCAACGCCCTTGTCGGCCCGCCGGAGGACCGGCAGCTCGCCCTGGGCCAGGAAAAGCTGAAGCTCTTCCTGGACCGCGTCCGCGCCGTTGTGGATACAACGGTACAAGCGGGGGAAAAGCCCGCCCTGCTGGCCAGCTCGCAGATCAGATATCACATCTTTTCGATCGTGGACCGGATCAGACTGAATGTGCCGGTCATCGCCCAGACAGAGGTTCACCGCCGCGCCCAGGTTAAGGTGGTCGGCACGATCTAATTGCATGAACCAGGGGGCCAGTTGTTTCCGCCATCCATCAGCGTAGCCTGAACCGGACAGGGCAACCAGGAAGGGGGAAATCACGATGAAGATCGCCAGGATCGAAGACCTGCACTGCGACGCCGGCTGGCGGACGTTCTCTTTCCTGAAGGTCACCACCGACGACGGCCTGATCGGCTGGTCCGAATACACCGAGGCCGATGGCAGCCGCGGCCTGACCTCGGTCATCCACGGCATGGCCGAAGCCCTGATCGGCACCGATCCAAGGCCGGTGCAGGCAATCGATTCGCTGCTGTATGTGAAGCAGGTGCAGGCACCCAACGGCGTCAATCAGCGTGCCATCGCCGCCATCGGCAACGCCCTGCTGGACATCAAGGGCAAGGCGCTGGGCGTTCCGGTGTATGAGATGTTCGGCGGGCCGGTCCGCCGTCGCATCCCGCTCTATTGGTCGCACTGCGGCACCTACCGCGTGCGCAATGCCGAAGCAGTCGGTGCCGCGCCGCTGCGGACCTATGACGACGTCGCCGCCATGGGCGCCGAGGTCAAGCGCCGTGGCTTCAAGGCGCTGAAAACCAACATCCTGCCGTTCGACGGAGAAAAACTGGTCGGCTTCGGACCCGGTTTCGGCCGCACCCCTGGCCACCCCGAACTGAACACCGACCGTCATATCCTGCAAGCCGTCCACAACACCCTGGCCGCGTTCAGGGCGGGCGCCGGGCCGGACATGGGCCTGCACCTGGACGTGAATTACCATTTCAAAACCGAAGGCAACCTCAAGGTCGCCAAAGCCGTCGAACCGTTCGACCTGAACTGGCTGGAGATCGACACCTGGGACCCGCAATCCCTCGCGCTGATCCGAAGCAAGGCGCCATGTCCGATCGCATCCCTGGAGTCCGTCTGCGGCCGCCGGGCGTTCCGTCCGTTCCTGGACGCCTATTCCACCGACGTGGCGATCATCGACGTGATCTGGAACGGCTTTCTGGAGTCAATCAAGATCGCCGCTATGGCCGAGGCGTATGAGGTCAACGTCGCCCCGCACAACTACTACGGCCACCTGTGTTCGGCCGTCAGCGCGCATTTCTGCGCCGTGGTGCCCAACTTCCGCGTGATGGAAATCGATATCGATAGCGTATCGTGGCGGGATGAGCTTTTCATCAACGCGCCAATCATAGACAACGGCGAGCTTATCGTCCCGGATCGCCCCGGCTGGGGCGTCGATGTCAACGAAGCGGCGGTTCGGGCGCACCCGCCAAAAGGATAACCATGACCTCACCCACCTACGACATCCTGGGCATCGGCAACGCCATCGTCGATGTCGTCGCAGTAACCGACGACGCGTTCCTGTCCCGGCACGACATGCACAAGGGGGCCATGCAACTGATCGACGCCGCCGCCGCCGACAAACTGTATGCCGCGATGCCCCCCGGCAAGGAAAGCAGCGGCGGATCGGTCGCCAACTCCTGCGCCGTCGCTGCCGTGCTGGGCAGCCGGGTCGCCTATATCGGCAAGGTCGCGGACGACCAGTTGGGCAAGGTGTTCCGGCACGACATCAACGCAGTGGGGGTGCATTTCCCAACCGAACCGCTGGCCGGTGGCACACCGACCGCCCGCTGCCTGATCATGGTCACGCCCGACGGACAGCGGACCATGAACACCTTCCTGGGTGCCTGCGTCACGCTGGGTGAGGCGGATGTCGATCCCGAGTTGGTCGCCGCCTCGGCGATAACCTACCTGGAGGGCTACCTGTTCGACCCCCCGGCGGCGCAAGCGGCATTCCGCAAGGCCGCGGCAGCGGCCCACGCGGCTGGCCACCAGGTGGCGCTGTCGCTGTCGGACGCGTTCTGCGTCAACCGCCACCGGGCAGCGTTCCTGGACCTCGTGGCAAACCATGTGGACATCCTGTTCGCCAACGAAGCCGAAATCACCGCCCTGTATGAACGCAACACGTTCGAGGAAGCCGCCGGGGCCGCCAGGAAGGACGTCGCCCTGGCGGCGCTGACCCGCAGCGAGGCAGGAAGCGTGATCCTGCACGGCCACGGGATTGTGCAAGTCGCCGCCGTTTCGACGCCGGTTGTGGATACCACCGGGGCCGGCGACGCGTACGCAGCGGGGTTTCTGGCGGGGCTGACGGGCGGGAAAGGCCTGGACGAATGCGGCTGGATGGGCAGCGTGGCCGCCGCCGAGGTCATCAGTCACTACGGCGCTCGGCCCGAAGCCGATTTGCGGGCGCTAATCGGAGCATAACGCGACAGGGAAGCGGCAATCCGACCCAGAACCGTGCTCCGGGCCGGATCGCCGTGCGCCTTCCAGCAGATATGTGACTACGCGTTCATTCAACCGTCAGACGTGGAAGCTCTCTCCACACCCGCAGCGGCCTTTTTCATTGGGGTTAGTAAACGTAAACCCCGATGTCAGGTTCTTCGACTCGTAATCCATGACGGTACCGATCAGGAACAAGGATGCCTTGCGGTCCACCAGCACCGTCAGATCCTTGTCCTTCACCACCTCATCGGTCGGCGCCGGCTCCTCGGTCCATGACATGTCGTACGACATGCCCGAACAACCTTTCGTTTTGACACCGATTCGCAGCAGCTTGCCTTGCTCCCCGGCATCATACAGCCGGCGCAGGCGTTCCGCTGCCGCATCGGTAAGCGTCATCAGCGGCGGCAGTGCGCGTGTCTTGCGGGGGGGCGTCATTGTTGTGTTCATGGTCCAACCTCTGTCGTAGCCGATCAGAACATATTCAACTGCAACCGAGCTTCCTCGGTCATGCGGGAAGGATCCCAAGGCGGGTCCCAGACGGTTTCGACGTGGCACGAGGTCACGCCCGGCACCATCAGAACCGCGTTCTGCACTTGCTCCGGCAGTTCCTGTGCGCTGGGGCAGGCCGGGGCGGTCAGGGTCATTTCGACCTTCACGCCGCCGGCATCGTCGATCTCGACCGCGTAGATCAGGCCGAGTTCATAGATATTCACGGGGATTTCCGGATCGTACACGGTCGCGATCGCTTCGATCAGCGTGTCTTCGCCGGGAAGCCCCGAAGGCTCGACAGGCTGTTCGCCATCCGGTGTCCAGACAGTGTTCGGCGGAGTCACATCATTCACTGCTTGCCTCCTTCGCGCCATCCAGCGCGGCGATCAGGGCATGCCAGGGCAGCGTTGCGCACTTGACCCTGGACGGATACTCATGGACACCAGCCAGCGGTTTCAACCGTTCGATCGCCTCATCCAGGCGGGCATCGCACGCTGGACAGATGCCGGTACGGGCCATTTCGCGAAACGATTCGAACAACGCCCGCGTATCGGCCTTAGTTCGATGCTGCACCGTTTCCGCCATCAGGTCCGCCGAGGCAACACTGATGGCACAGCCCCTGGCCTCGAATCCCACCCTGCTCACGGTGCCGGAACCGAATTTGACCCAGACCTGAACGCGATCCCCGCACATCGGGTTATCGCCCTTGGCAGTGGCATCGAACTCCGTCAGCCGCTCCGCATGTCGCGGGCGGCGCCCGTGATCCAGGATCACCTCCTGATACAGGTCGCGGAGATCGTCGAAATTGTCCGACGGCGTCACGTGAAGAACTCCCGCACCCGGATCAGCCCATCCGCCAGTGCGTCGATTTCAGCATGCGTGGTGTAGATACCGAAACTGGCCCGAGCGGTACTGTCCAGATTGAACCGACGCATCAGGGGTTCGGCGCAGTGATGCCCGGCCCGCACCGCGATGCCCTGCCGGTCCAGCAAGGTGGCCACGTCGTGCGAATGCGCCTTATCCAGCGTGAAAGAGATCACCCCGCCGCGATCCTGTGCCCGCCCGACGATATGCACCCCGTCGATCTGGCCAAGACGGGCCAGGGCGTGTTCGGTCAGCGCGGCCTCATGCGCGGCCATCGCATCGAAACCGATGGCCTGAACATAATCGATGGCGGCTTTCAGGCCGATGCCTTCCAGGATCGCCGGTGTACCAGCCTCAAACTTATGCGGCACGGTGGCCCAGGTGGATTGTTCGTATGTGACCGACGAAATCATATCGCCGCCACCCATGAACGGCGGCATCCGCTCCAGCAGTTCGCGCCTGCCCCACAACACGCCGATGCCGGTAGGACCATACAGCTTGTGGCCGGTCCAGGCGTAGAAATCGCAGTCCAGCGCCCGTACATCCACCTTGCGATGCACGATCGCCTGCGATCCGTCGAACATCACCTTCGCACCGTTGGCATGGGCAATTTTCACCACCCGTTCCGCCGGCACCACGCTGCCCAGCACGTTGGACATATGCGTGATCGCCACCAGCCCGACCTTGCCGTCGGCGAACAGCGCCTCGTAGGCTTCCATATCCAGTTCGCCGGCATCGGTAACTGGCGCCACGCGCAGTTCGATGCCGTGCGAATCCCGCAGCAACTGCCACGGCACGATGTTGGAGTGATGTTCCATCCCGGAAATCACCACCGCCTGGCCGCGTTTCATCACCCCGCGCCCGTAGCTGTGCGCCATCAGGTTGATCGCTTCGGTGCTGTTGTGGGTGAAAACGATTTCGGAACGGCCACTGGCGTTCATCAGCGCCGCGGCAGCATCACGGGCTTCTTCGTACGCCTCGGTGGTACGCTCGCTCATCCAGTGCAGGCCGCGGTGGATGTTGGCGTATTGTGTCTCCATCGCCCGCACCATGGCGTCGATCACCACGCGCGGCTTCTGGGCGGAGGCGGCACTGTCGAGAAACACCAAGTCCTTACCGCGAATTTTCTGCGTCAGGATTGGAAAATCCTGGCGAATCCGTTCGACGTCGAAGGTCGCGGGTTTGGTCATTACGTTCATGCCTTCTGCCTTTCCCACCACTGTTCGACAGCGGTCTCCAGCAGGCCGCGAATCGTTTCATTGGCAACCGCATCCAGCGCCTCCGCCAGGAAGGCGCGCACCAGGATGGATTTCGCCTCGGCGTCGGGGATGCCCCGGCTGCGGAGATAGAACATCTGTTCGGCGTCCAGTTCGCCTACCGTCGCGCCATGGCTGCACTTCACGTCGTCGGCGAAGATTTCCAGTTCCGGTTTGGAATCGACCTCGGCATCCGGGGACAGCAGCAGCGCCTGATTCATCTGGTAGCCATCGGTCTTCTGGGCATGCCGGGCAACCGCGATCTTACCCTGAAACACACCGCGCGACCGGCCGCCCAGGACGTTCTTGACGGTCTGGCGGGAACTGCACGACGGCGCGGCGTGGCTGACGACCGTAGTGAAGTCGGCGTGCTGCGACCCGGCCAGTATCTGCGCCGCGTTCAAATGGGCGGTGGCGTTCGGACCGCTTAGCTGCGTATGCACCTCGGTTCGCGACAGGCGCCCACCCAGATTCAGGGTGAAGCTGTCATAGGTGCCCCCGGCCTGCACATCCGCGTACGTCGTCGAAACATGAAACGCTGTCGTCGCCTCATCCTGCAGGCGGATATGGGTCAGATGGGCGCCCTCTGCGACATGGATTTCGGCCACCGTGTTCAGCAGATAGGCGCCCTGCCCGGCCGCGACTTCCACCACGGTCAGGCTTGCGCCCTTGCCCAGACGGATGCCGTGGCGAGGATGAAAATCGCCCTGCCCGCCGGAGAGGCTTACCAACTGAACGATCCCGCCATCCACCCCGGCCGGCACGTTCAGCGCAACACCGTCAGTCGCAAGCATGGTATTCAGCGCCACCATCGGCTCCCGATCCGGCCATGTCAGCGTGCCGAAATCTGGCTGATCGGCGAAGCGGGCGATGCTCACCGCCGGCAAGACCGACAGATCCCCCCGCAGCACACCATCGACAAACACCACACGCGGCGCATCCAGCAACGTCAGCCCAGACAGAAGCGTCTCGGCCTCATGCCGCGGCGACACCTGGAAATTCGCCTCGGCCACCGGCCGTAAGCTGGTGTATTTCCACGCCTCTATCCGCCGCCCCTGCGTCCCACCCGGCAGCCCCGCCTCACGGAACGCCGCCGCCGCCGCCGCCCGCAGCGCCGAATCCCCCGGAAGCCGCCCAACAGCGTCTTCGTAGCGTTGCAGGAAGCCGGTCGCCCCGGTGCTCACGCGGCCTCCGCGATCAGGCCGGCATAGCCGCTCTTTTCAAGTTCCTTCGCCAGTTCCGGCCCGCCCGTGCGCACGATCCGCCCGTGCGCCAGCACATGCACCCGGTTCGGCACCAAATGGTCCAGCAACCGCTGATGATGTGTAATCACCAGTGCCGAGAAGTCCGGCCCCCGCAGTGCATTCACCCCGTCGGCCACGATTTTCAGCGCATCGATATCCAGCCCGCTGTCGGTTTCGTCCAAAATCGCCAGCTTGGGCCGCAGGATCGCCATCTGCAGCACCTCGTTGCGCTTCTTCTCACCGCCCGAGAACCCAACATTCACATTCCGCTTCAACATATCGTCCGGCATCGCCAGCCGCTTCGTCTCCGCTCTGGCCAGCTTCAGGAACTGCACGGCGTCCAGTTCGGGCTCCCCATGCGCCCTGCGGATCGCGTTCAGCGCGGTACGCAGGAAGTTGGCGTTGTTCACGCCGGGCAGTTCGATCGGCGCCTGAAACGCCAGGAACAAGCCGGCCGCCGCACGCTGTTCCGGCGCCATCGCCAGGATGTCGGCATCATTGAACATGGCCGATCCGCCAGTCACGGTGTAGTCCTCGCGGCCCGACAGAACGTAGCCCAAAGTCGATTTGCCGGACCCGTTCGGGCCCATGATCGCATGTACTTCACCGGCCGGAACCGTCAGGTCGATCCCTTTCAGGATCGGCTTATCACCGATCGAAGCCGTCAATCCACGAATGTCCAACATCAGCCAACCGATCCTTCAAGCGACACCGCCAGGAGTTTCTGCGCCTCGACGGCGAACTCCATCGGCAGTTCCTTCAACACATCCTTGCAGAAACCGTTGACGATCAGGCCAACGGCATCTTCCTCCGACAGTCCGCGCTGGCGGCAATAGAACAACTGGTCATCGGCGATTTTCGAGGTCGTCGCCTCATGTTCCACCTTTGCCGTCAGGTTGCGGCTTTCGATATAAGGCACGGTATGCGCGCCGCTCTGATCGCCGATCAGCAAACTGTCGCACTGAGTATGGTTACGCGCATTCGCTGCACCCGGCAGCATCCGCACCAGTCCGCGATAAGTGTTGTTGGAGTGCCCGGCGCTGATGCCCTTGGAGACGATCGTGCTGCGCGACCCCTTGCCGACATGGATCATCTTCGTGCCGGTATCGGCCTGCTGGTGGTTGTTGGTCACCGCCACCGAGTAGAACTCCCCCACGCTGTCCTCGCCCAGCAGTACGCAGGATGGATACTTCCAGGTGATGGCCGATCCGGTTTCCACCTGCGTCCAGGATATCTTTGACCTGGCACCGCGGCACGCACCGCGCTTGGTGACAAAATTGTAGATGCCGCCCTTGCCGTTGGCATCGCCGGGATACCAGTTCTGCACGGTGGAATATTTGATCGTCGCATCATCCAGCGCGACCAGTTCCACCACGGCTGCATGAAGCTGGTTTTCATCGCGCTGCGGCGCGGTGCAGCCTTCCAGATAGCTGACATGCGCGCCCTCGGCGGCGATGATCAACGTACGCTCGAACTGCCCGGTGTTGCGTGCATTGATGCGGAAATAGGTGGACAGTTCCATCGGGCAGCGCACGCCCTTGGGGATGTAAACAAAGCTGCCGTCGGTGAACACCGCGCTGTTCAGCGCCGCGAAAAAATTATCCGCCGTTGGCACCACGGTGCCCAGATATTGCTTCACCAGTTCGGGATGCTCCCGCACCGCCTCGCTGATCGGGCAGAAGATTACCCCGGCCTTGCGCAATGTCGCCTGGAACGTGGTGGCGACCGACACGCTGTCGAACACCGCATCAACCGCGATTTGTGTGTTTTCCACGGTGTCAGGATCGACGCCAGCCAGGATCGCCCGCTCTTTCAGCGGAATTCCTAGCTTTTCGTACATTTTCAGCAGTTCGGGATCGACCTCGTCCAGGCTCTTGGGACCGGCCTTTTTCTTCGGCGCGGCATAGTAATGCAGGTCCTGATAACCGATCGGCGGATGATCGACGCGCGCCCAACGCGGTTCTTCCATTGTCAGCCATGCCGCATAGGATTTCAGTCGCCAATCCAGCATCCACTCCGGCTCTTCCTTGCGGGCAGAGATCAGGCGGATGATGTCTTCGTTCAGCCCTTTGGGGGCGAAGTCCATCTCGATCGCCGTCTCGAAGCCCCATTTGTAGCCGGACTGGGTGACGGACTGAACGGTATCGAGCGTTTCGGTAACAGCGGCCATGCGAAATCCTATTCAGCAGCCGATTGAAAAGGCATCTGGACAGCCGGCGTTCGGAATGCCGGCAACAAGGCCACCTGCATGTCCGCCAGGGTGATCCGGGACAGTGCCGACTGGATCGCATCGTTCACCGGATCCCAACGCCCGGCCATCGGGCACAGACCGCGGGACTCGCATTCGGACACAGACCCTTCCACACAGGCAGTCAGCGCGATCGGCCCATCGACCGCCGCGATCACGTCGGACACCGGTATCTCCGCCAGGCCTCGGTTGAGCCGATAGCCGCCCTTGGCCCCGCGCTGGGACGACACCAGATCGCCGGCCGCCAGTGTCTTCAGTACCTTGGCGACCGTCGGTTCGGGTATGCCCGTCGCCGCGGCAATGCCGGGCGATGTTTGAACCCCATCCATGCCGGCCAGGCGAACCAAGACCACCACGGCGTAGTCGGTCAGCTTCGACAGCCTTAACATGGCGTGCGAACCTTTATGTTCCTGCGCGTTGCGGTTATCCGGACTTGGACAGTCCTGATTGCCGTGAAATGGCGCATCGGGGCCGCAGCGTCAAGGGGTCCGATGGCAGAACAGTTTCAGCACTGCCCGCCGACGATGACTCCCTCGGTGCTTCGCGCAATCATCGCACACGTCCAGGCAGCCAACCAAGGGGATCCAAGATAATGTCCGCCGTCACCACCGAACACCAAGGCTCGGTTTCCATCATCCGGATCAACCGGCCAGAGCGGCTGAATGCCATCGGCCAGGCCGTGGCGGTGGAACTGCAACAGGCGTTCAAGGCCTTCGACGCAGACCCGGACAAGCGGGTCGCCATCCTGTCCGCCACCGGCAATCGCGCATTCTCCTCCGGCGCCGACATCGACGATCTGCCGGAACTGTGGCGCGCGATCCCCAACGTCGGCTTTCACACCGACAAGCCGATCATCGCCGCCACGTCCGGTTGGGTCGTCGGCGGCGGCATCGTCATGGTCATGATGTGCGACCTGCTGGTGTCCACGGAAGACACCCGGTTCTACTACCCCGAGGCCAGGCTTGGGACCACAGCCGGCGGCATCAGTTCGCTCGCCGCCCGCATGCCGCACCACATGGCCATGGAAATCATGCTCCTTGGGTCCAAAATTCCCGCCCGGCGGGCCTACGATGTGGGGTTCGTCAACCGCGTCGTCCCCAACGGCCAGCACGAAGCCGAGGCCCTGACGATGGCGCGGGAACTCTGCGACGCGGCGCCGCTGGTCATCGGCGCGCTGAAGCGTTTGGTAAATGATGTCATGCCAACCGGACCGATCGAGCGTATGGTCGCGGTCAGTCAGACCATCGCCAGCGTCCGCCAGTCGGACGACCTTCAGGAGGGTATTCGTGCCTATAAGGAAAAGCGCAAACCCCGGTTCACGGGCCGGTAGCCGCCCATCCAGCAGCCGTAGGGCCGCCGGTTCGCGATGACTCTGTTCGCCCATCTGCATTGCCCGCGGTGCCAGGGCCGCCTCCTCGCGGCATCGGAATCCGAACTGCGCTGTTCCAACTGCGAGCAGACGATCGCCCTGACCGACGGTATTGCCGATTTCGTCGGTGACGCCGTCGCCGAACCCCGCAGCGGCCTGACCCGCGGCCACGGCGTGCTTGCCTCCAGCCTGCCGGAACGCATCATCGCGGCGGCCGGGCAACGCTGGCCGGCCGAACCGGGGGCCGTCATCGAACTCGGGTGCGGTCTCGGGCAGATGACACGGGCGCTTGCGGCAGGCGGTCACATGCGCAGTCTGCTGGTGGTGGATTCCGACAAAGCCCGGCTGCTGGCCTGCCAGACGCAACTGCGGGAAGATGGTTACCAGCCGCCACCGGGCCAGCCGGTCATCTTCGCCGCGGCCGGGGGCGACCAGAACATCGTTCGCGATGCGGTGGCCGATACCGTCGTCGGGACCGCCGCGCTGGCATTGGCAAGGGATGCCCGGGCGTTTCTGACCGGGGTGTCCCGCATGCTGAAGCCGGGTGGCCGGGCGCTGTTTGCCGTGCCCAACCGACGCTACTGGCAGGCGGTGTGCCTGGCCATGGCCGATGCATTGCTACAACATCATGCGCAACACGGGACATGGTCGTCGGATTCATGGCCCGTCATGGCCGAACTGGCAAAGATGCGGCGGCTGATTCTGCACCCCGGCACCGCGCCGGACCAGGACGGCTTGCGCCCGTTCGATGCCGACGACATCGAACATCTGGGGCCGGAAAGCGGGTTCGCGGCAGCCGACGTCATTCCCCTGTCGCCCGACGCGACCGGCGCGGATACGATCGAACGCTTCTGCCTGGAAACGGGCACCAACGAGGAGTTTGCCCGGGATATCAGTTGCCGGGCGGCTGTCGCCGGACGGCGCTTCTTCGCCCTGCTTGCCGATCGCGATGCCTCGGCCTACAGCCTGATATGGTTAACCAAAGCCGACGGGCCCGCGGTCTGCTTCCAACGCCCGCGCCCTACGCCGCCCGCGATGGTGTATCCAGCCGCGGACCTGGTACTGGGCGGCATGCCGCCTCGTTGGTCGATCGAACTGCTGGGCTGGGAGACGCCCGACGGCATCGTTGTCAAAATCGGCGGCTGGTGCCTGAGCAATGCGGACGTTCTGGGCGTGCGGGTAACCCTGGATGACGTTCCGCACGACGCCGCGGTGGGGCGGTACCGCCCCGATGTACAGGAAGTAATGAACCAGCACCGTCAGTATAACGCGGTAAACGCCCTGTTCAGCGGCTTGGAGGATCAGGTGCTGTTTCCGGGGGCACAGGCCGACGAACACGGTTGCCCGCTGCGGATCGACATCCTGCTGGCCGGCGATATCGCCTTGTCGGGACCCGCCCCGGATCGATTGCTCCTGAACCAACCGATGGTGGTCCGCCATTAGCCGCCTCCGGGGCGTCGTGCGGCGGCGGGCGGCAGCAGCCGCTTATGGCGATGCAAACCAGTGCCCGGCGTCAGCCTCGATGCGCGCCGCTGTAAACACCATGCGTCTTCTGCCGCTGCTGGCCGGGGCGTTGATTGTATTTGTATCCGCGGTGGCCGCCCCGCCCGAACCAGACCCGCGGCGTGCCCTGCGGGACGCCGAGCGCGCCAATACAGACCAGCAGGCCGCCCACCGCGATGCTGTCGATCGCGCGGCACGCGCCGCCGCCGAGGCCATGCGGCTGGCCCGGGAACGGATCGAGGCTACGGCAAGACTCCGTCAGGCGGAAGCCGCGACCGCCGAGGCCGCCGCCCGTATCGATGCGCTGGCCCTGCGCCGCCGCGAGGCGGAACAGCGGGTGCAGACCCGCGCCGCCGCATTGCAGCCGCTGCTGCCCCTGATCCAGCGGCTATCGCTCTATCCCGCCGAAACCCTGCTGGCCGTGCCAGCGCCGCCGGACGAGGCATTGCGCGGCGTGCTGGTGCTGCAAGGTCTCGCCCGTCAGATGGAACAAGAAACGGAAGCCCTGCGCCGCGACCAGGCCGAACTTGACGCGGCAACCGCTGCATTGCAGCAGGAAGCCCCGCGGCTGGCCGAGGCCGAAGCCGGGCAGAAAACCGAGGCGGAGGAACTGGACCGGGAGATCGCCGCGGCCCGGAACGACCAGACGGCGGCGGAGGCGGCGGCAGCCCTGGCCGCAAGCCAGGCCGCGCTCACCGCGAGCCGGATGGAATCCCTGCGTTCGGCCCTGGCATCCATCGAAGCGCAACGCAAGGCGGATGAGGTCAAGGCCAGGGAACAGGTGCAACGGGCGGAAAAGGAACAGCACGCCGCGGAAGCCGCGGAGGCTCGCGGCCGGGAAGCTGTCGCGGCCCATCCGTCGGGCGTCGGCACGATCGCCGTCGGCGCCGGCCCGCACGGCCAGTTGCAGCCCCCGGTCATCGGCGTCGTCGTACGCGGGTGGGGCGAGCAGACCGATGGGGGTCCCGCCACCGGCCTATCGTACCACGCGCCCCCCGGCGCCCGGGTTACCTCCCCCTGCGGCGGGCGCGTGGTGTTCGCGGAACCGTTCCGCAGTTATGGCCTCCTGCTGATCGTCGATTGCGGCGGCGGTTATCACATCGTGCTGGCCGGTTTCGACCGGCTGGACGTCAGGCCCGGCCAGAACGTCCTGGCTGGGGAGCCGGTGGGAACGATGCCGAACTGGGACCCGGGATCGACCGCGAAACGCCCGGCGCTCTATATCGAACTCCGCCGCGACGGCACCCCGGTGAACCCTGCCCCGTGGCTGCGCCCAGCGAGTTGATCTGCGGCCGGTTCGGCGCAAATGACACGAGGGCGCCGAATGGCGAAGGTTTAATTTCATCCGATCGGTATAATACCACAATGTAGTGAGATCGGCCGGAGGTTGTCGGCCGTAAGAAACCAAAGCAACAGGGACTTCAACCATGAATATCGTCCGACGCCGGCCTTGGGACATCAGCGAACGCAAGGTCACGCCTGAACACCTGGCGGTGAACAGGCGGGCGCTGCTGGCCGGTGCCGGCGCTGTGACCATCCTGCCTCCGGCGGCACGCGCAGACGTGACAACGAACCCGGCCTACACCCCCGGCCGCGCTATAACCGAAGAAAAATACGCGACGACCTACAATAATTATTACGAATTCGGCGAGAGCAAGAACATCTGGGGTGACGCCCAAAACCTGAAAACCCGCCCCTGGAGCATCCAGTTCGACGGCCTGGTTTCCAAGCCCCGCACCCTCGGCCTGGATGATCTGCTGAAGCAGGTCCAGCTGGAAGAACGGATCTACCGCCACCGCTGCGTCGAAACCTGGGCAATGACCGTGCCCTGGACCGGATTTCCCCTGTCCGCCCTGGTCAAGCTCGCCGATCCGCTGGCCTCGGCGAAATACGTCGTATTCGAAACCGCACAAGACAAATCGATGGATGGCCTGAATGCGCCATTCTATCCATGGCCCTATATCGAGGGCGTCACGATCCAGGAAGCCGCGAACGACCTGGGGTTCATCGCCACCGGCCTGTATGGCAAGCCGCTGCCGCGGCAGAACGGGGCGCCGCTCAGGCTTACGCTGCCGTGGAAATATGGCTTCAAATCCGCCAAGGCCATCGTGAAAGTGTCCTTTACGGAAAAGCGCCCCGCAACCTTTTGGGAGTCGATCGGTCCCTCGGAATACGGATTCTGGGCCAATGTGAACCCCGCAGTGCCGCATCCGCGCTGGAGCCAGTCCACCGAACGCCTGCTTGGCAGCGACGAACGGATACCCACACAGATTTTTAATGGTTATGGTGAGCAAGTCGCGGGTTTATATAGCGGCCAAACGAACGAGAAGCTGTTCATGTGATCGTCCACCGTATCCTGGCCGTTGCCGCGGCAGTGTTTTTCGTCGCCGCCGTCGGTATCGCGACGTTCGGGGCGGAAACCATGTCGCTCGGCCAGGCGCTCGACCTGATCGCTCCCGACCTCTTGAACAGACTGCCGGCCTGGTTCGGCGACTGGGCCTGGGCCTCGCTCGCCCGACCGCTGATGGTGCGCCCCGCCTGGATGATACCCCTGGGGTTCGGTATGATCCTGGGCGGATTATCGGCATCCTTGTCGAATCGCAAGACAACCCGCCGGTCGCACCGCCGTAGCTGAGCCAGCCTCTGCCCCACTCCGCGGCAAGCGGTTTCGTCTTCCAATCCCCCCGATCATTGGCGCTATGATGCCGCCCAAGGAGATCGCGCCAAAGAGCGCGGCCCGCGAACAGGGAGGCCGAAGATGAACGCACCGGTGCAGACCGATCCGCGCGACGACGCCTATGCCACGCCGATCGAGCAAATTGACGTCAGCAATCCCCATTATTATCAAGATGATACGTGGCGGCCCTAT
>JAJZEV010000101.1 GCA_021805665.1 Pseudomonadota bacterium
GCCGCGACACCACACCCCCCGCACCATCCAGCGCCACCCGCGCCAGCAATCGGAACACCTGCCGGCGCCGCAAACCTAGCAGCGGGCACGCATCCGAAACCCGCAATCGGCCGGAGCGGACCTCCGTCAATACCGACAGCCGCTCGCTCTCTCGATCGCTCATCGACAACACCGACATCCCTCTCCCCCCAGCCCCCAAACACCAGGCGGAGTGTCATCTCTATCTTGCTCAGGGGTGTCATCTGTATATTGCTGCTACACGGTCTGGCTTCTGGTGTCTAATGGGTGTCTCGTTTTTCGGAGCGTGGGATTTTGTATCCTATTTAGAGACTGTCGAGGACTGGACGCTGCGCAGGGGTTTGAGCATGGCTTCGGCGGCAGTGAAACGGGTCCATTCGTCCGGGTGGCGGCATCGTGGGTGGTTTCGGCTGGTTTTCCATTGTTAGCCTTTAGTTGATTATAGGAATTTTGTCAATTCCGGTTCCTATGCTGTGCAAACGTCGCAAGGCCGCCGCGGCGCGAAGGCGAACGGCGTGAAATTCGGACGTAAGCCCGAAAGCATGCGCCCGTAAGCGGGTCGAGGACGAGGAAACACAGCGCGGCATTGCCCCCAACCGCAACGTCGGCCAGAAAACGAATTCACGGCCGGCACCGAAAACCCAGTTTGGTTAATTGTTTATGTTTGGCAGATCATAGCCGCGCGGTTCCCATCCCGTGTGTTTTCCCTAGACTGAGGTAAAATGGTGCAATAAATACAATCCATGGCTCGCCCCCGAGGAAACCGCAAGGAAGCTCGAACCTCCGTCAGCTTCGACGCGGACGAATACGCTCAGCTGTGCAAGCTGGCCCAGCAGCGCGACGTATCTGTTGCCTGGATGATCCGTCAGGCGGTGCATGAACTCATCCGCCATGAGAAAGATATCTCCGAAAATCCCGAAATCCCACTTCCATCGCGTCAGACTCCCCACCGTGGCATGACGCCATGAGTGTCGCAGAAAGCACGCGCGCATCCCTTCCCTTCGGCAGCGAATTTTCGCCATCGCAGACTAGCCTGGCGCAGACGCTCGATCTGATTGCGGCACACGAAGGCAACCAGACGGCGCTTCAGGCCGCGATCCTGGCGGCTTACTTTCCAAACCATGGCGGTCCCGGTTCGCATGCGGCCAAGAACCGCAACACCCTGGCGATGAATTCGCGCCTTGGCCTGAAGGCATACGGCATCATTGACGATGCTGCGCGCTTCACAGATTTAGGCCGTAAGTTGTTCGGCCTCCGCGCCGATGAAAAGGTGCTTTATGAGACGCTGGCACGGCACATCCTGCTGAATCTTCACGGCATGGCGCTCGTTCAGTGTATTCGGGACATGATCGCCGCCGGAGAGGATGTCGATTTGAACACCCTTCGTCCCGCACTCGCCGAGCGTGGTGTCGATTATCCGTCAGGCGGCAAGCATCCTAGCATGATGCGTCTCTGGCTTGAGAAAGCCGGTGTGTTCGTTGGCTCCCGCTGGCAGATCGATGACATCCGCTTACAGGAAGTCCTCGGCACCGATCCTGCGATGTATCGCGAGATGTCCAAGTTTACGACGGAGCAGCGTGCTTTTCTGCGCGCGCTCGCCAACACGGGTATCACGGACCCGCAGCCAGCGAATGAAATTGTCAAGCTTGCATCGGCGACATACGGGGTGCGATTCCCTGAGAAAAGTCTGCCGAATGTAGTGCTAAAAGCCCTTGAGGCGGCGGGATATATCACCGCCACCAAGACGACCGCTGGCCGCGGCGCGAAGCCATTCATGGTTGCGCCCACGGCCAAGATGACGGCCGACCTGATCGAACCGCTATTTGATCAGATGAAGGATCGGACAGACCCCAAGCTTATTGAGCTACTCCGCAAACCGCTCTCCGAGATTAGGGACGAGATCAAGTCTACTGACATCCACATAAAGGGCCTTGCCCTGGAGGCGTTAGCCTTCAAGCTAATGCGTCTCATGGACATGGACTACATGGCGACCCGCTTGCGCGCCTCTGCGACCGGCGGGGCCGAAGTGGACCTCGTGTTTCAGTCGGCGCGGCTCGTTTATTCTCGTTGGCAGGTGCAGTGCAAAAACACCGCCCGTGTTTCGCTCGACGACGTTGCCAAGGAAGTGGGCCTTACAGCTTTCATCAAGAGCAATGTCATTATCATTGTGACGACTGGCACGATTGGCGGCGAAGCACGCCGCTATGCCAACAAGATTATGCGGGATTCCAACCTCGCCGTGATTATGCTCGACGGCGCGGACCTCGACCGTATCAGCGCGAACACGTCTCAGATCGTGGATGTGTTCAACCGCGAAGCGCGGATGGCGATGGAACTGAAGAAACTGGACCTCGATCAATGACAAAGCCAGCGGTTCCATATTGCTACCACAAGACGCGCCTCGGACGGATGATCCATGGCGATTCCCTGCACATCATGAAGAAGATGCGCACCAGCTCGGTTGACCTCGTGATGACGAGTCCCCCTTTCGGCCTAGTGCGAAAGAAGGATTATGGCAACGTCGCTGCTGGTGAGTATCTCGATTGGTTCCGCCCATTCGCGGAGCAGATGCACCGCATCCTGAAAGACACGGGAAGCCTAGTGATCGACATTGGCGGCGCATGGGAAGTCGGTAAGCCAACCCGCAGCCTCTATCACTTCAAGCTCCTGATCATGCTGTGCGAGGAGTACGGCTTTCATCTCGCGCAAGATTTCTATTGGTGGAACCCGTCGAAACTACCAAGCCCGGCCGAATGGGTGACGGTGCGACGTATCCGCGTGAAGGATGCAATCAACACGGTCTGGTGGCTGTCCAAGACAGAATGGCCGAAGGCGAGCAACCGGCGCGTGTTGCAGCCGTACAGTCCGAGCATGATGGATCTGCTGGCGAAGGGATATCGCGCAAAGCTCCGCCCCTCGGGCCACGACATCAGCGAAAAATTTGCCATCAATAACGGAGCAGCGATCCCGCCCAACCTAATCGCGCTGCCGAACACTGAGAGCAACGGAGCATATCAGAGGTATTGCGAGCAACACAGCATCACCCCGCATCCCGCGCGCTATCCGGCCGAACTGCCGGAATACTTTATCCGCATGCTCACTGATCGCGGCGACTTAGTGCTTGATCCCTTCGGCGGGAGCTGTGTGACCGGCGAAGTTTCACAAAGGCTAGGCCGTAAGTGGATGTGTACCGAGCTGATGGAGGAATATCTCAAAGGTGCTGTCGGTCGCTTCACGCCTAACGGAGCGGCTACGGTCAAAGACCCGGCCAAGGCCAAGCCAGAGGATGGCTATTACCGTGTGCCACGGCCTGGCTTGTTGTGGACTGGCACCGACGGCGAGTTACTCCCGGCAGACGGCGGCAGGAAGCGTCCGGCCAACGTCAACAGGCGCAAGAGCGACGGTGAAGCGAGGAAGGTATTGCTAGAAAAGGACACTCAGTTGGCACTGCGCTATCCGATTGCAGCTTCCGAGAACAACGATTGATCCCCGGACAGCAATTTCCCCCAATAACCGCCCCCCCCCCGTTAGCGTAATGAAAAGATCAGCGGACCAAAATTCAAGAAAACGAAACAAATTGGTCAGCATTGGCTGAATAAATATGTCTCAATTCAGCTTGACGTTGCGCCAGCTGCGCCGAAAACTGGCGCATTATCGATGACCTATGGCGGTGAGCAGCATTCGGACGGAATCAAGGTAAGGACTTGGTCGTCAGTTAAGTTGTTTCTCGAACTGTCGGGTCACTTTGCCTTCCTGGCGTTCGACGATCGCCCGAAGACCGCGGACGTAGCCGCCCCACGCATCCCAGTGGGGCCGATGGTCGCCTGTTTCGGCACTTACAAGGTGAATGAGGATGCGAGAACATTGACCAACTATATCGCCACATCATCGACGACGACGTTCAACGGCATAACGCGCGGCCAGAAAGTGACGTTGAGCGGCGCCTCGCTCAGCACGATCGGCACGCTGGTCAAGACGCCAAAGGGCGACATTGTTCCGATCGACGAGTGGAAGCGGGCAAAGTAAGGCCGACGGTTGGCACAGTGCCGTGTGATAGGTGTCCCGTGTCACGAGACGCCGGCTGCACAGGCTCTCGTCCGCCCCTCTCGCCCTAAATCAGGCTGGTTTCATGACCCAAGCCACAGCGATCTCGTCGTCACGACGGTCCCCAGCGGCCGTGGGTCCATCGATTCGCGTTCTTTCGCCGGAGTATCTTTACGATTTTTGGGTATAATCCCTCGTGCATGGGCCGAATCAATCCACCCGCGACAGATGCTCGATAAAGAAGTCCATCAGCGCACGCACCCGCGCCGGACGGGGTCCGTTCGGCGGGGTCACCAGAAACAGGCTGGACCGTGTGCCGGACCAACCGGTCAGCACCGGTTCCAGCAGGCCCTCGGCCACGGGTTGCCGAGCGATGAATTCGGGAAGGGCGGCAATGCCCAGGCCGGCGATGGCGGCGGGCAGCAATGCCTCCCCGTTATTGACCCGCATGCGCCCGCGCAGGCGGACGGTTGCGTCCTCGCCGTTGGCATTGGTGAAATGCCAGACGTCGCGGGTTCGCAGATAGGCGTAGGTGAAGCAGTCATGTGTCGCCAGATCGGATGGATGCACCGGCCGGCCCCGGCGCGCCAGATAGCCGGGGGCCGCCACGACGATGCCGGGGAAAGACGCCAGCCGCCGGGCGCGTAACGAGGAATCGGGCATCGCGCCGACCCGCAGCGCGACATCGAAGCCGTCACCGATCAGATCCACCACGGCATCGCTCAGGTGCAGGTCCACCGAGACATCGGGGTATCGCAGAAGGAACGCGGGCAGGATGGGGGCAACCTGGCTGACGCCGAACGACATCGGCACCGCCAGCCGCACCAGCCCGCGCGGCGTGGCGGACTGCGCCAGCATCGCGTCCTGCGCGGCTTCGGCATCCGCCAGCAGGCGCGATGCCCGCTCGGCCAGCGCGACACCGGCATCGGTCAGGGCGAAGCGGCGGGATGTGCGGTTCAGCAGGCGGGACCCCAGCCGCTGCTCCAACCGGGCGAGGGCCTTGGAGACGGTCGGGGCTGACAGGCCAAGCTCGGCCGCCGCGGTGGTAATGCCGCGGGTTTCGGCGATTTTGGCGAAGATTGCCATGCCTTCGAGGTCGGGGAGCCTGGACATAAGAAACCGAAATCCTGTCTTGTCCGATTTTCTATTTCTTAACGAATCATTCGTCCACAAGTATCGGCACAAGAGCGCAAACCGGCGTGGTGCCGGGCGCGGCAATGTGACAGGAGATCGCGATGGCGAAGGTTTTGGTGCTGTATTACTCGACCTACGGACATGTGGAGACGATGGCGAACGCCATTGCCGAAGGCGCGCGCGGGGCTGGCGCGCAGGTCGATGTGAAGCGGGTGCCGGAACTGGTGCCGGCCGAGATCGCCGAGAAGTCGTATTTCAAGATGAATCAAGCCGCGCCGATCGCAACGGTCGCGGAACTGGAGCATTACGACGCCATCATCGTCGGCACCGGGACCCGGTTCGGGCGGATGTCGTCGCAGATGGCGAACTTCCTGGATCAGGCCGGCGGGCTGTGGGCGCGCGGCGCGCTGAACGGCAAGGTCGGCGGCGCGTTCGTTTCGACGGCCACGCAGCATGGCGGTCAGGAAACCACGTTGTTCTCCATCATCACCAACCTGCTGCATTTCGGCATGACGGTGGTCGGGCTGGATTACGGCCATGCCGGGCAGATGACGGTGGGTGAAGTCGTGGGCGGCGCACCGTACGGGGCCACGACCGTTGCCGCCGGCGACGGATCGCGCCAGCCTTCGGCGATCGAACTGGATGGCGCCCGCTATCAGGGCCGCCGGGTGGCCGAGGTCGCGGCGAAGCTGTTCGGCTGATTCTGAACCGGGCGGGCGGGCACAAGCTCGCCCGCCCGGTTACCGCCGGACATTTTCCGTCCTCGGCGGTTCGCCGATCGGCCGGATGGGTTTGCAGACCGGTGCGCATCCGCTAAGTCTGCCGTCCCCTAACGGCGAGAACGATGTCCAACCCCGTGTCCATAACAGACGTTGCACAAGCCGCCACCGGCACGGAGGAACCGTCCCCGGTCGATGGCTGGCGTACCGGTGGATTACCCGCATTGCGGGCCGAACTCGACAAAATCGACAACTCCATCCACGACCTGCTGATGCAGCGGGCCGAAATCGTCGAGCATGTCGCGCGATCCGGCAAACCGGCGGCCTTCCGCCCGGGGCGGGAGGCGTCGATCCTGCGCCGGCTGGTCGGGCGCCATCAGGGCGCACTGCCGCCCGTGGCGCTGGTCCGCATCTGGCGCGAACTGCTGGCCGGGACGACCGGTATGCAGGGCGGGCTGAGCCTCGCGGTCTGCGATTCCGAACCCGGTGTGCCGCTGACGCAGTTGGCGCGCGAGCATTTCGGCGCGCTGACCCCGCTGCGGACCTATGCGAAGCCCGGACAGGCGCTGTTCGACGTCAGCCAGGGCACCGCCTCGGTCGCCATCCTGCCCTACCCGTCCGACCTGGAAAACTGGTGGGTCGCGCTGCTGCACCACGAACCGCGTTTGCACATCATCGCCAGGCTGCCGTTCTGGAAGCCGCGGCCGGAGGGATTTCCCTCCGCCGAAGCCTTGGTCGTGGCCTCGGCCGCACCCGACGCCAGCGAACGGGATCAGTCCTTCCTGGGCCTGGAATGCGACAGCGATGTCAGCCGCACCAGGCTGTCCAGCGAACTGACCGCGGCGGGGCTGAAGCCGGCGACGATGGTGCTGATCCGTCAGCCGGGCTCGCCGGTCGCCAATGTGCTGGTGGAGGTCGAGGGCTATCTGTCCGATGACGATGACCGCCTGAACCATCTGGGTTCCGTGTTGCGCCGCCCGGTCGTGCTGGGCGGTTACGCGGTGCCGTTGCAGGGAAATACAAGATGACCACGCCGTTGCCTCGGCCCGAGATCCTGACGATTCACCCCTATGTGGCGGGCGAATCGGAACTGCCGGGCGCCAACCGGACAGTCAAGCTGTCCTCCAACGAAGGCGCGTTCGGCGTGCCCCCATCGGCCCGGGAGGCCATCGTAAAGGCGGCGTCGGAGACATATCGCTATCCGGATGGCAGCGCCGGGGCGCTGCGAGCGGCGATCGGCAAGCGGTGGGGTTTGGACCCGGCGCGCATCGTCTGCGGCGCGGGGTCGGACGACCTGCTGTACCAGTTCTGCCTGTCCTATGGCGGGCCGGGACGCGACATCGTTATGTCGGAACACGGGTTCACGATCTATCAGATCGCCGGGACCTATGCCGGCAGCCGGGTCATCAAGGTGCCGGAGCGCAATCTGACGACCGATCTTGACGCCATGCTGGCGGCGGTGTCTCCGGCGACGAAGCTGATGTTCATCGCCAATCCGAACAACCCCACCGGGTCGATGGTGCCGTCGGACGACATCGCCCGATTCCGCGCCGCGCTGCCGCCCGAGGTGCTGCTGGTACTGGACTCGGCCTATGCGGAATACGTGACTCACCCAGCCTACGACGCGGGCGTGAAGCTGGTCGATACGACCGACAATACGGTGATGACTCGGACATTCTCCAAGATTTACGGGCTGGGCGGGATGCGGATCGGCTGGTGCTATGCGCCGCCGGGGATCGTGGATGTGCTGAACCGGGTGCGTGGGCCGTTCAACGTGTCGGTCGCCGCGCAGGCCGCCGCCATCGCCGCGCTGTCGGAACCGGGTTGGGTGGAGGCAGGGTGCGCGCATAACGCCGCGTATCGCCCGAAGCTGGCGGCGGGGATCGAGGCGGCGGGACTGAAGGTTTGGCCGAGCCAGGGGAATTTTGTGCTGGTTGATTTGGGGACGACGGAGGCGGCGAATGCGGCCGATGCGTTCCTGCGCAAGAACGGCATCATCGTGCGCAAGGTCGGCGGCTATGGGTTGCCGCATTGCCTGCGGGTGACGGTCGGCACCGCCGAGGAAGTCGGGCTGGTGGTCGATGGCTTCACCGAGTTCATGCGGCAAGCCCGTGGCTGATCCAGTTTTCAAGCGGCTGGCGCTGCTGGGCGTTGGGCTGATCGGGTCCTCGGTCGCGCGGATCGCCAGGCAGCGGGGGGATATCGCGGCGGAGGTCGTGGTTAATGCCCGGACGCAGAAGACCTTGGACCGGGTAATGGAACTGGGTTTGGCGGATCGCGTCGAACTCGATCCCGCCAAGGCGGTGGAGGGTGCGGACTGTGTGATGCTGTGCGCCCCGGTCGGCGCGTTTGCCGATCTGGCCGCTCGGATTGCCCCTCATCTGGCGCCGGGCGCGGTGCTGACGGATGTGGGATCGACCAAGCAGTCGGTGATCCGCGATGTCGGGCCGCTGGTGCCGGCGGGGGTGCATTTCGTGCCGGCGCATCCGATCGCGGGGACGGAACACTCCGGTCCGGATGCCGGATTCGTGGAGTTGTTCCAGAACCGGTGGACGCTGCTGACCCCGGTGCCGGGCACCGATGAGGCTGCGATCGCGAAGGTCGAGGCGCTGTGGCAACGCTGCGGTGCGCAGACCGAACGGATGGAACCGAGCCACCATGACCGGGTGCTGGCGATCGTTTCGCATCTGCCACATCTGATCGCGTTCACCATCTGCGGGACGGCGGACGATCTGGCGGACGAAAGCCGGCAGGAGGTGGTGAACTTCGCCGCCTCCGGCTTCCGGGATTTCACCCGGATCGCGGCGTCGGATCCGGTGATGTGGCGGGACATCTTCCTGAACAACCGCGAGGCGCTGCTGGAGATGTTGCAGCGGTTCATGGAAGACGCGCAGGCGATGGCCCGGGCGGTGCGCTGGGGCGACACCGCGTATATCGAGGACAAGGTGGAGCGCGGGCGGAAGATCCGGCGGAGTTTGATCGAGCGGAAGCAGGCTTAGGGTTGGGTGGGTGGTTGGCTAACGGAAGTGGAAGGATAAGGGGCATCCTTCAGCAGTTCCTATTCGGCCGCGATTGGGTTTGTCACCATGATGCGACGCATGGGCATACCGGCGATTTACTACCGGCCGAACACGTCCAGCCCAGTCCCCGGCATAAGATTTGTCCGCGTCTCCTGCGTAGTCTGGCGGTCGATCCGCCGAACCCAGTATGGGCCATGGCCATCACTTACATCCAGATGGCACACGGCTTCGTCTACTGATCATTTCCATAATCATGCGCGGTCGAACAATAACTCTATCACAAACCTGCGACCCGTCGGTAATCGTGACACTTGAATCAACAGCACAAATATCAATACTCTCAACATAACTGGTGTGGGCCTTTCTCGGGTTAACGTTCAAAAGTCCCTGCCAGATTAAACCCTACCGAACGAGGGTCACAGACTTGTTACACACAGACGCACTCAACCTTGGTTACTGTTTCACACACGAGGAGGCCACCCGAGTATATGGCCTCTACATCTTGTTTAACTACGGCCACAAGGCGACGACCAGTCAATCCCTAGTTCTGTTCAATCAGGAGCACTCCGCACATATATCTCCTCGCACAAACAAACTGAGTGGTCGCAATAAGCGAGGGGATAGCATGCAATAGGCGAGGGGTAGCATGTACGTCATAGTCAAAAATCCACGGACAGGCGAACTCAAGAACCTCAAAATCGGTTGGAGTTGGATACTCTTCTTTTGGTCTGGTCTGTTCGGTCTGCCGCTGTTCCTTCGCCACCTGTATGGCTGGGGCACGTTATTTCTAGTGCTCGTTATGCTCAACTTAATCATCCAGGTATCCGCCCTTGGCCAGCACACGGACATCGCGAACCACGCCGCCGTCCTGAGTCACGCCTCCGTGCAGTCCGATGACGGTAACCCACTGCAGGTGCTGTTGCCAATCCTGATATGGCTATTGTCGATTTTCTCTGGCATCAGAGGTAACGCGCTCACAGGTCGTGGTTACATCGACCGGGGCTGGCTCTTCTCCGAACCAAACTCGGACGCGGCGATCTACGCGCGCAACGCCTGGAGACTCCCCGCTTAACTATGGCTCACGATCATAACGGGAGTAGAAAATGTTGAAATTGACAGCGGCGGTGCTCGTGCTCACACCGACGATCACGCAAGCGCAGCCATGTGACGAACGCTTCGTCCTGCACAACAATAGCTCGCGAAGTATCGCCGAATTCTATGCGAGTAACAGTGGGTCCGACGAATTCGGGGCAAACATGCTGCAGGGGGAAGTGTTACCACCGCACCACTATATCACGGTTGACCCTTACGATGGCACCGACGCAAGCATTTATGACCTCGAGGCCGTCCTGGAGGATGGCGTAAAGGTCGACAAATTCCGTGTCAATGTCTGTACTATGAGAGACTATACAGTCTATGATAAATAGGTCGTCAGCGTTCTTCTAGCCCATCTTATTCCTTGCATAGCAGGGATTCGTAAACGGGCACGGCGGAACTGTCTGGAATCGCTTAGAGATTGGGTGCTGACGCCACTCTCAAGCTCCGGACAGACTCTGCCATGCCCGCCGAATAT
>JAJZEV010000205.1 GCA_021805665.1 Pseudomonadota bacterium
ATCAGGCTCTCGGCCTGTTCCTCCGAGGTCTCCCCATAGATCGGCTTCGCGTCTGCCTCGCCGCGATGCATCGCCCGCGCCCGATCCGCGAAATCCGGCCCCACATACTCGCAATTTTTCTCAACCTCCGCTCGGATGCGCTGCAAGGCGGCGATCATCCGGGCCGGAATTTGGGTAGCCGCAACCGGCGCGGGCGCGGGCTGGGCAGGGGCTTCCACCGGAGCCGCGACCGCAATCGGCTGCCGCTTGGCGACAGCCGGCGCCATCAGCGCGCGTTCCACGTCGGTACCCCCGCACTCCGGGCACTCGATCAGGCGGCGCTTCGCTTGCTTTTCGAAACTGGCACTGTCCTTGAACCAGCCATCGAACCCATGCGACTGGCCGCATTGCAACTGGTAATGAATCATTCCTGGCCCTGACGGCGACCTAAACGCATGACAACGACATGACGCAACCTGACACTCGTATCAAGCCAGTGCCAGCACAATCATGCCAGGCCCAGCAGCGCGTTCAGCTTACCGGCCCGGTCCAGTGCCACCAGGTCGTCGCAGCCGCCGATGTGCTGGCCGTCGATGAAAATCTGCGGCGCCGATGTAAGTCCGCCCGACCGTTCGCGCGCCTCGACCCGGGCCTTGGAGCCTTGCGGGGCATCGATTTCGTTAAATTCGACACCTTTGGTGGTCAGCAGATGAACGGCCCGCTCGCAGTACGGGCACCAGGGCTGGGTGTAAATTTCGATCTTTGGCATCGGTCTCACCTGTTTGCATCTATTTTGGGTATATCGGCCCTGCGCGCAAGTTCCGTCATGCAAGCCATGCGTTTAGCGACGCATCCGCCGTCCATCCACCATTGCCGGACCTCGCGGAGCAACGCCCCCACGGACGGTCCGGGCGGGACGCCCAGGGCCACGGCGTCACGTCCCTCCAGCGGGAAAACCGGCCGTTTCATCGCGCTCAGGCGCTGGCGTGCGGCTTCGTCGGCGTCCAGCCAGGTGCGGTCTATCAGGTCCCTCGGCAGGCGATCGGCCAGCAACCGGCGCAGGTCCGCATCCGAACCCCGCACGGGCGGCGTCGCCGCCAGCCGCACCAGCCGGTCCCGGTCTTCGTTCGACAGTTTTAACCGGGTTGCCAGTTCCAGCGGATCGCCGCTGAGCAGTGCGGCCAGCCGCAGCACCGGATCGGCTGGCAAAACTGCCAGATTGGCGTCGGCGGCTGCTTCCGGCGCCACCGCCCGCCAGATACCAAGCGTTCGCATCAGCCCGATCGCCTCGGCCGGGTCGGGGGCGACCAGGATGCGGCGCAGCTCATGCCACACACGCTCCACCGACAGCCGCCCCAAGCCGGGGATTCCGTCGCGCAGGGCCAGAAGCGTGGCGTGGTCGGGCGTGGTTCGGCCATATCGGGCCTGGAAGCGGAAAAACCGCAGGACGCGCAGGTAATCCTCGGCGATCCGGGTGGCCGGGTCGCCGACAAACCGGACCCGCCCCGCATCCAGATCGGTTCGGCCGCCAAAGTAGTCGAACACCGTTCCATCGCGGGTCATCGACATGGCATTGATGGTGAAATCCCGCCGGGAGGCGTCCTGCCGCCAGTCCGAAGTGAATGCCACCAGGGCATGCCGGCCGTCGGTCTCCACGTCGCGGCGCAGTGTGGTGATCTCGAACGGCTGGCCATCCACCACGGCGGTGACGGTGCCGTGCGCCAGTCCGGTGGGCACGGTCTTGATCCCCGCGCGGTTAAGCGCTGCCATGACATCGCCGGGCGGCAATGGCGTCGCCAGATCGAAATCCGCGACCGGATGTCCGGCCAATGAGTCGCGAACCGCACCACCCACGATCCTGGCGTCCGGCAGCGCATCCCACACGCGGCCCAGGGCTGGATCGGCGAATATCATTTTGGCGACCCCTGCCGAGCCGGCACGATCTGCCCATCGTCGAGGCGGGCGGGGACATAGGTCCGGTGGGCATCGCCGGCATCCAAGTACCATGACCAGATCAGCGCCAAAAGCATCAGTGCCGCGAACGCCGCAACGCTTCGCACCAGCCAAAGCGGCGGCAACGGCGACGGGAACAGCAGCCGCCATACAGCGACAGCGATAAATGGAGTCAGATACAGCAGGATTTCGGCGTAACGCGCCATTTTATAACGATCCCCCGGGCGGGCGGTACCACCGGCCGGTTTCAGGGCGGTGCGGTCGCGAAGATCGTATCCACAGTCCGGGTCAGGCTGCCGCGCCAATGCGGCAGCCGTATCCCGAACACATGCTGCAAGCGGGAGCAGTCCAGCCGCGAATTCGCCGGGCGCTTCACCGGGGTCGGCCAATCCGCGGTGGCGATGGACGCAACCGCCGGCACCTTCGCGCCGTGGCGGGCGCCTTCCTGAAAGGTCGCCACGGCAAGCCCGTGCCAACTGGTTTCGCCGGAACCGGCGGCGTGGAAAATGCCTTGGTAGGCGGGGTCCCAGCCGCCCCGATCCAACCGGCCGACGATCGTTCGGATCGCGTCGGCCAGATCGTCCGCGGTGGTGGGGCAGCCGACCTGATCGCCCACGACGGACAGCCGGTCGCGGGTTTTGCCCACCGTCAGCATGGTGCGAACGAAGTTCTTGCCGGTGGCGGCATAGACCCAGGCGGTGCGCAGGATGATGGCCTTGGCGCCGGATGCCACCACGGCTTCCTCGCCCGCCAGTTTGCTGGCGCCATAGACGCCCTGCGGCCCGACCGGATCGGTCTCGACATACGGCTGGGTCTTGCTCCCGTCGAACACATAATCCGTGGAGACATGGATCAGCGGAACGTCCGCGGCGGCGCACAATCCGGCGAGAATGGCAGGCCCGTCGCGGTTGGCGCGGTAAGCCGCATCGCTGTCGCTTTCGGCTGCGTCAACGGCGGTATAGGCGGCCGCGTTGACCACCAGCCGCGGATTGGCGGCACGAAATGCCGCTGCGATCGTGTCGGGCCGGTCGAAATCGAACTCTGGACGCCCGACCCGCAGCACCCCGGCGCCGCCGGCCAACGAGGATGCCAACTGGCCGGAGCCGCCAGTCACCAGGATCGGGCGCCCCGTGTCAGACACCGAACAGCACCGGCAGGTCGCGCAGGCGCGGCAGCACCTTGTCCTTGTCGGACAGGATCACCTGATCGGCTGAAACCGGCCATGCGATGCCGATATCCGGGTCGTTCCAGATCGCCCCGCGTTCCGCTGCCTTGTCGTATGCGCCGGTGACTTTGTAGATCACCTCGGTATCGTCGGTCAGCGTGCAGTACCCGTGCAGGAAGCCCGGCGGAACCCAGATCTGCGTCCAGTTCTCGGCGCTGATTTCCGCACCGACATACTGGCCGAAGGTCGGGGAGCCATGACGGACATCCACTGCCACGTCGTAGATCGCGCCCTTCACGCAGCGGACCAGCTTGCCCTGGGCGTTCGGCCCGATCTGGCAATGCAGCCCGCGCAACACGCCGATCCCGTTTGAAACGGCGTGATTGTCCTGGATGAACGGCCCGGGAATACCGGCATCGGCGAACCGGCCCTGATTCCAGGTTTCCGAGAAGAAGCCCCGTGCATCGCGGAACCGCGGCGGGGTAATCAGCTTAACGGCGGGGATGGCCAACGCTTCGACGTTCACTCCACTTCCCCCTCTGCAAGCTCCAGCAGCGCTCGGCCCAGATCGGTCTTGCCCAGATGCATGGCGTGATGCCGCAGCCGGTCGGCGTCGATGTAGCCCATGCGGAAAGCGACCTCCTCCGGGCAGCCAACCAGCATGCCGGTGCGCGACTGGATCGTCTGCACGAAGGTCGCTGCCTGCAACAGGCTGTCGGGGGTGCCGGCATCCAGCCAGGCGCAGCCGCGTGAGAGTTTCTCGACGTTCAGCGTGCCCATTTCCAGATACACGCGGTTCAGGTCGGTGATCTCCAGTTCCCCGCGCGCGGACGGCTTGATCTGGCGCGCGATGTCGCTGACGTGCTTGTCGTAGAAATACAACCCGGTGATGGCCCAGTTGCTGATCGGCGCCGTCGGCTTTTCCACCACTTCCACTGCCTTGCCGTCGGCGTCGAACGACACCACGCCGTAACGCTCCGGATCGCGGACCTGATACGCGAACACCGAGGCGCCAACCGGGCGGGCGGCGGCGGCCCGCAACAGGGTGGACAGATGGTCGGCATGGATCAGGTTGTCGCCCAGCGCCAGCGCGCAGGCCTCGCCGCCCAGCCAGTCGCGCCCGATCAGGAATGCCTGGGCAATACCGTCGGGCTTCGGCTGAACCGCGTATTCGAACCGGACACCGAACCGCGAGCCGTCGCCGAGCAACCGCTTGAACTGCGGCAGATCCTCAGGCGTGGAAATCAGCATTATGTCCTGGATACCCGCCAGCATCAGGGTGGACAGCGGGTAATAGACCATCGGCTTGTCATAGACCGGCAGAAGCTGCTTCGACGCCGCCAGGGTCATCGGATGCAGGCGCGTGCCCGAACCACCGGCCAGCAAGATGCCCTTCATGCGGCTTTTCCTTTGTTTTCAGTCGATGTGCCCAAACGCTGGCCGGCATATTTCGCTGCCTGCAGCGCCTCCCACCAGGCGCGATGATCCAGATACCAGTCGATCGTCTTCGCCAAACCGGCTTCGAAATCGTGCGGCGCCTTCCAGTCCAGCGCGGCCTCGCTGCGGGAGGGATCGATTTCGTAGCGGAAGTCGTGGCCCGGACGGTCGGTGACGAAGCGAATCAGCCGTTCCCGCGGGCCGGCGGGGTCGGGGACACGCTTGTCCAGATGCGCGCAGATCGCCTTCACGACTTGCAGGTTGGTGCGTGGCTGACGCCCGCCAATGGCATAGGTTTCGCCGGGAACCCCGGTTTCGACCACCCGCACCAGAGCGGCGGCGTGATCCTCCACGAACAGCCAGTCGCGCATGTTCGATCCGTCGCCGTACACCGGCAGATCCTTGCCCTGCAATGCGTTCAGCGTCACCAGTGGGATCAGCTTCTCCGGGAACTGCCACGGCCCGTAATTGTTGCAGGTGTTGGAAACGATCGTCGGCAGCTTATAAGTATGGCTCCAGGCGCGGACCAGATGATCGGATGCGGCCTTGGTGGCGGAGTAGGGGCTGCGCGGATCGTATGGCGTGGTTTCGGTGAACGGCGGGTCGCCGTGTTCCAGCGCGCCGAACACTTCGTCGGTGGACACATGATGAAAGCGGAAGGCTGCCTTTCGGGCGCCCTGCAACGCGCCGTAATGGCGCCTCGCGGCCTCCAGCAGGATGAAGGTGCCAACCACATTGGTCTGGACGAAATCCGCCGGCCCGTCGATCGAACGGTCCACATGGCTTTCGGCCGCCAGATGCATCACGGCGTCCGGGTCATGGGTTTCGAACACCTGCCGCATGGCGGCGGCGTCGGCGATGTCGGCTTCGATCAGGATGTGACGATTGTGTTGCAGACCTTCTTCCAGCGCATCTTCCGACGCGGCGTAGGTCATTTTATCGACATTGACGACCGTATGATCGGTATGGCGAAGCAGGTGGCGTACCACGGCGGAGCCGATAAATCCGCACCCGCCCGTCAGCAAAAGCTTCATGAAGCCGCATGTCCCTGCTGTTGGATGACCTTTCGGTAACACCTTTTCAGCCGGCCCGGCAACCGTCAGTTTTTAATGCCGGATTGAAACAGTGTTACCGCGGATTTCCGCCATGCCTGTTCCAGCACCCCGGCGCGCCGTCTCACTCACGTGGATCAGTAACCCCAGTAATGCGGATGATGGTAATACCCGCCGCAACACGGAACGATCACACAGCCTGACAGCAGCAGTGCCATACCGATCGCACCAGCGGCTTTCAGCAGGATCCCGGGATAGGGCATGGAGACGTCTCCGGTTCGGTGGGCCTGCCGGAGAAGTAGCGCGAATAATGAAACGCAACGGGTGCGATGCAATACAAAGTGTAACCCGGCGGGCCGCTAGAAATCCAGGTCGGCGTAATGCGGCGGGGGCGCTGCGCCCGACACGCGGTCGGCCAGCACGCCGCGGAAACTCGGCCGCGACTTCATGCGCGCGTACCAGTCCTTGGCCGGCGGGGAGATGGACCAGTCCAGTTCACCGATGAAATCCAGCGTGGACAAATGCGCGGCGGCGGCGAAATCCGCCAGCGACAGCGCGCTGCCGGCCAGCCATTTACGGGTTTCGGCCAGCCAGCCGATGTAGTCCAGGTGATAGCGCAGCGCCGTATAGCCGGTGCGGATCGCGCCAGGGTCCGGGTTGCCGCGCCGGGTCAGCCGCCGCAGGTACTTCTCGCCGTACAGATTGTTGGTGACCTCGGCGGCGAATTTGCCGTCGAACCAGCAGGCCAGCCGGCGCACCTCGATCCGTTCCGCCAGGGTGCGGCCCATCAGGCTGCTGTCGGGATAGGCCTCGTCGAGGTATTCGCAGATCACCGACGAATCCGGGATCACCAGGCCGTTGTCCTCGACCAGGGTGGGCACGGTCCCCGCCGGGTTCAGTTCCAGATATTCCTCGCGGCGTTCCCACACTTTTTCTACCCGCAACTCGAACGGCAGGCGCTTTTCGGCCAGCACGAGGCGGACCTTACGGGCATAGGGCGACAGGGGCAGGTGATAGAGAACGCGCATCTGCCGGCCTTATCGCACCGCAACGCGCGCCGCGCCAAGCGCGATCGCGCGGAATCAAGTCAGAAAGTCTTGATTCCGCGACTGTGCCGCCGCCAGCGGGCTTAGTTTTCCAGGCGGACGTACTCGAAATCGCCGGGCATATTATCGATCCCGTGCCGTGGCGGGGCGATCCAACCGGCATAACCCCCGGGTGCCCAGCATGGCTTCATCAGGCTGGCGATAAACTCATTGTCGCTGACCGACGGCAGCATGGTCTCCCGCCGAACCAGCCATTCCCGGTCGGTGAGGATGTTGCCGTGTGTATCGGTGTGGATCGCGTTGAACTCGCCGATGCGCCGGTTGAACGCGACATGCGGCAGTGTGATCCGGAACTTGGAGCCGGCGCGTTCCAGCACCCGGTTCCAGCGGCCGACCCCGGCCAGCGCGTCCTCCACATAGTCGTCGCGCAGGCGCATATTCAGCGCGGACAAGGCGGGCACGTCTTCCTTGACGATCGCGCCGTCGCGGGGGCGCATCACGGGATAGAACAAGGACGTTAGCTGGTGGTCGTCTTCCAGCTTGTCCTCGCGGTACCGCCCTTTCAGCCCGGCATTGAAGGCGTTCGCGGCGTTGGTGCTGATTTCGTTGCCGAACAAATCCAGCGTCAGCGAGAAATGCAGGTTCGCCTTCTTTTGGATCGTCGGCAGGTCGATCACGCCCAGGGCACGGACACGCTCGATGTCGTACGGGTCTTCGATCCCGGCCGCCTGCATCGCCTCGACGGTGCGCTGGATGGTGCGGGCGATGCCGGTCTCACCCACGAACATATGGTGGGCTTCCTCGGTCAGCATGAAGCGGCAGGTGCGCGACAGCGGATCGAAGCCCGACTGGGCCAGTGCCGCGAGCTGCATCTTGCCGTCGCGATCGGTGAAGAAGGTGAACATGAAGAACGACAGCCAGTCCGGCGTCTGCTCGTTGAACGCCCCCAGCATGCGCGGCGTGTCCTGATGGCCGGAGCGTCGGCGCAGCAGGTCGTCGGCTTCCTCGCGCCCGTCGCGGCCGAAGTATTTCTGCAGCAGATAGACCATCGCCCACAGATGGCGGCCTTCCTCCACGTTCACCTGGAACAGGTTACGCATGTCGTACAACGAGGGTGCGGTGGCGCCGAGGTAGCGCTGCTGTTCCACCGACGCCGGTTCGGTGTCGCCCTGGATCACCAGCAGGCGGCGCAGCATCGCCCGGTATTCGCCGGGGACTTCCTGCCAGGCTGGTTCGCCCTTGTGCGCGCCGAACGGGATGGTGCGGCCCTCGACGGCCGGCGCCAGCAGTACGCCCCAGCGGTATTCCGGCATGCGGACGAAGCCGAACTTGGCCCAGCCCTCGCTGCCGACGCCGATAGCGGTGCGCAGGAAGACCGAGGAGGTCTGGAAGCCTTCCGGCCCCATCGTCTTCCACCAGTCGATGTAGCCGGGGTGCCAGGTTTCCAGCGCCTTGCGGACCCGCAGATCGTCCGCGAGGCCAACATTGTTGGGGATCAGTCCATCATAATCGATCTGGGTGCCGTCGGGCATTATGAGATCCTCTCAAACACGTTCGGTGTTAAAGTCCGGGCGGACGCCGGACCCGTAGCGTTTCAGCGATCCGGCTTCGCCCACCGCGTTGGGACGCTGGAAGATCCAGTTCTGCCACGCGGTCAGGCGACCGAAGATGCGGGTTTCCATCGTTTCCGGGCCGACGAAGCGCAGGTTGGCCTCCAGTCCGGTCAGCGCGTCGGGGGAGAACGAGGCGCGTTCTTCCAAAATCAGCCGGACCTCGTCGTCCCAGTCGATGGAATCGTAGGCGAGGGTAATCAGCCCGTGTTCGTCGGCGGCTTCGGCATTCAGCGTCTCGCCGATCAGGCCGGCCGCGGTGTTCACCGAATCCGGTTCCCCATAGAAACGGTTGGCGAGACGCGACAGGCCGTTGCCCATCGGATATGCCGAGAAATTCAGTGCCGACAGGTGCAGCGTGGCCGGTCCGCGATTGTCGCCCGGCACGGTCCCGGACAGCATCACGGAACGGTCGGCGGCGAAGACCAGTTCCGCCAGGCTGCCGGCGAAGCAGCTACCGGGCTCGATCAGCGCGATCAGGCTGCGGGCCATCATGTCCACGCGCTTGAACACCCGTTTCAGATACAGGCGGATTTCGCGCACCAGCCAGTCGGCCCGATACTGTTCCAGCAGGCTGTCGGCGGCCATGACGTCGGCCGGATCGCCAACCGAACGGAAGACGATCAGGCCGATGGAGGGCTCATTCAGGCGCAGATGCAGCAGCGCGTCGTCCAGTTCGCGCGCCATCGCCAGCGGCCAAAAGGCGGCGCCGCTGTCGTGGATGCCGCGCAGATCTCCGGGCAGGACCGAGGGTGCGAGGATGGTGATCGAGGCACTGCGCAGCGTGCGGTCCAGCGCCACCTTTACATGCGGGTAGATGATAGCGTCGCCGCCGATGGTGCGGTCCAGCGGGGTCAGGCCGATGCCCTTTCCGCCGGCGCGGTCCGACTTGTCCGCCAGTTCCAGCGCGCGTTCCTTGACCTTGGCATCCCAGGCGGAAGGCGGAACGACCTCATCCACCAGCCGCCACTCGACGGCACGCTGGCCGCGCACACCTTCCTCGGCGGTGCAGAAGATGTCGGCGCGGTCACGGCGCACACGGCGCTTGTCGGTCAGCCTTGTCAGGCCGCCGGTGCCGGGCAGCACCGCCAGCAGCGGCAGTTCCGGAAGCGACACGGACGAACGCCGGTCGTCGATCAGCATGATATGGTCGGCGGTCACCGCCAGTTCATAGCCGCCGCCCGCCGCCGCACCGCTGATCGCGGCCAGATAGGTCTGGCCGGAGTTCTCGCTGGCGTCCTCGATGGACAGGCGGGTTTCGTTGGTGAATTTGCAGAAGTTCACCTTGTGGCCGTGCGTGGCCTTGCCCAACATGCGGATGTTGGCCCCGGCGCAGAACACGCCTTCCTTGCCGGACCTCAGCACCACCGTCTTGACCTCCGGATGCTCGAACCGCAGCCGCTGGACTGCGTCGGCGAGTTCGATATCCACGCCCAGGTCGTAGGAATTCAGTTTCAGGTCGTAACCGTCCATCAGCCCTCCGTCGGGATCGACGTCCATCGTCAGCATGGCGATCGGGCCGTCGAACGACAGTTTCCAATGGCGGTAACGGGTCGGGTCGGTCTGGAAATCGATCACGTCGGGAACCCCGTTTGCAGGTCGGCAATGAAGGCGGCGATGGCGGCCAGGGTGGCGTCCTTGGCCTCCAGGTGCGGCGCGTGTTTGGCGCCGGGAATCAGGTGGGTTTCGATCGGCGCCGTTGCGTTGGCGGCGAACACCCGAAGCTGTTCGTCTGTGCCATATGGGTCGTCGGCGCCTTGCAGCGCCAGGATCGGTGTGGCGATGCGGGGCAGGAATTCCACGATGTCGAAGTTCCGGAAACGCGGATCCAGCCAGGCGCCGTTCCAGCCGAGGAACGCCGCATCGACGTCGCGGTGGTAGCGGGCGAGGCGTGGGCGGAGATCGCTGGTTTCGTAGGTGATTTTGATTTGCCGGATGGACTCGATGTTCAGGTCCTCCACGAAGAAGTGGGCGGCGATGGTGACCAGACCGAGCAGTAGGGGGGGCGGGTCACCGGCCCGGAATGGCGATGTTATTCTATCCGTCTCCGGCGAAACCATTCCGGCGTAGATCGCGGCGATCGACCCGCCGTCGGAGTGCCCGATCAGCACGGTGCGTTCGATACCGGCGGCCCGAAGCACCCGCGGCAGCGCCACGCGCGCCTCATCGTGCATGTAACTCATGGGCCGGGGCAGCTTTACAGTGTCCGACTGCCCGTACCCGAACCGCGAGTAAGCGAACACGCCCCAACCGGTCG
>JAJZEV010000228.1 GCA_021805665.1 Pseudomonadota bacterium
GGCGGACAGGGAAGACTGGCCGACGCGCTGCGGGCCGATGGATATCCGCTGGCCAAGGTGCCCCCGCCGGAAGCCACCCTGCATCCGGATCGGAACCTGCTGGATGTCGTGTTCCAGCCGGAAGCAGGGCCAAAAGCCGATATCGGCCCGATCAGCCTGAACGGACTGAAGGACATGAACGAGGCCTTCGTACGGCAGAGGCTGCTGCTGCATCAAGGCGAACTGTACAGCCCGGCCGCGATCGAGGCGGCGCGATCCGACCTGACCTCGATGGGGGTCTTTTCCGTGGTGCGGGCAACCCCGGCCTCGACGCTGGACCCCGCCGGACAGATACCCGTCGCCTTCGACCTGACCGAACGCCCGCTTCACGCCGTGGACCTGGGCGTCGGCTATTCGACCGACCTGGGTGCCAACCTGACGACGGCGTGGCATGACCGGAACCTGTTCGGCAATGCAGAGCAATTGAACCTGACCGCGTCCTATCAGGCCGGCGGCGATGCGCTGATCCGGCCGGGCTATCAGGTCGGGGCGCAGTTCCTGAAACCGGATTTCCTGACCCGCGATCAACAGTTGGAGATCGATCTGAATGCCATCCAGCAAAGCCTGCAAGCCTACGAACAGACGGCGCTGATGGAGAAAATCGGGCTGAACCGCAAACTGTCGCCCTATTGGACCGCCAGCCTGGGGCTCTCCGGCGAGCAGGAATCCATCCTTCAGGAAGACATCGACCGCCATTACAATCTGGCGGGCGTCCCCGCCAGCTTGAAATACGACGACACGACCAGCCCGCTGGACCCGACCTCGGGAATGCGCGCGGCGCTGCTGGTCACGCCCACGGTGTCGGTCGGCGCTGCCACGGCGACGTTCATGATCTCGCAGATCTCGGGATCGACGTATCTGGATATGTTCCATGACGGGCGCAGCGTGATCGCTTTGCGCGGATTGGTCGGGCAGGCCTCCGGTGTCGGGGTGTTCGGCCTGCCGCCCGATCAGCGGTTCTATGCCGGTGGCAGCGCCACGGTGCGCGGCTATCGCTATCAGACGCTGGGTCCGCAGTTCCCCGACGGAAATCCGACCGGCGGAACCGCGATCTCCGCCGGGACCGTGGAGTTGCGGCAACGTATCCTGGGTAATTATGGCGTAGTGGGATTCATGGACGTGGGGCAGGTCAGTACCAACGGCGCGCCGTTTACCAGCAACTGGCATGCCGGGGCTGGCGTGGGTGGCAGATATTACACCTCGATCGGGCCGATCCGGCTGGACATCGCCGTGCCGCTGCAAAGACTGCCGGGTGGCGACTCGTTCGAAGTCTATATCGGCATCGGGCAGGCATTTTGACGCGGGCACTGAAATGGATCGGCGGGCTTGCGCTGGCATTGCTGGCGATCCCGATACTGACGGTCGGGATCGGTGCGAACATCGATGCCGGCCGCCGGCTGATCGAACGGCAGACCGCCAGCCTGACCGGCGGCATGGTGCAAATCGAGGGCCTGTCAGGACGCTTTCCCGATGCGCTGCGCGCCGAACGGATTCAGGTCTCGGATGCCAAGGGCGCGTACGTCGTCGTTTCCGGCCTGGTGCTGGACTGGTCGCCTTGGCAATTGGTCCACCGAATCGCACACATCGACCTGCTTCAGGCGGACCAATTGGACTTCAGCCGCCTGCCTGAATCGGAATCCAAGACCACCGCCAGCAAGTCCGACGGCTTCAGCCTTCCGGTGCGGGTCGATCTGCGCCGGCTGCAAATCGCCCGGGCAGCGATCGGGGCACCGGTCGCGGGCGCCGCCGCGATCCTGGCGCTGGATGGTTCGGCCGACCTGCCCTCGCTCACCATGGGTTCCGGGCGGCTGGAGGCGAACCGGCTGGACAGCCCCGGCCAGTACACGGTCAGCTTCGATGTAACGCCGGATCGGGTCGTTGCCTCTGTCAAGGCAAACGAACCAGCCAAGGGGCTGATGTCCTCGATCGCCCATCTCCCCGATCTGGGTTCGGTGGCGATCCAGGCCTCCGCCAAAGGCCCGCGCTCTGCCATCGCCGCCCGGGTGGATATCGGCGCCGGGCAACTGACCGCCGCGGCCTTCGGCACTGTCGATCTGCTGAACCGGGCCGCCGATCTGGCGGTCGAAGCGCACGCCCCGGCGATGACCCCGGCCGAGGGCGTGTCCTGGCAGTCGGTCCTGATCGATGCCAAGGTGCATGGGCCGTTCGCCAGACCCGAAGCCAGCGGCACCGTGCGGATCCAGGCGCTGAGCGCGGGCGGCGTGCGCATCGGCGCGCTGAATGCCGATCTGGCCGGCAATGCGGCCCGGGGCGAACTGCACGCGCGCGTCGAGGACATCCATGTGCCGGGACCGCGGCCAGACGTATTCGCGGGTGGACCGCTGACGCTGGAGGCCGCCGAAAAGCTGGACGATCCCGGCAAGCCGGTAACCTTCGCACTGCACCATCCGCTGCTGGCAATCGACGGCACCGCCCGGGTCGAGGACAACCCGCGTCTTCAGGCCCATCTGGTTCTGCCCGACCTCGACCCACTGGCCGGCGCGGGCGGGGTGGAGATCGCCGGCAACGCCGATCTGAACCTGACGGCGGGGATGAAGGACGGCACGACGTCCGGCACCGTTGTCGGGCAGGTCGCGATCGCCAGCGGTATGGCGCCGCTACCGGCCCTGATCGGCGAGGACGGCCGCATCGATATCGCAGGGTCGGCCAAGGGCGGAGACTACACGCTGTCGCATCTGACGGTGAACGGCAAAGCCCTGACCGCGACGGCGGACGGCACGCTTGCTGGTAAAATCCTTAACCTGAACTGGGCCGTGGCCCTGGCGGATCTGTCCGCCGTCCAGCCCGTCCTGTCCGGTACGCTGGATGCGAAGGGACATGCCGGCGGGGCGTTGGACGCACTGGCTGTCCAGGCGCAACTCGCCTCGAACGTGGCTGCGAAGGGCTATTCCCCCGGTCGTATCACGGCAACGGTGGATGCGACCGGCCTGCCGGACGCACCACGGGCCACCGTCAATGCCAACGGCATGCTGCTGGATGCGCCGCTGACCCTGGCGCTGACCGCCGGCAAGACCGGCGATACCATCCAAGTCGATATCGCCAAGGCAGCATGGAAGTCGCTGGAGGCCGGCGGCACCGCCAGCCTGACTCCCCCGGCGGCGATCCCCAGCGGCCATCTGCATCTCGCCCTGGGGAAACTGGCCGACCTGGAACCGCTGATCGGGCGGCCGATCGCCGGTCAGGCGAACGTCAGGCTGGACTCCGACGACCAGACCGCCAGATTGATACTGGCCATGAAGGACGTGGCGCTGCCCGGCACCGCCGAGATCGGCAAGGCCGAACTGAATGCCACGGTCGCCAACCCGTCCGGCCATCCCGTCATCGACGGAACCCTCAGCGCGGACGGATTCACGGCCAGCACCATCCGCTCCATGTCCACCCGGGTTACCGCCAAGGGACCGTTGGACGCGCTGGCGCTGACGGTGGGCGCCAACGTCCCTGCCCTCGCGAACGGCCCCGCGAAGCTGACCGCCGCGGGGACGCTGGATGCCGGCAATCGCACGCTGGCGCTGGCCAGGATGGAGGCAAGCTGGAAACAGCAGGCGCTGCGGCTTCTCGCCCCCGCCCGCTTCAGCTTCGCCGATGGCGTGGCGATGGACCGCGTTCGCCTGGGATTCCAGCAAGCCGAACTGACCATCGCGGGGCACGCCGGCAGCACGTTGGATCTGACTGCCAGTCTGCGCGGCCTACAGGCCGGCATCGCCGCGATTATCGACCCGGCCTTTGCCGCCACCGGCGTCATCGCCGCCGACGCGAGGTTGACCGGCACCACCGCCAGGCCAGAGGGCACGATCGCGTTGACCGCGACCGGGGTGAAGCAGAAGCAAGGCCCCGGTCAGGCCCTGCCAGCCGCCAATCTGATCGCCAAAGCCACGCTTCAGGGCACCTCCGCCCGCGTCGATACCAGACTGACCGCCGGCCCGTCGTATATCGCTGTCACCGGGTCGGTGCCGCTGGCGCAAGGCGGCGCACTGGACCTGAACACCGACGCCGATCTGGATCTGGCGATGCTGGATCCGCTGCTGACCGCGCAAGGCCGGCGTGCCCGGGGCGAGATCACGGTCAACGCCACCGTCGCCGGGACCACGGCAGCCCCCTTGGTCCGGGGTTCGGCGACCCTGCGCAACGGCAGCGCCACCGACTACGCGCTGGGCGCCAATGTCACCGCCATGACCGCGACCATCCAGGCCTCGGGCGACACGATCCGGCTGGTCGATTTCGCCGGCAAAGCCGGGCCGGGAACCCTCAGCGGTTCAGGATCGGTCAGCCTTGCCGGCGCGATGCCGGTCGATCTGCACCTCACGGCCAACAATGCGCGCCCGCTGGCCAGCGACCTGATCACCGCGAACATCGACGCCAACCTGTCGCTGACCGGCGACATCCAGGGCGGCCTGCAAGCCGGCGGCACGCTGCATGTCCGAAGCGCCGATATCCGGATACCGGACAAGCTGCCCGCCAGTATAGCGGTGTTGCAGGTACGCAACGCCAATACGCCCCCGTCTCCGCCGCCGGCCGAGGCGCCGCCGCCAACCGTTATCGCGCTGAATCTGACGCTGGACGCGCCAGAGCAGGTGTTCGTCCGCGGCCGTGGCCTGGACGCCGAACTGGGGGGCAAAATCCAGATCGGCGGGACCACCGCCCAGCCGAACCCGACCGGGGGCCTGCACCTGCGGCGCGGGACGTTCACCATCGTCGGGACGACGCTGACCTTCACAGAGGGCACCGTCGATTTCTCCGGCGCCGGGATATCCGATCCGTCCATCCACTTCGTCGCGACATCCGCCACGGCCACGATCATCGCCACGCTGATGGTCGATGGAACCGCGAAGAACCCCAAAATCACCCTGTCCAGTGTACCAGACATGCCGCAGGACGAGATTCTGTCGCAGTTGCTGTTCAACACCAGCACCTCGAAACTCAGCCCGCTGCAGTTGGCCCAGATCGCGGCGGCCCTGGCGTCGATGTCCGGTGCCACCTCGGGATTCGATCCGCTGGAGAGTTTGCGCAAGACGTTCGGGCTGGACCGCTTGTCGGTCGGCAGCAACGCGGCCGGCACCCCGACGCTGGAGGCGGGCAGCTATCTGGCGAAAGGCGTCTATCTGGGTGCCAGGCAAAGCACTACCGGCAGCGGCACCCAGGCGACAGTTCAGGTGGATCTGGCAAAGGGCCTGAAGCTGGAAACATCAGCCGGGTCGGGGGACGCTTCGGCGACCGGCAATGCCGGCGGCGCCGATGCGGCCAGCGTCGGGCTGACCTATCAGTTCGAGTACTGACCCGACTGAAAACCGGTGAACCATCGGAGCGGACGGTCGCCTCGCCCGCTCCCGCCGATCCGCCGGTTACGCTGGCGCCGTCTCGGCGATGCCCTTGTTCCTGGCAAAGGCTTCGTACCACGCCGCCAGTTTCGGATGCCCCTCGCGCCACGGATCGGACCCGAAGCGAAAGTCCAGATAACCGAGCGCGCAGGCCACTGTAATCGAGCCGATATCGACGGTCTTATGCGGCGGATCGGCTTCCAGCGTATCGACCGTCCGTTTCATTGCCTCTTTGCAACGGGCGATCTGGGCGTCGCGCGCGGCTTCCGCCGGCTTGCCTTGCTCTCCGCGGCACGGCACCGCCGCGTCGAGGATGCCATCGCCCAGCGACTGGAACTTCAGCGCCCGCCAGCGAGAAGCGCCCTTGGCCGGGAACAACGGCAGTTCCTCGCCCAGGCTGTCGAGGTATTCGCAGATCAACTGGCTGCCGAACAGCGACATGCCATCGTCGGTCACCAGGCACGGCACTTTGGACAGCGGGTTGTCCGCGACCAGATCGGCCGGCGAGGCGTGCGGGTTGCTGGCATGCTTCTCGATGCGCCCATCGAGGCCGCGGATCATGGCGCACGCCACGACCTTGCGGACGTACGGGCTGGTCGGCGAGTAGTAGAGTTTCACGTTTGATATTCCCCTGTTTAGAACTTGTCTTTCTTGGCCCGCGCGGCGGCGAAACTGGCGACATCCGGTGCCAGCAGGAACGGGTTGGCCTTTAGCTCGTCGGCCAGAACGGACGGTACGCTGGGCTGGCCGGCGGCCCGCAGTTGCTCCACCCTGCCCACGAAATCGTGCAGTGATTCGTTATCCGGATCGACCGCCAGGGCGAAGCGGGCGTTGTTCTCGGTGTATTCATGGCCGCAGCAGACCAGCGTGTCGCCCGGCAGGGCGGCCAGCTTGCGCAGGCTGTCGAACATCTCGGCCGGTGTGCCCTCTATCAAGCGGCCGCAGCCCAGGCTGAACAGGGTGTCGCCGGACAGCAGCACCGCACCGTCGGGGAAGAAGAAATTGATCTGGCCGCGGGTGTGGCCGGGGGTTTCGATCACCTCGCCGACGGCGTTGCCCAGCCGCACGGTGTCGCCTTCGCGCACCGCCTGATCCAGCGCCGGCAGCCGGTGCCGGTCGGCGGCGGCGCCCACGACAGGGCAGCCGAAGCGCGCCCGCACCTCATCCACCCCGGCGATATGGTCGCCGTGGTGGTGGGTCAGCAGGATCATGTCCAGCCGTCCGCCCGCCTTTTCAATGGCTTCGATGATCGGCTGCGCATCGGCGGGATCGACGATGGCGGTGGCGCCGGTGCTGCTGTCGCGCAGCAGCCAGGCATAGTTGTCGCTCAGGATCGGGACGGGGGATGCTGTGACTGTCATGGGCAAAATCCTAGCATGCGTTCGCCGAGCCGAAAACCACGGGACGTGCTATAGCCCCGCTGCATGACGGCGGACGCACACCAGGCAGCAGAATTCTACGGTTCGGCGCGCGGCGCCGTGACCGCCCGGGTGCTGCGCGAGCGGCTGCTGGAGATGTGGCCGGCCGCGGCGGGCGACTCGCTGCTGGGGATCGGCTACACGATGCCCTATCTGCGGCTGTGGCGCGACACCGCGGCCCGTTGCATCGCGCTGACCCCGGCGCAAATGGGCGCGGCCCGCTGGCCGCCGGGCGCACCGAACCTGTCCTGCGCAGCGGAGGAAGACAGCCTGCCGTTCGCCGACCTGAGTTTCGACCGCGTACTGCTGGTGCATGGCCTGGAAACCGCCGAGAACGCCCGGCGGCTGCTGCGCGAGGTCTGGCGGGTGCTGAAGGACGATGGCCGGCTTCTGATCGTGGTGCCGAACCGCACCGGAATGTGGGCGTATCGGGAGAACACGCCGTTCGGTCACGGCAACCCCTATTCCGCCGGGCAGCTTGGCCGTCTTTTGGCCGGTGGCCTGTTTCGGGTCGAACGCCGCGACGCCGCGTTGTGGATGCCGCCGTCCCGGCTGCGCGCGGTCCTGCGTGCCAGCCCGCTGCTGGAGCGCGCCGGGCGGCGATTGGTGCCCGGACTGGCTGGCGTGACGCTGACCGAGGCGGTGAAGGACGTGTACGCCGCCATGCCGGTAAAGGCCGCGCCCCGGCGGCGGCTGGTGCTGGCAAAGGCAGCTTAGGCGGCTTAGGCAGCGGCACTCCTACTCCTGCCGGATCAGCATGTAGTGCATCAGGAAATTGAACTCCAGCGGCTCATCCCCGCCGGCGGGAAACGGCGGGATGTGGGCGTCGCGGAACAGGGCCACCAGCGCGATATCCAGCCACATCGACCCCGATTTCCGGATCAACTCCACCTCTTTCACCGTTCCGTCGGATTTGGCGATGACGTGAACCATCGCGTCGCCCTCCTCCCCGAAACGACGGGCCTGTTCGGGGTAATAGGCGTGTTCGGCCACCCACCGGCTTAAGGCGTTGCGCCAGTCCGTTCCGGCGGCGCTGTCGTCGTTGTCGGAATACGGCGTCGGGTTGTCAGCGCCACGGGCCGCCGGCCCCATCGACATATCGATCGTGCCAGGGATGTGCGGGCGGGCCGCCTGACGTGGCGAGGCTTTCGGCGCCTGCCGCTGGTTACCGAAGCTGAAGTTCATCGGCGCCGGGAAATCCAGTGGCGCTTCGCGCTTCTCCGGCCGGGGCGGCGGCGTTGGCTGGGTCTTCGGCGGCGGCGGCGTCGGACGCGGCTTGGGCGGCGGCGGCGGCGGGGACGGCGCGGGTTCGGCGTCCGGAGGCGGAGGCGGCGGGGCTGGCGCGGGCGGCGGCGGCTGGGATGGGGTCGGCGGCTGTTGCTCCGCGGCCGGCGCCTCGGCTGGCGGCGGAGCGGTGGCAGTCGGCGCTTCCGGCATCGGCGGGGCCGGCGGAACCGGGGGCGGCAGCGGCGGCGTCGGCAACGGCGCCGCCTCGGCCGGTGGGGTCGCGGGCCCTCTGCCCGGGCTGGTCAGCAAGGATGGATTTGGCAGGGTCGGCCCCTCTCGACGGCCAGCATCGAACACCATCGTGACCGGCGCGGGCGGCGGCAGCACCTCCTCCTTGTGTCCACGCGGGATGGTGACCAGCAGCAGCACGGCGATCGCCAAATGGATAAGCAGCGACACCACGGCGGCGATGCGCATACGGCGCGCCCGCCGCCGCGGCGGCCGGCCGGCGAGCGAATCCAATCGCCGCAATCCCTTCAGCGGCATAGCGGCGGGCCTATCGGTTCCGAAGCAGGAAAACGCCCTGCTCCCCGAACAAATTCGCCATCCGCGATGCTCGGCGCCACGGCGAGCGGCGGCCGGCCTCGTCGGCCGCCAGCCAGCGTTCCACGACGTAGCCTTCCTGCTCGCACAGGTCGAAAAAGGCTCGGCGCCACGGCGAGCGGCGGCCGGCCTCGTCGGCCGCCAGCCAGCGTTCCACGACGTAGCCTTCCTGCTCGCACAGGTCGAAAAAGTCCCGGATCGTGCAGGGATGGATGTTCGGCGTTTCGTGCCAAGGCCGGTCCCAGGTCGCGGTCATCGGCATGCGTCCGCTGGACAGCAACTGCCAGCGCACCAGCCAGTGGCCGAAGTTAGGGAAGCTGACCACCGCGCGGGTGCCGATCCGCAGCATCTGCCGCAGCACCGCCCGGGGACGTTCCACCGCTTGCAAGGCGCGCGACAGCACGACGTAGTCGAACGCGGCGTCGGGGTAGTGCTGGAGGTCGATGTCCGCATCGCCGTGCATCACCGGCAGGCCGTATGCGACCGCGCGGGTGACTTCCGCCATGTCGATCTCGATACCGCGGGCGTCGCAGTTCTTGGTCTGGAACAGGTGATCGATCAGCGTGCCATCGCCGCAGCCGATATCCAGCACCCGCGATCCCGGCGCGATCATGTCGGCGATCACCGCCAGATCGACGCGCAGGTTCTTGGCAATGAAGCGAACCGGATCGTGGGTGGTCATAACCGAGCCTCCAGGCCGGCGTGCATGGCGCAGCCGCGCAGGAAGCCGGCCAGGGTGCGGTGGAAATCCGGTTCGTCGAGCAGGAAGGCGTCGTGGCCCTTGTCGGTGGGGAATTCCACGAACGAGACGTTGGCCCCTGCCCGGTTCAGCGCCCTGGCGACGAAGCGGCTTTCCTCGGTCGGGAACAGCCAGTCGGAGGTGAACGAGGCCAGCAGAAACCGCGTGCGGCTGCCCTTGAACGCCGTCGCCAGGTCGCCGCCGCAATCGGCCGCGAGGTCGAAGTAGTCCATCGCCCGGGTGATCGTCAGGTAGCTGTTGGCGTCGAATCGCTGGACGAAAGTGCTGCCCTGATGGCGCAAGTAGCTCTCCACCTCGAACATCTCGCCGAACAGGTTGATGGCTTCGGTGCTGTCCTTGGGGGCGTTCTGCAGACGGCGGCCGAATTTGCGCGTGAGGGCTTCTTCCGACAGGTAGGTGATATGGGCGCACATGCGGGCGACGGCCAGGCCGCGGGCGGGGATGCGGCCGTGGCGCCAGTACTGGCCGGCCTGCCAGTCCGGATCGGCGAAAATCGCCTGCCGCCCAACCTCGTGAAACGCGATGTTCTGGGCGGAGTGGTAGGACGCGGTGGCGATCGGCAGTGCGGCGAACACCGAATCGGGATAGGCGGCGGCCCATTGCAGCACCTGCATCCCGCCCATGGAACCGCCGATGACGGCGAACAGCCGCTGAATGCCCAGATGGTCGGTCAACTGCTTCTGCGCCCGGACCATGTCGCGGATGGTGACGGGGGGGAAATCGGTACCCCAGGGTTCGGCGGAGTCCGATCCGTCCGCCAGCCCCCAGGGTTCGGCGGAGTCCGATCCGTCCGCCAGCGGCCGGGGGCTGAGCGGGCCGGTGCTGCCCATGCAGCCGCCCAGGACGTTGGGGCAGATCACAAAGAAGCGGTCGGTATCGACCGGGCATCCGGGGCCGACCACGGCGGTCCACCAGCCGGGTTTGCC